>JANXVA010000471.1 GCA_025351875.1 Myxococcales bacterium | reverse complement strand
CTGACCCATTCGACGCTCTCCGACGTGACATCAACGACCTCGGGCACATCCTCGGCGACACGCTCGTCGAACAAGAAGGGCGCGCGCTCCTCGATCTCGAGGAGTCGATTCGCGCGCTCGCCAAGCTGCGCCGCAAGCGGGACCGGCGTGGCCCCTCCGCGTCGAGCATGAACGAGATCATTCGCGAGCTCGACGCGCCGCAGGCAGAGCGCGTCGCCCGCGCCTTCACGCACTACTTCCAGCTCGTCAACCTCGCGGAGCAGCACCATCGCTCGAGGCGGCGGCGCGACTACGCGCGCGAGCAGACGCCGCAGCCAGGCTCGCTCTCCTTCGAGCTGCGGCGCCTCGCGCAGAAGAGCACGCGCGCCCAGCTCGACGAGCTGCTCGCACGCGCATCGATCGAGCTCGTGTTCACCGCGCATCCGAGCGAGGCGCAGCGGCGGACCGTCCTCGACAAGCATCGTCGCATCGCTCAGCTCCTCACGCGTCGCGATCGCAGCGAGCTCGTGCCCGACGAGCGCGCGCGTCTCGACGAGCTCCTCCGCGAGGAGGTGACCACGCTCTGGCAGACGGACGAGCTCCGCAGCGACAAACCGCGCGTGGGCGACGAGGTGAAAAACACGCTCTTCTACCTAGAGGAGGTGCTCTTCCCCCTCATCCCGGGCTTTTACGAGGTGTTCGAGCGGGAGGCGAAGGCCGCCTTCGGCGAGGGCGTTCGCATCCCCTCGTCGATCCTGCGCTTCGGCTCGTGGGTAGGTGCCGATATGGACGGCAACCCCAACGTCACGCCCGAGGTCTCGCTCGATACCGCGTACGCGCAAGCCGCGCGCGTCATGCACCGGTATCTCGACGCGCTCGATGCGCTCGGTGAGGCGCTCTCGCAGAGCACGCAGCGCGTCCCCGCCAGCGAGGAGCTGATCGCGTCTCTCGAACGCGACACGGCCGCGATGCCCGCGGTCGCCGCGCAGCTCGAGGCCACGACCAAGGGCGAGCCGTACCGGAAGAAGCTCCGCTTCGCACATGCGCGGCTGGAAGCGACGCGGCTCGCCGTGACCGTCGCGCGCCACGCCGGGCAGACGAGGCTCGAGCTGCCCGCGCAGGCGTACGCCGCGCCTTCTGCCCTCCTCGCCGACCTCGATCTGATGGCACGGTCGCTCGCCGCGAACCGCGGCACGCGCGCCGGCTTCCGCCTCGTGCGCGGCCTCGAGCGTCAGGTGGAGACGTTCGGTTTTCATCTCGCGCAGCTGGACGTGCGCGTTCCTGCCGAATGGGTGCGCGAGGCGGCGCGGACCTCGCTCTGGATCGCCGACGGCGCGCCTCTGGAGACGGCCGTGCTCGAGCGTGCGCTCGCGGCGGAGCGGACGCCGCCGCGTGCAGACGCTCCCGGCATGCGCGCGATGGAGGCCGTCGCGCACATCCGCGCGGTCACCGCGAACGGCGGCGCCGAATCCTTCATCCTCAGCATGGCCCACGGGCATCAGGACATGCTCGCGACGCTCGTCCTGGCGCGCGTAGCTGGGCTCTATCGCCCCGCCGACGGCGTCGCTGACGTCTCCGTGGTTCCCCTCTTCGAGACGCTCGCCGACCTCGAGCGCTGCCCGGCCGAGGTCGAGCTTGCTGCGAAGCAGCCGACCTATCGGCGCTACCTCGACCTCCGCGGCGGCGTGCAGGAGATCATGATCGGCTACTCCGACTCGAACAAGGACGCCGGCATCCTGATGTCGTCCTTCGCGCTCTACCGGGCGCAGCAGCGGCTCGTCGATGTCGGCAAACGGAGCGGCCTGCGCCTCAAGATCTTCCACGGGCGCGGCGGCTCGATCGGGCGCGGCGGAGGTCCTTCGCAGCGCGCGATCGAGAGCCTTCCGACGGGCTCCATCGACGGACGCTTCAAGCTGACCGAGCAGGGCGAGGTGCTCGGCTGGAAGTACTTGCTCCCCGAGATCGCCGAGCGCAACCTCGAGATCACGGCGAGCGGCGTCCTCGGAGCCTCGCTCGATGCGCCCGTCGACCATAGCGCGTTCGAGGAGGCATTCGCCGCGGCGGCGCAGACCAGCCTCGATGCCTACCGCGAGCTCGTCGGTGATCCGTCGTTCGTCGAGTACTACTCGGAGTCCACGCCGCTCGCGGAAATCGCCCTCCTCAACATTGGCTCGCGTCCCTCGCGGCGAACCGAGAAGAAGCAGCCGACGCTCGAGGACCTTCGCGCGATCCCGTGGGTCTTCGCCTGGACCCAGTCACGCCAGATGGTGCCTGGCTGGTTCGGCGCCGGGCGTGCGCTCCTCCAGCTCATCGACACGCGCGGCCTCACGACGGTGCGACGGATGCACACCGAGTGGCCGTTCTTCGCCTCGACGCTGGACGCCGTCGCCGTCTCCCTCGCGACCGCGGACATGGATATCGCGCGCCGCTACGCGAGCCTCGCGCGAGACCACGTCGCCGCGCGCCGGCTCTTCTTCAAGATCGCGCTCGACCACGGGCGGGCCGAACGTGCGCTGATGCTCATCTTCGATCGGGCGACGGTGCTTGCGCCTGCATCGACCCTCGCGCGGTCGATCGAGCTACGAAATCCCTATGTCGACCCGCTGAGCTTCATCCAGCTCGAGCTCCTGCGGCGCAAGCGCGCGCTCGTCGCGGAGGGCCGCGAGGTCCCACACGAGCTCGATCGTGCGCTGCTCCTCACCATCAACGGGATCGCGGCCGGACTGCGCAATACAGGCTGATTCCTCGCACACGAGGGCTTGGTTCCTGCGCTGGGATGAGTTACGGAATCCCTCACCATGCACATCTTCGGCGGCAACAAAGGTCCAGCAGCAAAGCCCGGCACGCCGGCTTCGAGCGACAACCTTCCCTCCGTCACCGAGCGCGACTTCGAGCAGCAGGTCCTCCTCAGCGAGATCCCCGTCCTCGTCGAGTTCATGCTCGACACGTCCGCGCAGTGCGCGGCGCTCGCGCCCGAGCTCGAGGCGTTCGCGAAGGAGATGGAAGGAAAGATCCGCGTCGTCAAATGCGACATCGAAAAATCGCCGACGCTCGCGCGCCAGCTGCGCCTGCAGCAGGTGCCGACGTTCATGCTCTTCGTCGACCAGAAGCTGGGGGACGCGCAGGTCGGCGCGCTCTCGCGCAAGCAGCTACGCGCGATGGTCGAGCCGTTCCTCCCGCGCCAGGAAGGCGCGCTGAAGGCGCGTGAGGTCGCGGAGCTGCTCAAGCAGGGTGTCATCACCCCGGTCGACGTCCGCGACGCCTCCGCCTACGGCCGCGCGCACCTGCCGAGCGCGAAGAGCCTCCCGATCGACGAGATCGAGACGCGCCTCGCCGAGCTCTTCATGCTCCCGGGTCAACCGGTCCTCTACGATCGCGCCGGCGAGAAGACGAAGGAGCTCGTCGAGAAGATGGCCGAGACGGGTACGCCCCTCGCGTTCCTCGAGGGCGGCATCCTCGCGTGGGAGGCCGAGGGTCTCCCGGTCGAACGCCCGTAAGGCTAGAGGGACCAGCCGACGCCGAGGACGCGACCGCCGGGCACCGTGCGCGTCGTGAGCGTCGCGCTCTCGAGCCAGTGCGCTCGCGCGGTCGTCGCACCGGGCTCGATGCGGCGGTGGAGCACGAGCGGGACGAGCGCACCCACGCTCATCCCGATCGCGGCGCCGGCGAGGTCGTCTGTGAGGTAGCTCTTGTCGGCGGCGATGCGCAGGTACGTCGCCGTGAGCCCGACCGTGGTCCCCATGATCCAGACGAGCGGCGCGAGACGATAGCCGCGCAGCGTCGCGATCGTCGCACTCGCCGCGGTGATGGCCATGATCGACGCCGCGCTCCCGGAAGGAAAGGACGACATGGAGTCGTCACCCTGGCTCGCGGCGGAGGGAACAGGACGCCTCAGCAGCGCGCCGAACGCCTCGTTCGCCGCGATGGCGGCGAGCGATGCCTCGGCCACGAGGAGCGCGTTGAGCGGTGCCTCGTCGCTACGGCGGTCGGCAGCGGCCGCGCCGATCGTCAGCGCGAGGCCCATCGCGGGAGCGACGCCGTAGGTGACGATGTCGCCCGCGGTGTCCGCGGCTGCGCCGTCGCGGCGACGAAACGCGGTCCGGAAGAGGTCGTCGACCCCGTTCACCTCGCCACGACCGACGCCGTCGCAGATCACGCACGACGCGGGGAGCGCCCTCTGCCTCACCGCGGTCCACGTCACGAGACCGGCCGCGAGAACGCCGGTCGCGACGAGATCGAGGGCGACGTCATGATGAAGCGCGACCGGTGTCGTGGGCGGCTCGTCGTCCTGCGCCTGCGCTCGCACCACCTCCTGGGCGGTGGCCTCGGACGTCGCGAACGAGAGCGCGAGCACGAGCGCGACGAGCGGGAGGGGGGTAGCGCGCATCGACGCTCGCGAATCTACCCTATCCCGGTGATCTTCCTGCCCTTGCGTGGGCACCTACATGGCCCGCTAAACCTGCCTTGGGGCCGTTCCGACTTGACGGGCCGGGGGACCAAGGCGACATCATCAGTGCGCGGTCGGTTCGTCAGGGCGGGGGGAGCGAGCGATGGCCAGGTCACCTCGAGAAGACAGCACGCGCCGTCTAGCCGAAATGCCCAACCTCGATCACTTTCGCGAGCTGCTCACCGACCACATGAATCGGCGGGGACTGCGCTCGACCGATCAGCGAAGGCTCATCGTCGAGACGTTCTTCAAGGCGCCGAATCACATCAGCATCGAGGAGCTCCTCGCCGAGGTGCGACAGCAGGACCCGAAGGTCGGCTACGCGACCGTCTACCGGACGCTGAAGCTCCTCACCGAATGCGGCGTCGCCTTCGAGCGCAAGTTCGGTGATGGCCTGACACGCTACGAGCTCGCCGACGAGGCGTCGCATCACGACCACCTCATCTGCACCTCCTGCACGAAGATCATCGAGTTCGAAGAGCCGAAGATCGAAGAGCTCCAGGAGAAGATCGCCGCGCGGTACGACTTCGAGCTGCTGAGCCACAAGCACGAGATGTACGGCACCTGCGCCGAGTGCCGCGCCAAGGGCCGCGGCCCGCACCGTAACGGAAACTAGCGCGCTCCGTCACGACGAGCCAGCGGCACCTCGGGCTCACGTGTGCACGGCCAAGCCAGCAGGCTCTGGCCAGAACGACGCTCAGTCGAGCGGCGTCGCGTGGCCCTTCTCGTCGAGCACCTCCGCCACGTCATGGCCCTGGGTGGACACGTGAAGGATCGCTCCGGGGCTCACGCCGCTGCCTGTGCCTTCATGAAGCCCCATCGCGACGTCGAGCTTCACGAGGACGCCGTTCTTCGACTGCCGGATCTTCCCGTGCTCGTTGAACGCGCCGGGATCGTGACCGAAGGCGATGTGCGAGACGCCGAGCGCGTCGGCCTCTCTCTGGCCCGCGTTTCCGTCGCTGGGATTGCCGTACCACCCTTGCGCCTCGAGGATCGAGTCGCTGCCCGTGATGTCCTTGTCACCGAAGCCGTTGTGCGCGAGCGAGCTCTCGAGCTTGTGTGTCAGGTCCTTCATCGACATCTTCTGCGTGTTGCCGCCGTGGGAGAAGAACCACTTCTTCACGCGGACGCCGAACGGTAGCGACGCCAGCCAGCGCCCGCGTCCGGCCGCGTCGGTGCCCGCCGCGAGCTGGTTCGGGTCAATGCTCTGCGCGTTCAGCTCCTCGTCGATGCCCGCCGTGTCCATTCCGGTGGAGAGCGCCTTGTGGTTCTTCGGGTCGAGCAGGAACTCGGCCTCGTGATTGCCCATCGTCGCGACGACCCGCCCACCGGCTCGAGGTGCCTGCGCCTCGAGCGACCGAACGAGGTCGATCACCTCGAGGGACTTCGCCCCCTTGTCGATGAGGTCGCCGGCGATGATCAGAGTCGCCGCACCGCCCGACCACTTCACCCTCGCCGGGTCGGCGTCGGGTCCGGCGATGAGGTGGTTCGCGGCGAGCAGCGTGAGCAGCGTCTCGTAGCCTCCGTGCGGGTCGCTCAGCGCGTAGATCTGGTCGCCGTCGTCGAGCTCGAGGATCGCCGGGTGCTTGGCGAAGTCGCGCGAGACGGCAGACGACGTCTGGTCCTCGCTCGCGGTCGCGGCGTCCGCCCCGGCCGACGAGCAGCCAGCGGCGGCGAGCATCGCGAGGAGGGAGGTGGCCAGAAGGAAGTGGCGGGGGAGCACCCCGACTTCTCTGCACACCTTGTTCCACATTCAGCCACTCAACAAATGGCGCACATTTGGGGGAGCAAGGGAGGAACGGGGAAAGAAACGCCGACGGTTGAGCAGTCGACGATCCGCTGCGCGCCGAATCGAATTGCGCTACTCGAGCCTCGTCAGCGCCACGCGACGCCCCGAGATGGTGAGCTCGCACGACTCGAGATCGAGCACGAGGTCGCAGCCCACCTGCACGCGTCGCTCGGAGGTCCGGCGGGCGCGCCGAGCTCGTTCGAAGACGCCTGGGCGACGTCGTGGACCGCAGGCGCGTCGCCCGGCGGAAACCACGTGCTCCGAGAAGTGTCCGGCGATCGCCGATCTGTTCACGAATTCGACGCGCGCTGCAGGCGCCTGACGACCGTCAGCGCGCGTCGAAGCTGCGGATGTCGGTGACGACCCACCCGACGCGCACGTCGAACTCGGTCGCCGGCACCTCGGCGACGAGCTGCCAGTCGTACGCCACGGCGATCGACACCGCGGGCGGGGCAAATGAAGGAAGCGTCCGATCGTAGTACCCGGCGCCGTACCCGATGCGATGCCCCGTCGGATCGACCGCGACCGCCGGGACGATGATCGCATCGAGCGCGGTCGCGAGCGGCGCACCAGCCGCGGGCTCCATGAAGCCGTAGCCCTTGTCCTCGAGCGCGCTCACGTCGTCGACGAAGCGGAAGGTCATGACGTTCGTTTCGGCGTCGATCGCGGGGTAAGCGATCCGAACGCCACGAGCGCGGAGCGTCGTGTCGAGTGGCCGCAGGTCGACCTCGTGGCGGGAGACGATGGGCCAGAAGAGCGCGATCGTCCTCGCGGCGGCGACGGCCTCGTGGACCTCGAGCCGTGCGACGAGCGCGCGCGATCGCTCCGCGCAAGCCTCGGCGGGGGTCGTCTTCCGGACACCGCGGAGGCGCTTGCGGAGCTCGGCCTTCACCTTCAGCCGGATGTAGTCGTCGGGCGCGAGCTTGTGCGAGTGATCGCTCATCCCGCCGCCCTGCGCCGTGCCGGCTTCTTCGCGGGCTTCGCGGGCTTCGCGGGCTTCGCGGGCTTCGCGGGCTTCGCGGGCTTCGCGGGCTTCGCGGGCCGAGCCTCCCCGGTCTCGTAGGTCGTCACCACGAGCTCGCTCACGTCGCCGCGCTTGCTCGGGTCCGAGTTGATCGCGCGCGCCGCCAGGATCGTGTCCACGAAGAAACCGTGCCCCTCGTACAGGGTTCGCATCTCGGCGGTGGACGCGTTCGACAGCATGGCGCTCACGCCGCGCTTCCTCAGGACCGCGAGCTCCGTAGCGAGGCGGTCCTGCTCGGCAGGCCCAAAGCGCGCCGAAGCATACGCGGTGAAGTTCGCCGTCTTCGAGACGGGCACGTAGGGCGGATCGAAGTAGACGAAGTCACCGCGACGCAGCTCGCGCGTGACCTCGGAGAAATCGGCGAGCCGGATGTCGGCGACAGACAGTGCCTCGTGCGCCGCGCGAAGCACCTCGATGTCGAGGATGCGGGGGCTCGCGTACTTACCGAACGGCACGTTGAAGTGGCCCTTCGCATTGACGCGCCAGAGACCGTTGAAGCACGTCTTGTTGAGGAAGAGCAGACGCGCGCCCCGGTCGACGGGACTCATCTGCTCCGTGGTGAGCGCACGCACGGTATAGAAGCGCTTGCGGCGCTCGTCGTCCCCGAGGCGCAGGTAGTCGTCCTGGTAGCCTTGGAGGCGATCGATGAGCGGCTCGACGTCGAGCTTGATGGCCTGGTAGAGCGCGACGAGCTCTGCGTTCTTGTCCGCGAGCAAGGCGCGTTCGAACCGGCGGACGGGCTCGGCCGCGAGCGCGAAGAACATCGCGCCCCCACCGCAGAATGGCTCGGCGTACGTGGCGAACCGACCCGCCGGCAGACGCTTCATGAGGCGGTCGAGAAGGCGCGATTTGCCTCCGGCCCACTTCACGACCGGACGAGGTACCACGAGACGTTCGTTATCTTGCCCCGCCGCTCGGCGCAATATTCATGGGGTTTCCCGGCGGCGCCGCCACCGCCGGCCCAGGAGTCTCCACCGGCGCACTACACCGTCATCCCCCGAAGCAAGGTCGCGGAGCTAGCCAGGGCCACCTAACGGTCCGCCTCGACCCCGGCGTCGCGCGGGAGCGCGGGCAGGAGCGGCGCGAGCTTGGACTCGGGCACAACGAAGGTCGCGCGCACGCCGTCGAGCCCGCAGTGGCGCTCCGTCGGCGAGATCGAGCGACACGTGATCCGCTTGCGAGGTCCCCCTTCGTCGAGCGCGACCTCGATGACGAGGTTCGCCGGTCCCTCGGGGTTGTCGAACGAGACGACGCGCAGGGCGTAGAGCCCGGCCACCGCCTCACGGACCTCGGAGACGTCGCGAGGCGGTAGGAGCTTGCCGTCGGAGGTGACACGCACGCTCTCGATGCGCGCAGCCTCGGTGCGGAGGAGCCCGCGACTCACGTAGAGTCTCTTCGCGAGGTCATGCATCGCGCGGGGGGCGACGAGCACGCCGGGGCGCGGATCGACGCGCGCGTAGACGCCGCCCTCGGCCTCGGCGCCGAACCAGACCGTGACCGGCGCATTGCCGTCGGCAAACGCGAGCACGACGCGGCATCCCTCCTTCGTGAACCCGAACGAGCCGTCGTCGGCATCGGCGACCCAAGCATCGACGTGTCCCTTCGTGAAGGCATCGACGAGCTGGCCAATCGCGCCATCCGTCTCGTAGCCAGCAGGGGCGACGAGACGAAAGCCCTCACCGCGATCGACGAGCTCCTGCTCCTTGCCGCACCGAAGGAGCACGCGCGTCGGCCGTCGCGTGGGGTCCTCGAGCATCGACCGCGGCCGAACGCTCGTCGCGCGTGGCACGAGGTAGCGCAGCACGCTGGCGTCGACGTCGAGGCGCGCGTCATCGAGCAACCGCCGCAGCGTCGCGCGGCCACCTTCAGCGCCCGCCGCGGACACTTCGAGGATCTGTTCGTGATCTCCTCCGAAGCGTACGACGACGCGACCGACCGACGCGAACGGTCCGCCGCCGCGTGTCACCGTGGTGGCCTCGGCATGAGCGATGCGCGTGACGAGCTCCGTCGCGGCGTCCGCCTCGCCGCTGGTGAGATCTCGATCTTCCGGCGAGCGAAGGTGGAAGCCCGCGCCCTTGCGTGCGAGCTCGAGCGCCTTGCCGCCCTCGTGCTCGAGGCGGAGCTCCTCGATCTCGTCCATGCGAAGAGGCACCGCGTGCTTCTCGACGAGCGCGGCCGGGCTCGCGAGGAACGTCGTGACGACGTCCTTCGGCGCGCACGCGGCGGCGCGCGACGGCGTGCGGCGAAGCACCACGATGTCGGCCGGGTGCCCAGGGCATGCCTCGCCGAGGACGAGCTCGGCCGGCGGCCTGGTCGTGTCCTTCGGGGTCAGCTTCAGCGTGACGGCGGGGTGAGCAGTGAGTCGTTCGATGTCGGCGTCGTTCGGGAACCCCTCTGCGCGGATCTCCGAGAGCGCGGCCCACAGCTGCTCGACTCCAGCGCGCGAGGCGAGCACGCCGAGCTCGGCGACGCGGAACGACTGGTCGTCGATGCGCTCGAGGGTGAACGCTCCGCCATCGTGCTTCGCCTCGAAGCGCGAGAGCTCCGTCGCGAGGTAGGGAACGACGGTGCGGTCGCGATACGTTTCCGCAGGAGCGAGGAGCGCCGCGGTGAGCTCCTTCGATACGACGATGGGCGGGTCGGCTCCGACGCGCAGGTAGCTCGAGCCCTCTGGCGTGGGTGCCGACCCGCCAAGCATGAAGGCGAGATCGAGACTGCCCATCCACACGTGGCCGACGGCGCGTGGTGCTTCGAGACCGAGCGCCACGCCCGAACCGACCTTGCGCGCGGCGGTCGCGAGCTCGAGCGTCGAGAGCAGGCGTTCCACCGCGACGGCGTCCGCACGCTCCTTGCGAGGCGACGTCATGCGCCACTGCCCCTCCTTGCCCTCGCCCTTGGCCTTGTCGCCGGTGGGGCGATCGCGCTCGAGCACCACCGTCTCGCCGTCGTGGGCGATGCTCACCTTCGTGAGCTCATCGCGCCGCCACACCACGAAGACGTTGTTTTCCCGGCTCTTTCGCTCCCCCTCGGTGATGCGATCGCGATCCCGCCAGAGCCAGAGACCGAGGCCCAGCGCGAGGACGACGAGCACGATGGTCGCCGCGTGCTTCTTCACCCCGTCTTCTTCTTTCGCTTGGCGCGAGGCGGCTTCTCGTCCTTCGCCTTCGCGCCGCGAGGGCGACCTTCACCGGCACGACGGAAGAGCGCGATCGCGATCCCGAGCAGCCCGACGGTCGCAGGCATGAAGAGGACGACGTAGCGACGGATCGTGCTGCGCGACTCCTCGTCGACGCGCATACCCGCGCCGACGATCGCCTTCTCGGGGACGTCGAGCACCTGGGGCTTGGCCGCGAGCCACGAGATCGCGCTCTCGGCGAAGAGCGCGCCGCCTCGGTAAGCCGGGAGCTCGCGGAAGGCCTCGCCGGAGAGGACGCTCGCGGTTCCGACCACCACGACGCGCGGACCGTGCGGCGCCGCTGCCGAGCTCCGCGGACGCTCGGCGGCCATCGCGACCGAGAGCGGCCCGGCCAGGTCGCCTGGGCGCTTCGCGGGCGTCTCCGTCCAGTCCGCGGCGCCCTCGATGCCGCGCAGCCCGTAGGCGCTCGCCGACGTGCCGAGTAGCTCCGAGGCATTGACGGCGCCGGGCTCGGTAGCGCGATGCATGGATCGCGTGAGGCTCACGACGGTGCGCGGGACGTCGCGAGACTCCTTCGTCTTCACGAGTGCGGTCGTCACCGGGTGCTGGCGCGGCTGCACGACGAAGCGGAAGCCGCCGCTGTCAGGGAGCGCAACGTCGGCCTCTTGCTCGGTGACCACGACGTCGTCGAGCGCGATGCCGAAGGGCCCGAGCACGCGCTCGAGTCCGGCGGGGCCGCCGAGCGGACTCGCGGCGAGCAGCAGGTTCCCGCCTTCGAGCAGCCATGTGCGGAGGCGCTCGGCCTCCTCCTTCGCGAACGGCGCGTGGACACCGGCGACCACGGCAACGGCGCAGTCGTCGAGCGGCTTGCCCACGTTCGGCGCGGCGAGGTCGACGAGCGCGACGGCGTAGTTGTCCTTGTCGAGCACCTCCTTGAGGGCGCCCGCGCCACGGTCTCCAGCGTCGGCCGGAGAGAGCTCGCCGTGACCGGTCGTGAAGCACACCTTGGTCTTCGCCCCGCCGAGGACGCTGCGAATCGCGCCGGTGATCGCGCGCTCCTCGCGAGGACGCACCTTGGTCTCGTCGTTGGCGACCTCGACCATCTCGCTCGCGGTGACGAACCAGTGGCGGTCCCCGCGGGCGACGACGACGACGGCATCCGCGACGACGTGACCGTCCTCGGTGCGACCCGTCTCGATCTTGAAGCGCTTGCGCACGTCCTCGAGCGCGACGGTGTCGCGGTCGGGATCGACGTAGCGGATGTCCAGCTTGGTCGTCTCTCCCTGGTAGGCCACGAGCAGCTGCTTCACGCTCTGCTCGAGCGGGTCGGCGGTGCCGATGAGCACCCAGACCTGAACCGGCTCGGGCAGATCGTGGAGCGTCTGGACCGTGGCCGGAGACAACGAGTAGCGCTTGCTCGCGGTCCAGTCCCAGCGCGTGAAGCGGCGCGCCACGGCCACGTTGAGCAGCACGACGACGACGATCGCAGCGACCACGCCGAGCAACTGCGAGGCGTGCCCCGGGTCGATCGCCGCAAGCCTCCGCTTCTTCTCGGGCTCCTTGGCCATCAGCCCCACCTCCACGCGTCGACGGCGCGCACGGTGACGAAGAGCGGGAGAATCGCGCACGAGCCGTAGAACACGATGCGACGCGTATCGACGATGCCGGACGCGAAGTCGTTCATGTGCGCCCAGATCGAGACGTGCGAGCAGACGGCGTGCATCAGCGTGCCCTCGCGCGTGACGAACTCGCCGACGCCGAGGATGAAGAGACCGAGGACGACGAGCGCCGTCATGATGAGCGCGAGAAACTGGCTCGTGGTCACGGCGCTCATGAGGAGCCCGAGCGAGAGGTAGCCAGCGCCGACGAGGAACACGCCGAGATACGCGGACGCGGCGACGCCCCAGTCGACCTCGCCGCTCCGCTGGAGGATGACGAGATAGAAGGCCGTCGGTGCCCACATCGCCACGTACGTCGTGAGGACCGATGCGTACTTCGCGAGCACGACGCTCCAGCTCGACACCGGAGCGGTCATGAGCAGCTCGATCGTGCCGCTGCGACGCTCCTCGGCGAAGAGGCGCATCGTCATCGGAGGGATGAGCAGGAAGAGCACGAGGTAGAGGAGGACCGTGTTGCCGAAGAACGCTTGAATGGGCGTCTGATCGCTCGCGGCCGGCCCCATGCTCGCGAAGTGGTCGACGAGCAGGAAGAAGTGCATCCCCTGGATGAACAGGAACACGGTGATCAGCACCCAGGCGAGCGGCGTCACGAAGAACGCGAAGAGCTCGCGCTTGTAGATCGGCCAGAAGCTCCTCACGAGGTGGCCTCGGGGTCGGCCGGAGCCTCGGGCGGAGGCTCGGGGTCGAGCGGCACGGGCGCGGCGGAGCTCGTCAGCTCGGCGAAGACTTCTTCGAGCGAGCTGCGGACCGCACGGACCTCGCGCACGAAGCAGCCCGCCGCGACGAGCGCGGCGACGGCCTGCTCGATGGCGCCCGCGGTGCCGGCGTCGTCGAGCTTCTTCTGCCAGGCGCAGCGGAGCTCGTGCGTGCCGGCCGACGTCGCAGGAGGGTCCTCGCACGTGACCTTCGCGATGCCGGGCACGGCGCCGACGGCCGCGAGCGCGCGCTCCTTGTCCCCGCGCACGACGAGGACGAGGCCGGCGGCGCGGCGCTTTCGCGACAGGTCCTCCATCGTCCCCTCGGCGACGAGCTTGCCCTTGGCGATGACGATGACGCGACTGCAGCTCGCCTCGACCTCGCTGAGGATGTGCGTCGAGAGGAGGACGGTGTGCTCCTTGCCGAGATCGCGGATGACCTCACGCACCTCGCGGATCTGGTTCGGATCGAGACCGGCCGTGGGCTCGTCGAGGATGAGGAGTGGCGGACGCGCGACGAGCGCATCCGCGAGGCCGACGCGCTGGCGGTAGCCCTTCGACAGGTTGCCGATGAGGACGTTTGCGACGTCATCGACGTTCGCCTTCTGCATCGCGTCATCGACGAAGCCGGCGCGATCGCGGCGGGGGACGCGCTTGAGCTCGGCGCGGAATGCGAGGTACTCGGCGACGCGCATCTCCGGGTAGAGCGGGACGGCCTCGGGCATGTAGCCGATCTTCTGGCGAGCCTCGAAGCTCTGCTCGCGGATGTCGTGGCCGGCGACGGTGACCTTGCCGCTCGTCATCCCCAGAAAGCCGGAGAGAATGCGGAGCGTCGTGCTCTTGCCGGCGCCGTTCGGGCCCAGGAAGCCGACGACCTCCCCCTTGTCGACCTCGAACGAGACGTCGTCGACGGCGTTACTTCCGCGGGGGCCGGAGCCGTAGCGTTTGACGAGCTTCTGGACGGAGATCATCGTCGGACGAGCGGGTTTTACCACGCCCGAGCGTGAGAAGTTTCCCTCGGCGGCCGGCGCAAGGCACATTTAGCGTCGTGATCGTTCGCGCGCCGTGGGTCGTGGCTGGGTTTCTCGTCGCGTCATCTGCGTCTGCGTGCCGATCGGGGACATCTCCCGCGCCGGCAGGCTCGGCGGTCGCGCCCGACGTGAGGAGTGACGTGCCGCTCGACGCGGCGACGGCTTCGGACGCGGGCCCGGCGATCGCCGAGGTGGATGCAGGCGCGGACGCCTCCGTCGAGCGCGTGGCCGCAAACGCCACGGACGCCGGAGCCCCCGAGGGCATGCTGCTCGTCGCCGGCGGGACGTTCACGATGGGCTCGGAGAGCGGCGGCGAGGGCGACGAGCACCCCGCACATCCCGTGACGGTCGCGGCGTTCTGGCTGGATCGCACCGAGATCACGCAGACCGCGTACGACGCGTGCGTCGTCGCGAAGGTGTGTCCGCCCCCCGACGCGGCGATCCTCGCGACGTTCGGCGGTCTGTTCAGGGGGCCGAACAAGCCGGTCGTTGGCGTGTCGTGGTTCGCGGCGCGCGACTACTGCAAGTGGAAGGGCAAGCGCCTGCCGCGCGAGGCGGAGTTCGAGCGAGCCGTCCGCGGCGACGACGGACGACGCTTTCCGTGGGGCAACGAGGCCCCGACGCGCGAGCGTACCGTCTTCGAGACCAACTCGACGGAGGACGTCGCGACCCACCCGACGGGTCGCGGCCCGTACGGTCACGAGGATCTCTCCGGCAACGTCTGGGAGTGGATCGAGGACGACTACGATCCGCTCGCGTATTCCCGCGCCGGTGCGGCCGAGGGCAAGCCCGGGACGTGCGACGAGATCACCGCCGCGCAGAACAAGCTGCGCGCCGAGAGCAAGCAGGGCTTCACGGGCTCGAACCCGATCCCGACGGAGTGCGAGAAATCGATCCGCGGCGGCGCCTACAACTACCCCGCCGGCGGCCTGCGCAGCACGAACCGCATCCACCACCCGCCGAGCTTCAAGCTCCGGATGACCGGCCTTCGCTGCGCGAAGGACGCGGCCTAGCTCACCCGCTCGGGAGCATACTCGCCATGTCGGCCTCGAGCGTGCTCTCGATGTGCTCGATGGTCTTGCCACGCATGCGCGACTTGGTCGCGCCGTAGGCCATCTTCGAGAGGCCGCCGAGGCGCGTCGCCTCCTCCATCGCCCTGGCGACGACGTCAGCGGCGGGGACGGCAACGTCGAGGTAACCGACGCGCGCGGCCTCGTCGGGGCCGTAAATCTTGCTCTCCAGCGTGGCGCGACCAAGCTCGGTCGCGGTGATGCGATCGCGCGCGAGCTCCATCGCGAGGACCGGCACGGGCAGCCCGATCGACACCTCGTTGAGGCCGATGCGGAAGGCGCCTTCCGCCCCGATGCGAACGTCGCCGGTGAGGAGCACGAGCGCACCACCCGCGAGCGCGTGCCCCGTGCACGCGATGACGAGCGGGATCGGCAGCCCGTAGAGCTTCATGAGCAGATCGGACCCGCGACGCAGCAGCGCCTTCGCGTTGTCGGGGCCGCTCATCATGACCTTCAGGTCGAAGCCGGCGCAGAAGCGATCCGTGCGACCCACCAGGACCATCGCGTTCGCCTCCTTTTCAGCGCGGACGAGCGACGCGAGCAGCGCGTCGATCATCGCCTCGGAGAGCGCGTTGGCCTTGCCGTCATCCATGCGGACGACGGCGGTGGTTCCTTCGAGGGTGAAGCTGAGGGGTTCGGTGCTCACGGCCAGCACCTTAGCCGACCTTCAGCCCTCGCGCCGAGGGCGCTGCGTCGACGCCTTCCGGCTGAGTGACTTGGCGAGACGGAAGCCGAGACCGCTACCTCTCGTCAGCGCATACCAGCCGTCGCGCGACGCAGAGCGCGCCCATTTGTGATCCTGGCTCCAGCTGCCGGAGCGGATCTCCCGCCACGAGGACTCCGCGCGCTCGGCTCCCTCCGCGGGCTCCGCCTCGGCGTCGAGCTCCGCGGCGGCCTTCTGCCCGACGATGTCGCCGACCCACTCGCGCATCCCGCCCGCCATGTCTCGCACGCCATACGGAGACTCGTCCGTGGGGAACGTGCCCACGGGCTCGGGCTGCTGCGCGAACGGCCGTGAGTCGCGCATCTTGCAGAAGGTCGGGTCGAAGCGATCGCCCCACGGGTAGGCCCTCCCGTCGACGCCGCGCGCCGCCTTCTCCCACTCGAGCTCCGTCGCGAGCCGGACGGGCGCGCCCGTGCGCTTGGCCGTCCAGCGGCAGAACGCGCGCGCGTCGAACCAGTCGATGAACGACACCGGTACGTCCCAGTCGGTCTCCCGCGGAAACATCTTGCGAGCCTCGCCCTCGACGAGCTGTTCGTACGGCATCCATCCTTTCGGCCCGAGGATGGCGCACATCCCCTCGGAGCCGCGCATGTCGGACGGCGCGCGCTTGCGCACGAGGGTGGCGTCGCTCTTCTCGAGCTCGTCGAGAAACATGCAATATTCACGGAATGTCACGGGCAGCTTCGCGATCGCGAAGTCGGCGATGTAGGGCTCCTGCCGCGGGAGAACGTTGTACGCGTCGGAGTCGCCGCCGATGATCGCGGTCCCGCCGGGGACGTACACGAAGCCCGGGCCGATCTCCTCTTCCGTATAGAGATTGAGCTCGCCCTCATGCGACTCACCACGGCCGACGAGCACCGGGTAGCGGACGTCGCGGTACCCTGCGCTCTTCACGACGAGCTGGTAGCTCCCGGGCTCCAGCCGGACGTCCTCGAGCGGTGTACGGCCCAGGTACCGCTCCTCGGAGGGGACGAGCACGCGATCGTTCTCGTGGTAGCGCTGGGCCACGACGTGCGCTCCGCTCGGATTCGTGCGCAGCGAGAGGCGAGCATCCGCGCGGAGCAGCGCCGTGAAGGTGCCGCGGTCGTGCTCCATCACCAGCGCCTCGTAGTAGACCTGCTGCGCGGCGGCGCGCTCCGTCTCTGCCGCGCGTGCGCGTGACCAGTAGAGCTGCGCGAGGCCGCCGTGGGCCTCTTCGGAGTCCGCGTCGTAGCCGAGTGCCTTCGTGTAGAGCTCGATCGCCTCGGCGAGGACGAGCGCGGCGTCCTTCTCGGCGCGGACGGCAGCATCCTCGCGCTGCCAACCAGGTCGCTTCTTGTCGATGGCCTCCCAGCCGACGATCGGCTCGAGGAGCACCTCCGCCTCCTTCTGCAGGCGCTCGTGATCCTTCTCGAGCGCCTCGAACCGCGCGACGATCTCCTGCGCGCGCAGGCAGAGCGTCCTCGCTTCCTCGCGCCGGCGCTCGCGTTCCTTCGCGCCTTCGAGGAACTCCTCGATCTGCCGTGCCACGTCGTCGCACGACGGCGGGCGATCGTTCGGGTCCTTCGCCAGCATCTGGAGGCAGAGGTCCTCGAGGAGGAGCGGGGTCCCCGGGACGAGCTCGCGCGGAGGACGCGGCTCCTTGGTGCACGTGGCGAGCATGATCTCGGGCGCGATGCGCCCGTCGAACGGAGCGACGCCCGCGAGCATCTCGTACATGACGACGCCGAGCGCGAAGAGATCGATACGATGGTCGACCTTGGTCCAGTCGCCGCGAAGGACCTCAGGCGCCATGTAGCCGAGGGTGCCGGCCGGGGTCGACAGACCCGGGGGCGGTGTGGAGCCCTCGCCGTGGATCTGGAGTGTGCTCTTCGCGTCGACGCGCGCGATGCCCCAGTCGGCGAGATAGACCTCACCGAAGTCGCCGAGCAGGATGTTCTCCGGCTTCACGTCGCGATGGATCACGCCGCGCGAGTGCGCATAGGCGAGGGCGCGCGTGACCTGGAGGAACGCGCCGAGGAGGCGCGCCATCGTCCAGTCCTGCCTCTGCGCGGGGCTCGCGAGCAGATCGCGCAGCGTGCGTCGCTTGACGACGCGCATCGTGTAGTAGGGCTGCCCATCCTCGGCCGCGCCGAGGTCGTAAACGGGGATGATGTTCGGATGCTCGAGCTGCCCGGTGATGCGGGCCTCCTCGACGAAGCGCGAGCTCGCCACCCAGTCGCTCGACCTGTGGCGCTGGAGGGTCTTCAGCGCGACGACGCGCCGGATCTCGCGATCGAGCGCGGCGACGACGTCGCCTGCGCCGCCCGACCCTAGCGCCTCGCGGAGCGTGTAGCGCGGCCCGGCGATGCGCCCCGGCATCGCCTCGAGACGGTCGCTCGGAGGCGGGAGCGATCCGTCGAAGTCGCTCGCTTGCGTGTCCATCGATGCGCGTTCGCTCGAGAGCGTCTTCAGCTTCTCGGTGTCGAGGATGCGCAAGAAGATGTCGTGCGCGTCGGCGTTGCTTCCCTGCACCGCCCATCGACAGGCGACGGCCCAGACGTCTTGCGGTTTGATCCAGCCGCGCGCGGCGGCCTCCATTGCGATCGCGTGGACGTCCCGGATCTTCATGACGCGATGAGCCTACACAAAGACGAGCGCCCGCTCCGTGACTACGGGCGGGCGCTGCGTACCGGGGTGCCGGAGCGGCGCTATTCGCTCGCGGGCGAGATCGAGAGGGCCTCGCCGCTGGCGCAATCGAACGTGATCTCTGCCTCGCAGCTGTTGCGCGACATGTTCGCGAGCAGGACGAGGAAGCCCCTGCTGTCCGAACGGTGAATGACGTGGGCTGCCGAGGCGACGCGCGCGTCCCAGGCATGCGCGAGCCCCGCGCAGGCCTGCCGAACGGGGTTGCCCGGGACGACCGGGTTGCCCGGGACGTGCGAGGGCAAGTGGAGCGTGCGCTCCGAGTGCTTGTAGAGGCCAAAGGCGTTGCCCGCCGGGCTCGGCGCGATGCGGATGCCGTCGATGATGGCTGCGTCGATGTTGACGCTCGAGAGCGTGACCGTGTCCGTCTGCGCGCCCGCGCACGCAGCGCCGGCGGCGCCGCCGAGCGCCCCCTTGTTGCTGGCCGTCGATTCGTCGGTGCCATCGCCCGCCGCGGTGCACGCGACCAGACCCGCAAAGAGCGCCGCCACCGGCATGATCCGCTTCAGCATTGATGTTGCTCCAAGGTGAGACGCGAGGGAGACTGGCAGTCTCCCACGAGCGCGGCCGCGCGCCACTCTTGGGCTTCGAATCGTGGGAGGGGTCGTCACGTCCTCTCACGGTTCCCACATGCGCGTCCTACGACGCCATTTGCGGATCCTGCACCGATCGGGGCGTGGCGCTACTATCGGCGAGGATGTCGGACGACCAGCCGCCGATCGTCGCCACCTACGTGGAGTCGCACGCGCTCGAAGCTGCGGAGCCGCGGCCGAGCCCGCGCCTCACGTGGAAGGACAGCGCCGGCCCTCACGAGGTCGAGCTCCGCGAGCAGGTCACCGCAGGCTCGGCGCCTGGCTCTCAGCTCGTGATCGCCGACCGTTCCGTCTCGCGCGTCCACGCGGAGCTGACGCCGAAGCAGGACGGCCTCTGGGTGCGTGACGTCGGGAGCCGGAACAGCACGTACGTCGCGGGCGTCAAGGTCATCGAGGCGCGCGTCCCGAATGGCGCGACGCTCCGCATGGGTACCACCGAGATCAAGGTGACCTACGGCGCGCCTCAGCTCCCCGCGGAGCTCTGGAACGAGAGGAGCTTCGGCACGCTCCTCGGACGCACTGCCGTCATGCGGGAGCTCTTCGCCCAGATGGGGAAGATGGCGCAGACGACAGCGTCGATCCTGATCAGCGGCGAGACCGGGACCGGCAAGGAGGTCCTCGCGCACGCGCTCCACGACGCATCGCCGCGCGCTGCCGCGCCGTTCGTCGTGGTCGACTGCGCCGCGCTGCCGCCTGATCTGCTCGAGTCCGAGCTCTTCGGCCATGCGCGAGGCGCGTTCACCGGCGCAGTGGCGGCGCACGTCGGCGCCTTCGAGGCGGCCGACGGCGGCACCATCTTCCTCGACGAGGTCGGTGAGCTGCCGCTCGCCCTCCAGCCGAAGCTCCTCCGCGTCCTCGAGTCCCGGACGCTTCGTCGCGTCGGCGAGACCGCGTACCGGAAGGTCGACGTGCGCGTTCTCTCGGCGACGCACCGCGATCTCCGCAAGATGGTGAACCAGGGCGCCTTCCGCGAGGACCTGTTCTTCCGGCTCGCGGTGCTCCCGCTCCACGTCCCTCCGCTCCGCGAGCGGCTCGCGGATCTGCCGCTCCTTCTGGAGAGCTTCCTCGGCGCGAAGACGCAGGAAATCCCGAACGACATGCTCGGGACACTGATGAAGCTACCGTGGAGCGGCAACGTGCGCGAGCTGCGGAACTTCGCCGAGCGCGTCCTCGCCGTCGGAGCCGAGCGCGCGCTCGCGATGGCGACCGCCTCGGACGGACCGGCCGAGTCCGAAGCGGCTCCAACAGAGGCGGCTCCGACGGCGTCGCCCGAGAGCGTCCCGTCACCTCTGGTCCAGGCCGATGTGACGACCGCTGCCGACTCCAGCCTCACCGTCCGCGGCCCCGAGGGCTGGCTCGACGGGGCGTTCAAGGAGTTCCGCGACCGCTGGGCCGACATCGGCGAGCGCGAATACCTGCGGCGCTTGATGCTCCGGACGGACAAGTCGTCGTCGCAAGCGTCGCGCGAGGCGAAGATCGATCGCACCTATCTCTACCGACTCCTGAAGCGCCACAACATGTGACGCCCGTATACTCGACCGCGTGAACGGAGACTCCGAGCCGCGACGGATCGGCACCTACGAGGTCGTCGCGAAGCTCGCGGACGGCGGCGTCGGTACCGTCTATCTCGCGCGGCGGCGCGGCCCGGCAGGCTTCCAGCGGCTCGTCGCGATCAAGCGCCTCCATCCGCAGTTCGCCAGCGCGCCGAGCTTCGTGACGATGTTCACCGACGAGGCACGGCTCGCCGCACGCATCCATCACGCGAATGTCGTGTCTATCGTCGAGCTCGGGA
>JANXVA010000461.1 GCA_025351875.1 Myxococcales bacterium | reverse complement strand
CGTTCATCGCCTCGGCGGGGCCGAGCACCTTGCGGAACGGATTGCGCGGATTCTGCGTGAGATCCGCGTAGGTATCCGCGACGGAGAGCAGGCGCGCACCGAGCGGGATCTCCTTGCCGACCAGCTTGTCCGGGAAGCCCTTGCCGTCGATCCGCTCGTACATGTGGAAGACGGCGTTCTTGATCGACGGCGTGAGGCGCACCGCCTCGAGGAGGCGGAGAGGTGTGTCGTAGGCCTTCATCGCCGCGACGCGATGCCCCTCGTACTCGGAGCAGTTGAGCGCCGTGAGGTGGAACTGACCCATCTTGCCGAGGTCGTGGATGTGACCGGCGACGATCATCGCCTGCGTCTCGGCGCGATCGAGGCTCATGCGCTCGGCGACGCGACGGAGGAGCCGCGCGACCTGCGAGGAGTGACCGCGCAGCTCCTGTCGCGAGTTCTCGAGCAGGCTGACGAGGACGGTGAGGAGCTCGATCGTGGTGTCGTGCTGGAGGACGTTGATTCGCCCGAGCTCGCTCGGCGGCGGCTCGCTGTTCGCCCCCTTCTTGTGGCCCGCGGGGATCGAGGCCACCGGCTTGGGAGGCGCGACCGAAGGCTCCTCGATGCGCGGGACCGCGGCGGCGCGGGCCGGCTGGGCGAGCTGGGCGATCGGGGCCTCGAGCGTGGGTGCGCCTTGCTCCGGTGCGCCGGGCGGAGGCGGCGGAACCGACAGCGACATCCCGCCCGAGCGCCCGGTCCGGCGTGCCGAATCAATGGGGCGACCGCCGGTGACGGGAGCAGGCGGCGGGTTACGCGCCGGCTTCGGAGCAGGCGGCGCGTCGTCGTCATCGTCGTCGAGCTCGCGCGGGCCGCGCGCCGTGGCAGGGAGCGGCGGCGCGGCAACTCGCGGCGGCGCGGGCGCCGGGCTCTTGCGCTCTTCCTCGGGGGCCGAGGGCGCGGGCTTCCGGAAGGTGGCCGGCCTGACGCGGCCATCAGCGGCGATCTGCTGGCCGAAGTCGTAGTCGACGGCCGCTGCGCGGGTGAGGACGTCGAATGCGTGGGTGTCGTTCGCGTGGTGCTTCCGGATCGCCGCTGCGATCGCGGCGGGCCGCGCGACGAACGCCTTCACGGTCCCCGCGCCCGACACCACCTGGATGTCGCGAAGCACGTCCTCGTTGTCCGGGTCCGCGGTGACGACGCTGAGCACGTTCTTCTGTGCGTCGAAGAGCACCGGGAAGACGCCGAGTGTCTCGGCGACGCGACGCGGGATCATCTGCACGGTCGCGCGCGGGATGGCGGCGTTCGCGAGCTTCTCGGTCGTCAGGTAGTTCGTGCGGTAGATCGCCGACAGCGCTCTGAGGAGGTCGCCCTCGCTCATGATGTCGTTGTCGATGATCACTTCCTCGGCGCGAATGTTCTGCTCTTGGACGAGCGCGACGACGTGATCGTACTGCGGCCGCGGCAGCGCGCGGGCGCGCAGAAGCAGGTCGGCAGCCTTGGTCTTGGGTGCTGCGGCAGGGCCACTCACAGGGGAGCCCCTATCTTAGCCGCCCTCGGCCCCTCTTTGGCGCACGAAACTAACCAGGAAATCGAGAGCCACCCGGTTCTGCCCCCCCTCGGGGATGATCACGTCCGCGAAGCGCTTGGAGGGCTCGACGAAGGCCAGGTGCATCGGCCGAACGCTCTCGTAATACTGCTTGCGGACCTGGGCGAACGTCCGGCCGCGCTGCTCCAGATCGCGGCGGATCCGTCGCATCAGGCGAATGTCGGCGTCCGTATCGACAAAAAGCTTCACCTCGAAGCGCGACCGGAGGCGGTCGTCGGCGAGGACGAGGATGCCCTCCACCACGATCACGGGGGCCGGAGCGAGGCGAAGGCCTTCCTTGGCGCGGTCGTGGGTGGTGAAGTCGTACGTAGGCCGGACGATCGGGGCGCCGGTGCGCAGCTGATCGAGGTGGCTCGTGAGGAGATCGAGCTCGAGGGCGTCCGGGTGGTCGTAGTTGACGCTTGCGCGCTCGGCGAGCGGCAGGTGCGACTGCGACCGGTAGTAATGGTCCTGCTGGAGGAGGATCCCCTGCCCCTCGGGCAGCGCCTCGAGGATTGATTTGGCGATGGTGCTCTTGCCCGACCCGGATCCCCCCGCGATGCCCAGGACGAGCGGCGGCTTCCTATGCGACACGGGAGCGGGCTCGTTCACGAGCCCTGACTAGCACACGATCTGCGTGAGGACGCCTACTTCGCGGCGACGAGCCATGCGAGCGGTCGGCGGTACGTGCTGACCATGCGGTCGCCAGGAACCTCGTGGCCCATGCCGGGGACGAGGCGCACCTTGACGGGCACCTTGTTCTTCTTGAGCGTGTCGCCCACCTTCACGGTGTTCTGCGCGACGCCGTCGTTCTCGCCGGTCAGGAGATAGACACGGCGGACCTTGCGCGTCTCGGCGTCGAGAGCCTCGGTGACGTCACCGCCCCAGTACTGCTCGCTCGCCCCCAGGATCAGCCACTTCGTCCACGTTGTCTGGTCCTTGAGACCGACCTGCATCGCGACGAAAGCGCCCTCGCTGAAGCCGATGAGCACGTTGCCACGCCGCGTGACGCGACCCTTGTACTTTGCACGCAACGCATCCACGGTGCCGTCGATGACCTTCTGCGCGGAGCCTGGATCGGACCAGGTACGGCCGCCGTTGCCATTGTCACCAGGCCCGGCGGGGCACACGACCCAGCCGAACTGGCTCCCGACCTTGGCCCATTTGCGACAGTCCTCGGCAGGGTTCCCGCCGCGACCATGGAGGTACATCAGGATCGGCTTCGGGCCCTTCGCGCGCGGCTTGTAATAGAAGGCGTCGGGCGACCCGGGGATCTCGAGATGGAGCGGCTCGCCGATGGCCGCCCCCGTCTTCGCCTGGGCCGCGCGCGGGGCAAGCAGGAGCGCGAGGAGCGCAAGCACCGGCGCAAGGCGGCCGAGAAGCGAAATGATGGAGGAAAAACGGTGCATCGGAGAGATCGGGAGCAGGCCGGGGCATCTTAGTCGAGGTCGCCGGGCCGGCAAGGGGCGTCATGCCGATCGTCGCGGTACAGTCAACGGCAGGCCCCGGAGCTGGTCGCTCAGGTCGCGCGCTTCGTCGTCTTCTTGCGGCGCGGCGGGCGGCGCTTCGTCGCGCTCTTCGGCTTGCTGGCGCGGCGGGGTCGCCACGGGCGCTTCGCCTTGGAGGGCTCGGAGACGACGACCACCTCGAGGTCGGTGAGCGGCGCGCCCTCGCCCGCGAGGTGCACGCGCTGGAAGGCGATCGTGGTGCCGTCCTTCACGAACTCGTCTTGCGCGACGGTGACGTGGCCGCCGCGCACGAGGGCTGCGAGGACGTTCTCGAGCGCGCGTCGGTCGAAGGCGCCCTGCGGCGGCCCGAAGAGATCACGGTGGAGCTGCCCCACCGCGCGACCGTCGCGCATGCGCAGCGCCTCGAGGGTGCGCGTCGCGGCGTCGAGCTCTTGTGCCGTCGCCGGCCGATACACCTGCGCGGTCGACGTGCTCGGCGCGCATACGTCGCAGAGGCCGCACGGGATACCCGAGTCGTTCTGGTCGCCGAAATGGCCGACCAGCTGCAGCATGCGGCACGACGAGGTCTCCGCGTAACGACGCATCTTGCTCAGCTGCTCTCGCTTGTGCGCGCGCTGACGGTCGTAGGCGCTCTTCCAGTCGGCGCCGCCGCGCGTGACGAGCTGCTCCGGGCCGAGGATCGCGCCGCCATGCACCCAGAGCTTCTCGAGCGCCTTCTCGAAGAGGTCCGCACCCACACGCGAGCGCGCCGCGAGCTCGGGCGCCGGGATCCCGTCCGCGCGGATCGCCTTCTGGATCTTGGCGAGCACCTCGGGCGCCGGGTAATCGCGCTCGAAGAAGAAGTCGTGCGTCTTCGTGTCGACGAACGAGTGGAGGAGCACCGCGCGCGACGGCTCGCCATCCCGTCCGGCACGGCCGATCTCCTGGTAATACCCCTCGAGTGACGCGGGGAGCGCGGTGTGGAGGACGGTGCGGACGTTCGATTTGTCGATGCCCATGCCGAACGCCGTCGTCGCGACGATGACGTCGAGCGCGCTCCCGAGGAAGCGCGTTTGCACGTCGTCGCGAACGTTCGTGGCGAGGCCCGCGTGATACGCGGCCGCGCGCATGCGCTGCTTCGAGAGCGCCTTCGCGAGCGCGTCGGCCTCCTTGCGCGTCGGCGCGTAGACTATCGCGGGGCGCTGCGCGGGGTCAGAGAGGAGACGGCGCACGACCTCGGCGCGCTCGCCCGGGTTCTTGGTCGCGACCTCGACGCCGATGTTCGTGCGGCGGAACCCGTGGATGAAGCGCGACGGCGATGCCAGACGCAGCTCCTTGACGATGTCGTCCTGCACAGTGGGCGTCGCGGTCGCGGTGAGCGCGATGATGGGCGCAGGCCGGAGCTCCGGGAGACGCTCGCCGAGCATGCGGTACTCCGGGCGAAAATCGTGGCCCCATTGCGAGATGCAGTGCGCCTCGTCGATCGCGATGAGCGTCGGCTTCTGCCGCGCCAGCATCGCGGGGAAGCCGGGGACCTTGAGGCGCTCCGGGGCGATGAAGAGGAAATCGAGCTCGCCGTCGAGGTAGGCACGGCAGGCGCGGCGCGAGTCGGCGCGATCGCGGCCCGAGTGGATGCGCTCGGCGGCGAAGCCGCGCTTCTGGAGGGCCGAGACCTGGTCCTCCATGAGGGCGATGAGCGGGCTGACCACGAGCGTCGTGCCGCCGCGCGCGATGCCGGGGAGCTGGGAGCTGAGGGATTTGCCTGCTCCGGTGGGCATCACGAGGAGGACATCGGCTCCGCCCGCGGCGGCGCGGCAGACGTCCTCTTGATAAGGGCGGAAGTCACGGAAGCCGAACGAGGAGTGAAGGAGGACTTTGAGGTCGGAGGAGCGGGCAGTGCGGGGCGGGACCAAGCTCGAGGTCGGGGCCGAGGTCGGGGCCGACGCCGATGGTCGGGAGCTCGGGCTCGACGATCGGGGCGCGCGCGAGGGAGCGTCGGGGACGTTGCCGATGACCTCGCGGACGTAGCGCTCGATGTCGGTCATGAACGAGGTGAGATCGACCTCGCCTCGTTCGATGCCGGCTAGCTTCGCCTCCCACTCGCCCGTCATCGCCGGGCTCTTCACGTGCTCGTGCACCATCGAGATGAGGGACACGCCCTTTTCCGTGGCCTCGAGGAGCTTGCCGTCGCGGACCGCGTAGTCACGACGAAGGAGCGTCTCGAGGATTGCGGCGCGCGTTGCCGGCGTGCCGAGGCCGCACTCGCGCATGGCCTTCGAGAGCTCCTTCTCGTCGAGCGTGCGACCCGCCGTCTCCATCGCGGTGAGGAGCGTGCCGTCGGTGAAGCGCGGCGGCGCCTTCGTCTTGCGCGCGACGGCCTTGGCGTCGAGCACGCGGCGGGGCATGCCGGGGGTCAGACCGCCCGGCAGCGTCACCTCGGTCGTGGCGCGCGAGAGCTCGAGGACCTTCCACCCGACGTTCTCGATGCTCGTGCCCGAGCTCGTGAAGCGATCCTTCTGGTCGTTCCACGTGATCGCCGTGAGCACCGTGGTCACGCCGTAGACGTGCTCGGGATGCCAGGCCTGGAGCAGCCGCCGACACACGAGGTCGTAGATCGCGCGCTCGTCCGCGGCGAGATCGGCCGGCGGCCTCGCCGCGGTCGGGAGGATCGCATGGTGATCGCTGACCCGCTCATCGTCGACGAAGCGCGGGCCGAGCGGCCGCGTACCCGTCCCCGCGGCCACCAGCCCCTGATACATCGGCGCAAGCGCCGCCGTGATCGCAGGCAGCGTGCCCTCGATCGCGCGCGAGATGTGGCGACTATCGGTTCGCGGATAGCTGATCAGCTTCCGTCGCTCGTAGAGCTTCTGCGCGATCTCGAGCGTGCGCTGCGCCGTGTAGCCGAAGAGGCGGTTCGCATGACGCTGTAGCTCGGTGAGGTCGTAGAGCTCCGGCGGCGGCACGCGCCTCACCTGACGATCGACCGACTCCACGCGCGCGAGACCGCGCTTCGCACGCTGGACGATGGCGTCGGCCTGCATGGCGTCGGGCGGCAGGCGCGTCGCGTCCTTGCGCGGCCCGGGCCTTTGCCACGTGCCCTGGTACGGCTGCGATTCGGGGCCGTCGGCCTGCGCGCCGAACGTCGCGACCACCTCGAGGTAGTCCTCGGGCACGAACGCGCGGATCTCGAGCTCGCGCGCCACGAGCATCGCGAGCGTGGGCGTCTGGACGCGGCCGACGGAGAGGTTGTCGTCGTGGACGATGCTGTACATGCGCGACAGGTTCATGCCGACGAGCCAGTCGGCGCGGCTCCGCGCCCGCGCCGCGTCCGCGAGGCGGTCGTAGTCCTTGCCGTCCTGGAGCTTGCCGAACCCTTCCGCGATCGCGTCGGGCGTCAGCGACGAGATCCAGAGGCGCCGGACCGGCTTGTTCGCCTTCGCCGCCTCGTAGATGTACCGGAAGATGAGCTCGCCCTCGCGCCCGGCGTCCGTCGCGCACACGACGCCGCGCACCTCTTTTGCGACGAGGAGCTTGCGGACCACCTCGAACTGCGTGCGCGTGCTCTCCGTGACCACGAGCGGCCAGCTCGGCGGGAGCAGCGGCAGCGCCTCGAGCGACCACCTCTTCCACGCCGGGTTCATCTCGCCGGGCTCGGCGAGCGCCACCAGGTGGCCGATGGCCCAGGTGACGACGTATCCCTCGCCGCGAAAATAGCCGTCCGCGCGCGTGCGAGCGCCGAGCACCTGCGCGATGTCGCGCGCGACGCTCGGCTTCTCGGCAACGACGAGGACGGTCATGCTCCCGTCACGCTACCTCGGATTCAGAGCAGCTTTGAGCCGCGAGAGCCCGCTTTGAGCTTTCCTCCGAGGCGCTCACCGATGACGCGCGCGTCGTCGTCCGAGCCCGGCCACGCGACGGTGTCGTCTCCACGGCGGAGGTTGGAGCCGTCGGGATCGCAGATGAACGCCCGCAAAAAAAGCTCGATCGCGCCGCCTTCGAGGACGCGACGCTCGCCGAACGCGCCGAGAGGCGTCTTGCAGTCACCCTCGAGCGCGACCATCACGCCTCGCTCGGCCGCCACGCAGCGGCTCGTCGCTTCGTCGTGCAGCGCCGTGAGGAGAGCCCTCGTCGACGCGTCGTCGACGCGACACTCGATGCCGAGCGCCCCCTGCCCCACGGCGGGCAGCGAGATCTCGGGCTCGAGGACCGCCGTCGCGCGCGCCTCCAGACCGAGCCGCACGAGGCCCGCGCGCGCGAGCACGATGGCGTCGCACTCGCCCTCGTCGACCTTGCGCAGGCGCGTGTCGACGTTGCCGCGCATCGGAACGATGACGAGATCGGGCCGTGCCGCGCGCAGGCTCACGGCGCGACGCAGGCTGCTCGTACCGACCTTCGCGCCTCGCGGGAGCGACGCGAGACCGCCGTGCTTCGGCGCCACGAGCACGTCACGAGCGTCCTCGCGCGTCGGGATGCACGCGATGAAGAGCCCGTCCGGAAGCACCCCGGGCACGTCCTTGATCGAGTGAACGGCGAGATCGGCGCGGCGCTCGAGGAGCGCCTCCTCGATCTCCTTCACGAAGAGCCCCTTGCCGCCGACCTCGGAGAGAGGGCGGTCCTGGATCTTGTCGCCGGTGGTGACGACCTGCTCCTCGATCATCTCGAGGTGGGGATGCGCGGCCTTCAGGCGCGCGACGAACGCGCGGCACTGCGCAAGAGCGAGGGCCGAGCGCCGGGTGGCATACGTGAGCTTCATGATCTTCTCGCGGGCTTTCGTGAGAGAGCGTCAGTGCGGGAGGCGACCGCTCTGCTCTTCTTCTTCAGAATGCGGAACGACGCTCTCGCTCTTCATCATGCGAGAGTCACGCTCGTCCTCACCGAGCGCCTCGGCGACCGCCGGTAGGTCGAACAGGTGATGAAGGGCGTGAACGAGATCGCCGGCGTCGGCGTCGCTCGTGGACGCAGCTTGCTTGAGGCGCGTCGTCGGCGCGTGGAGCAGCTTGTTCGTCGCGCTCTCGACCATCTGGGCGAGCGCGGCGCGATCCCCCTCGGTGAGGTGCTTGAGGCGACCGCTCAGGCTTCGCTCGAGCTCGGCGACGAGGACGCCGCGAGTGCGCGCGCGCAGCGCGACGACCGTGGGATTCACGTTGAGCCCACGTGCCCACGCCGCCCAGTCGGCGAGCTCGGCGGCGACGATGGCCTCTGCAGCCTCGACCTCGGCGTGGCGCGCCTTCATGTTCTCGGCTACCTCGGCCTCGAGGTCGTCGACGTTGTAGACGTACACGTTATCGAGCTTGTGAACGTCCGGCTCGACGTTGCGGGGAACGGCGATGTCGATGAGGAAGAGCGTCTTGCCCTTCCGCTGCTTCATCACGCGCTTCACGAGGTCGCGGGTGATGACGAAGGTCTTGCTGGAGGTGCTGGCCACCACCACGTCGGAGATGACGAGCTCCGCCTCGAGCTGATCGAGCGGCGCGGCCGTTCCGCCGAACGTCGCGGCGAGCGTGGCGGCGCGGTCGAAGCTACGGTTGCAGACCCGGATCGACTTGGCGCTCTTGGCCAGGCTCTTCGCGGCCTGCTCGGCCATCTCTCCGGCGCCGACGAGGAGCACGGTGCTGGTGCCGAGGTCACCGAAGATGCGCTTGGCCAGATCGACGGCCACGCTCGAGATGCTGACGATGCCGGCGCCGAGCTGCGTTTCGCTGCGGATGCGCTTCGCGACGGTGAATGCACGATGCACGCAACGCGCGAGGTGGCTGCGCAGCGCGCCGGCGGCGACGGCGGCGTCGTAGGCGTCCTTCACCTGCCCGAGGATCTGCGGCTCGCCGAGGACCATCGAGTCCAGGCTCGCGGCGACGCGGAAGATGTGACGCACCGCCTCGTCGCCGCTCTTCTCGTAGAGCCATCCGCCGAGGTCGTCGATGCTCGATGCGCCGAGCTGCTCGCGAAGGGCCTCTCGGACGGCGCGCGAGGCGCCCCGCTTCGCATCCTCGATGCTCTTGCCGGCCTTCGCGAGCACGACGATCTCGACGCGGTTGCACGTGGAGAGGAACATCGCCTCGTCGAGCTCGGGCCGCGACGTGAGCCGTGCGAGCAGCTCCGGGAGGATCTCCGCACCGGCAGCGAAGCGCTCGCGGACGTCGACGGGCGCGGTCTTGTGGGAGACGCCGATGACGACGACCGGCAAGCTCACGGCTGCACCGCCGTGCGCGTGAGGACCGGCGACGATGCGGTGCCCGTCGGGCTCGCGACCGTGTGCGGAGTGGCCGTGCGTGTCAGGTAGACGACGAGCACGAGGACCGCGAACGCAAAACCGGCGATCGTTCCGTACGCGGCGCGGCGACCACGCCACCCGGCCGCGGCGCGGAGGAAGAGCACGCCGGCGATGACGAGCCACGTGACGTAACCGAACACGGCGCGGAGGATGTCGGCCGTGGCGCCGGCCTCGACGCGTTGCGCCCAGACCGTGCCGGTGATGATGCCGACCGTGAGCAGCGGAAAGCCTGCGAGCAGGAAGCGATGCTCGGCGCGATCGAGCGCGTCGAGCGGGGGCAGGCGCCGCGACATGCCGTCGATGCGCTTCGACTTCACGAAGCGCTCCTGCACCAGGTAGAGCGCAGCTGCGGAGAACGCGAGCCCGAAGAGCGCGACGCCGAAGAGGTTGAGCGTGACGTGGAACGGCAGGATGAAGCTCTTGACGCCCTCGCCCGGCTCCGCGCGCCCGACGAAGCGAGACGCCATGAGCGACGTCAGCGCGAGCGGCGCGATGAAGGCACCAGCCACCTCCACGCGGAGCCTCTTCCGGGCGACCACGTAGGCCGCGCACATGAGCATCGACGCGACGCTCATCGGGAAGTGGATGCCCTCGACGGGGCAGACCTTCAGCACCAGCGAAGCCACGCAGATGTGCGCCGCATGGAACACGGCGCCGAACGCGATGAGGCGCGGCCCCACCGTTCCCACGTCCCCCTTGCCGCGCACGAGGAAGCGCAGGAACAGCACCGACGCCGCGACGTACGTGACCGACGTCAGAACGAACAGGACGTTGGCGAGCGACTCGTTCAAAGGCGGGGTGCCTCAGAGCTCGCCAGCGGCGAAGCGCTGGAGCAGCTCCTCGTCGCTGCTTGGACCCGTGCCGAGATCGGTCTTGCCGGCGCGCGCGACGTTGCGCTCGGGCGAGACGAGGTGGTCGGCGAAGGGGCAGCTCGGTGTGCCGCTCCACCCGGGCACGACGTCGTAGGCGTTGTCGCCGAGGATCATCGAGGTCTCCAGGAGCTCGGCGCCGATCTCGTCGAGGGCGCGCTTCGGCTTCACCTTTCCGATGATCTTGCGATCGTCATTCGCCCCCGTGACCTCGGTCACGATGCGGACGGACTCCTCGACCTTGTACCTTCGGCCCTCCGCGAGCAGGATGAGCTCGCCGTCGATGAGATCGATCTTGCCGTCGATACCCCACTGGTCGACAGACGCCTGAGAGAAGAAGACTCGGTTCTGCATGGGACGCTCACACAACGATACCACGGCCGCCACCGTTCTCGCCGCGTACGACGCGGTCGTTTCGCTCGCGATTTCCGGGGCGCCGTCGGGCCGGACGCGCGCGTCGGGCCCCGACCTCGACCTCGCCGCCGAGGCCCGGCGCATGCGCGAGCGCTTCGAGAAGCGCACGGGCGCCTTCGGGCCGGAGGACGCGTGGTTCGAGGCCCGGAGCCGAGCGTTCTGGGACGACGCCGTGACCGCGCAGGGGTTCGCCGCCCTCGCCGCGCCGCATGCGGGCGAAGAGGTAAAGCGCGTCGTCGCGCGCTTCGGTCGGGCGCATCGCGGCGTCTTCCTGGTCGAGGACGTCGATGATGGCGGGGCGCACCTCGTCGACCTCTGGTCGGGCGCCGAGCTCATGGTTCGCCACCTCGACGAAGCTCAAGCGGTCACGCTCGAGCACGCGGAGGGAGCGATGGATGCGCGGGTGGTGGCCGGCCCGGCCGCCGGCGACGACGGCGTAGCTCCGCTGTTCGTGCTCCCTGGCGCGCTCCACCACTCTTCCGAAGCGACCGAGCCGCTGCTCAAGGTGATCGCCGCGGCACGCGAGCGCGACATGGCCACGACGGACGTGCTCGATGCGCTCCTCCGGATGGAGCTAGTCTTCCGGAGCTCGTCACGCGTGAAGGCAGCGTTTGCCTATCGCGTGGAGAGCCTGCCGCGCGCGCGCGCCTGATGCTATAGCCGAGGCGAAGCCATGCCACCGCCGCCGACCTTCGACGTGCGCCTGTCCCGCGCGCGGATGCTCGCGCCGGGTGTGCGTGAGCTCGGCTTCGACCGCGTCGACGGCGAACCGTTCTCGTTTCAGGCAGGACAGTGGGTGAGCCTGGTGCTCCCGCTCGCCGACGGCGAGGCGCGGCGTGCGTATTCGATCGCCTCGCCGCCGGACGAATCGCCGACCTTCGAGGTGGCGGTCACGAAGATCGCGGGAGGCCACGGTTCGACCTTCCTCCACGAGCTGCCGCTCGGCGCGACGCTGCGCGTGATCGGGCCGCAGGGCTTCTTCACGCGCCCTCGGGGGGCTGGTCATCCTTCGCTGTTCGTGGGCACCGGCACAGGGGTTACGCCCCTCCGCAGCATGTTCAAGGATGCGCTCGCGGCCGGCGAGACCTCTCCGATGACCTTGCTCTTCGGGGTGCGGCACGAGGAGGATCGCCTCTACCTCGAGGAGCTCGAGGCGCTCGCGGCGAAGTATCCCAATTTCCGTGTAGTCTACAGCATTTCGCAGCCCGCCTCCGACTGGCCTGGCCTGAGGGGCTACGTACAGACCCACGCCGAGGCGCTCTGGCGCGAGCTCGGGGTCGCAGGTCCTCCGCACATCTACATCTGCGGGCTCGAGCGAATGGTCGGGGCGGTGCGAGATCTCCTGCGAAAGAAGATGGGTGTAGATCGCAAGCAGGTCCACAGCGAGCGCTACGACTGAGTCCTTGGGGCGCTGGAGCGCGGTAGGCTACGCTTCCGCTCCGTGAGCCCGATCCGGAGTCGTCGAGGTCCCTACGACGACGAGCCGACGGTGCAGGTCCCGCCGGAGGACCGCACGCTCGAGGCGAGGGCGCCGAGCGATCCGACGCTCGAGGCTGCGCCCGAGGAGCCGACGGTCTCCGCGCAGGTCGACGTGCGCGCCGCCTTCGCCGCGCAGGCGGTCGCGCTGCCAAAGGCCGAGGCGATTCTCGTTCCGGAGGAGGAGCATCCGGCACACCGCCAGGAGCACACGCTACCGCTGCCATCCCTGCAAGCCCCGCCGCCCGCTCCCGCGTCGGGCCCCAGTGTCACGTCTGACCGCGGTCTCGCCCACGACACCGTGAGCGTGGAGGATCCCTACGAGATCCCCGGGATCGGGCCGCCTCGACGGAGCATGAAGGGGGTCGTCTTCGCGGTACTCGGCTTCTGCGGGTTGCTCTGCGCTGGGGCGACGGCGGTTTCGCTGTGGCCTCATCCGAACAGCGCGGAGGGGTCGACGATCGCGAGCGCCGCGGCCTCGAGTGTTCCTGCGGCGGCTCCTGTGCCGGCGCCGAGCACTTCGGTGACGGTCGCGGAGAGCACGCCCGCTGCGCCGGCCGGGTCCGCTCCGCCGGTTGTGCAGGTTGCGCCGCTGGTGCCCGCTCCGGCGATTGCGCCCGCGGCTGCGATTGTGCCCGTTGCGGCGGTGGAGCCGGGGCCCGCGGCGGCCTTGCGCGCACCGCGCGCGGCCCCCGCGGTCGCAGCGACGCCGGCACGACCACGCGCGACGACGACGGCCAAGCCCACGGGCAAGGGCTCGATCGTGCGCGACGCGCCGTTCTGAGCCCTGCCGCCGCTACCCGCTCTTCTTAGAAGCCCTTGCGCGCGATCGCCTGATCGCCGGCTTCGATCTCGTGCCGCGACTGGATGACGACGGTCATCGCCGTCTTCTTGCGCACGCTGATGACGCGGAGCTCGGCGAGGACCTCTTCCGGTAGCCGCGACGAATCGCGCGGCTTCGGCACGTTTTCGGTCGCGGCCGGCGAGTCGTCCTCGAGGGCGATGCGCTTCGCGGAGGAGCCGGTGGTGAGCGTCTGGTGCCAGGCGTCGCCCTTGCGGATGACGAACATGCGGTTGCCCGGCTTGAGACCGGCTTCCTCGCCCTGGTTCACGAAGACGACCTGGTGCTGGCCGAACAGGCCGTGCGGCTGCACGCTCGTGAGGATTCGCGAAGCCACGTCCGTCTCGTTGCGGGCCGGAGGAACGACCTCGAAGCGTCGCGCCACGGGGCCGACGCGCGCGCCTCGCTCGATGGCGTCCAGCGCCTCGATGATCTTCGCGCGTCCGACGTGGGTCTTCGCATCGTACTGGTCGACCTTCGCCGTCCCCTGGATGCCGATCAGCTTGCCGCCGCCGACGCTTCGGAGCGGACGATAGATCGTGAGCTCCTGACCGATCTTGAGGTCGTGGTTGCCGGAGATCCGGAGGTAGACCTCGTCGTTGTCGGTGAGGATCATCTTCTCCTCGGGCGACCCGGACAGCTCTCCCCAGTTGTTCGTGTCGTCGTCGATGAAGCCCTCGTTGCGGAGGAAGATCGTCTCCGGCGGGACCGAGCGATGGCGATCGATGAGCTGCGAACCGCCCGTCGACGGCTGCGCCGTCGCGATCGCGTCGCTCGCGCCGCGCAGGCGAACCTGATCGCCCGGGAAGATCCAGTGCGGGTTCTGGATCTGCGGGTTGAACGCCCAGATCCGAGGCCACTGGTACGGGTTGCGGAAGTAGTGATCGCAGATGTCCCAGAGCGTGTCGCCCTTGCGGACCTGGTGCACGCCCGCGTTGTTGTTCGACCCGCGAAACTCTCCGCTGCCGCCGCCGCTGCCGAGGATGAACGAGCTCGTATCGCTGCCGTGCGCGGTGCCGCCACTGCCCCCGCCGCGCCTGAAGTCGAAGGAGTCCTGCTGGTTGCCGGTGATCGGCTTCGACGAGGAGAACTGCGCGTTGCCACCCCCGAGCGTTCCGCCTGGTGGCGGAGGCGCGACGCCGCCGGGAAAGCCGGGCGTCACGACGGTCGTCGACACGGTGCCTCCGCCGCCGCCCGACGCGGGAGCGCCGCTGCCGCTGGTCGGGCCGCCTGGGTTCGCGGGGTTTCCGCCGCCCGTGTTCTGCGCGTTCGCGGCAGTGACGTGCGTGGTGAGCGCCGTCAGCATGCCGAGGACGATCGCGAGATGCCTAGTAGTCGCCGGATACGCGATGCTCATCGATTCTCCTTCGGTCCCTTGCGATCAGGCGAGCTGTCCTCGCGTGCGCCAGTGCTCGTGCCGCTGGTCTTCCGGCCCGCCGTCGCGGGAATTCGCTTCGCGGCGTCACTGCGCGGATACTCGTTCTTCAGTCGCTCCCAGTACTCGCGGGCCCGTTGCGAGGCCCCGAGACGGTCGTGGCACATGCCGAGCTTGAGGAGCGCGTCCGGCGCCTTGTTCCCGCTGCCGGGGCGCGAGAGCACCGACTCGAACTGCTCGGCCGCGCGGAGGTACTCGCCTTGCGCGAAGTACGCCTCACCGCGCCAGTAGAGCGCGTTCTCCGCGTACGGATGGTCGGGCCAGCGCGTGAGGAACGCATTGAGCCCCTCGAGCCCGCGGTCGTACTGCTTGGCCTGGACCTGCGCGAGCGCGGCCTCGTAGGCGGACTTGGCGTCGGGATCGAGCGCGCTCGATGCGCTCGAACGTGGAGGGTCGGCGCGAACGGGCTCGGTCTCTTCGATCCGAGCGCGCCCCCCCGATTTACCGCTGCGTGGACGCATCGGAGCAGCGCCAGGCACGCCGCTCACGCGAATGTCGGGACGGGCGGTGGGGTCGTTGGGATCAGCAGGGTCCGAGTCGGACGGCCCGCCGAGCTGGACGACGCGCCCGGTCTGCGCGGGCGGCAGGGCAGTCGAGCTGTCCGCGCGCGCGGTCTTGTCGTCCGCGATGGCGTCCTCGACGTTGCCGAGGCGCTGATCGAGCTTGTCGTTCTCCGCCTCCATCTTGGAGACCTGTTCGCGCATCTCGGCGAGCTGCCGGTCCGCGGCGGTCTCGGGCCGGCCGCAGCCGGCAAGCACGGCGAGGGCCGAGCAGAGGAAGAAGCCGACGGTTGAAGGAACACGACCTCGCATCGCTAGGAAGGGTAGGCCCCTCGGCCCTTCGCACGCCAATTTCTGGCGGCCGCGACCTTTACCCGAGGCGACTCCTGGGGCAGTCTTCCCGCCCGATGGCCGTCCCCCGCAAGAAGCTCGATCTCCGGAAGACCCTGTTTCTCCTTCCGAACATGATCACCCTCTCGAGCATTTTCTGCGGTTTCGACTCGATCCGGATCGCGGGCGGGGCCACCGAGGGCAAGGGTGACGAGTACTACTACGCGTCCCTTCTCCTCGTTTATGCGCTGTTCTTCGACATGCTCGACGGGCGCGTCGCGCGGCTCACCAAGACGCAGAGCGCCTTCGGTCTTCAGATCGACTCGCTCGCGGACGTCGTGTCGTTCGGCGTCGCGCCGGCGCTCCTCGTCTACAAGTGGTCTCTGTTCCAGCAGGGCACGTTCGGCCTCTTCGTGGCCTTCACGTTCGCCGCGATGGGCGCGGTCCGCCTCGCGCGCTTCAACGTCCTCTCCATGGGTGAGGGCGGCAAGCCCACCAAGCCGAGCAAATACATCGTGGGCCTCCCGGTCCCGGGCGCCGCGGGCATCCTCATCTCGCTCGTGGTCGCGAACCATGCCGTCGGCGGCGACCTCGCGGGTCCGAAGTACGTCTACCCGATGATGGGGCTCACGGGCTTCCTCGCGTTCCTCATGGTCTCGACGATCCGCTTCCGGTCGTTCAAGGATCTCAAGCTCAACGCGCGCTCGGTGGGCCTCGTGCTCTTCGCGGTCGCCTCGAGCGCCATCGTCTCGCTCCAGACGAAGCCCGCGTTCGTGCTCGTGTGGCTCCTCTCCTTCTATGTGATCATCGGGCTCGTCGAGACGATGATCGCGCTCCCGCGCGAGCACGCCGCCCGCAAGAAGCGCGAAGAGGCCGCCGCCGCGGTGGCCACCGAGCGCTCAAGCATCCCTCCGAGCTGATTCACCTCCACAGCGGCCACGCGAAATCGCGATCGCGCGCCGAGAGCTGCGCGAACGTCCGCGTGACGTGCGCATCGAGATCCACGCTCTGCCCGGCGATCCGGCAACGTGGACGAAGCGCGCCGACCGCTTGCGCCCAACTCGTGAGCGACATGCCCCCGCGCGGGGTCGTCGTGACGAGCATGCGCGCGAGCGCGCCGAGCTCCGCGTCGTACGCGCGAGCCACGAGCGCTCGCGTCGCATGCCAGCGCACCGCCCACACGTCGTCCGCGAGGACGTTGCGGAGCTCGCGAGCGACGATGTCGCCGAGCTTCGCCTCCGCGGCCGCGCGCGCCGCGGCGAGGCGCACACGTCGCTCGCCGTCCGCGAGTCCTGCACGAACGGCATCGGCACCGCCACGCGCATGGTCAGCCGCGTGGGCCAGCGCGGCGAGCGCCGCGAGACGGCGCGACGTCGAACGATCGCACGCCGCTTCGGCCGCAACCGTCGCCACGTCCCTCGCGCTCGGCGATACGTGCCATTTCGTCCGCCCGAGGCACGACTTCAGCTCGGGTGCCCACGCCGACGCGACGCTCTCGAGAAAGAACTGCGCCTTCCGGCCCGCCGTGCCGCGCGCCAAACGGTCGAGGTATCGGGCGATCCGCGCGTCCGCATCCTGTTGCGTGGACGGAAGCATTGGCTGCTTAACATCTAGCGCTCGATCAGGCTTCCCGCTTGCCAGCGCGGGCATCTAAGCTTCACCCGTCCGTAAATGCTCGACGACCTCTACCACCTCCGGGAACGCGCCCGGGCCGCGCTGTCCCGCGGCGACCTCGACGATGCGGCAAACTCGCTCGTGTCGGCGGCCGCGCAGACGCACGTGGCGGAGCACGACTACCTGTCGGTGCTGCGTCCGCTCGCCGAGGTCCTCTCACGCCGCAACGACCACCGCAGCGCGCTCACCGTCGTCTGGTACATGGCGTTCTCCGAGAACGACGGCTGGAAACGCGCGATGTCGATGCTTCCTGGCGTCGCTTCGGTCGACCGGGCACGCACACTCGCCGCGACCGGTGACATGGCCGGCGCAGCTCGCGAGATGGAGAACGCCGGCCTGGTCGCCGCCGCCGCCATCTACCGGGAGAAGGCCGACGACTGGCGCGGCGCGCGCGCGCTCTGGTCACGCCTTGCGCAGGTGGTCAGCGGTGGCGCGGATGCATACAACGGTGCGCTCGTTCAGTTCAACCTCGCGCGCTGCGCGAAGAAGTGCGGCGACACCCGCCAGGCGCGTGAGGCGAACGTCTCCGCGGTGCGCCTCCTCGAGGAGGCCGCCGACTACTTCGAGAGCGTCGGCCAGCGCGAGCGCGCCTTCGACTGCTTCCAGGTGCTCGTGCAGATCGGCCGCGAGAGCGGGATGTTCGAGGACGTGCTCGAGGGGTTCGTCAACTGCATCCGGATCCTCCGCGAGGACCACCTCAAGTACTTCGCGCTCCAGTACTTCGAGGACGCACTGCAGGCCGCCAAGGAGCGGAAGGAGCTCTCAGCCGCAGCGACCCTCGCACGCGAGGCCGCCGATTACGCGCGCGTGCTCGGCATGAACAGCGCCTCGGCGCACTACGTCGTCGTGCAGGCCGAGCTCTGGCGCGACGTCGCGAAGCAGCACCTCGAGCGCGGCGCGCCGCCGGAGATCGCCGAGAACGCTCTGCTCGCGGCCATCCTCGCGTTCGGCGAGGTCGGTCACTACGCGCGCGTCGGCGGGCTCTACAACGATCTGGCGCTGATGGATCTCGAAGAGCAGCGCAAGAAGCACTACGCGCGCGCCGCGAAGCGCTACGACGGAGTGCGCGACGAGGCGATCGACACCGCACCGCTGCCCTCGCACCTCCGCCAGGACAATCACTTCCCGGACGTCTGGCACGTCGACCTCATCGAGTGGGAGCAGCAGGGCAGCGCCGCCGAGGCCTGCGCCGACGTGCTCCTCGACAAGCGCTGGCCGGATCTCATCCGGCGCAAGGCCATGCTCGCGCGCCTGACGGCGTTCGCGGTGGAGAGCCGCCCGGAGGACGCGAGCAATCCCGCGACCGCCGCGCGCGTTCGCCTCGCCGATCAGCTCGCGCAGCTGCAGCTCTACGCGGTGCTCTCGCCGCTCGAGAAGCTCTTCACCCGTGCGGAGCGCCCAGTGAAGGTCGCCGTGCTGGCGGCGATGCAGCAGCTCTTCTTCAAGCGCAGCTTCGTCACGGTGCGTACGGGCCTCCGCGACAGCGATCCGGCGGTCGTAGAGCAGGCCTCGAAAGCCGTGGAGAGCCTGTATTTTCAGCACGCTTTCGATCCGCTGTCGCGCATCGTGCGCGAGTCGCCGCAGCCGTCGGTGCGGGCCTCGGCGCTTCGTGCGCTCGCGCGCGTGGACACGGTCGAGGCCGCCGAGTTCCTCCTCGGCATCCTCGAGCACGGCGCGCCCGCAGATCGCGTGGCCGCGCTCGACGGCCTCAAGCGCTCGCGCGGCGCACGGTTCATCGAGCTCGCGCGGAGCGCCATACTCACGACGGCTCCCGACGTTCAGCAGGCGCTTCGCGACGTGCTGCGCTCGCGCGGCATCGCGGCGTAGGCGTCGCGGCTCGCGAAGTGCGCGTGGGAGTGCCCGCGCGGTTACTCGAAGTCGCTACGGCCGGGCGGCGGCGGATCGCTGTCGATGCCGTGCTTCTTCATCAAGCGGTAGAGCGCATAGCGGCTCGAGAGCCCGAGCTGTCGCGCGGCATGAGTGACGCGACCGCGCTGGGCGCGGAGCGCCTCACGGATCTCGTCGCCGCTCGGCTCGGGACGCTGCGGCGGCGGCGGAGTCATGCCGGCGTACATGCGCGGGACGCCAGGAGGTGCGGGCACGGGCGGGATCGAGGGCGGCTCGTCCGAGGGGCGCTGCACAGTGACACCGATGCGATGCTCGCCCGAGCCCGAGCTCCCGCGCAGCTCCGGGGGCGCCTCGATGACGTCGTCGTGGCTCTCGCCCATCGCGCGCCAGAGGATCGCGTCGAGCTCCCGCAGGTTCGTGGTGAAGTCGCGACGGAAGAGGCTCGCGACGAGGTCCTCGCCGAAGCGTGCGTACTCGTAGCCGCTCGGCGTCGTCTCGATGAAGGGCTTCGCGATGTCACCGCTGCGACGCGCGGCACGAAGAAGGAGGTGCCGCGCGATGAGCGGGATGTCCTCACGACGCTTCGTGAGGTTCGGCAGCTCGATGCGCGCCGTGAAGCGCGCCGCGAAGTCGTGCTTCAGCGTGGCCGGGTCGCGGTTGGTCGCCGCGATGAGCCGGAAATTCGAGCGCCGTGCGACCCCTTCACCGAGTCGCTGGTACTCGCCGTCGGCGTCCATCACGCGCAGCAAGTGAGCCTGGAGCTCGAACGGGAGCTCGCCGATCTCGTCGAGGAAGAGGCTCCCGCCATCGGCCTCACCGATGAGGCCGCGACGCTCCGCCATGCCCGGGTTCGGGTAGTTCTTCGCGTTGCCGAAGAGCTCCGCGTCGATGAGGCCCGAAGGGAGTGTCGCCGCGTTGCGCGCCACGAACTGCTGGAGCCCGCGCGCGGAGAGATGGTGAACCGCGCGCGCCGCGAGCTCCTTGCCCGTGCCGCTCTCGCCGAGGAGCAGCGCGTGGGTGTCCGCCTTCGCCGCGAACGCGAGCTTCTCGCGGAGCCTCCACACGCAGGGCGCCTCGCCGACGATCCCGTTCGCGTCTGCCTCCCCGAAGGTGCCGATGTCAGTCTCGGGGAACAGCCGGAGCGGCGGGATCTTCTCGGGGCGGCGTACGCAGTAGAGAATGAGCTCGCGACGGAGATGGATGACGTCGCCCGGGCGCACGAGGGCGGCGTCCGTCGGGCGGCCATTCACCTCGAGCTGGCACTGACCGAGGCGCTCGACGTCGGCGCCGTCCTCGCGCGGGTGGACGAGGAGCTGCCGGCGCGAGAGGCCGGGGGCGACCAGGGGCGCGGTCGGGGTCATCGAGCCCGGGCGCTGCCGGGAGAAACGGAGGCGCGGCTCGACCCCGTCAGGGCTTGGACCGCGGCCGAGCACCATGGGCGGGCCTCCCTCTCCCAGGACGGCGACCTCACCGACGCGATCGGGCTCGCTCGGGCACCAGACGATGACGAGCATCGCGATATCCGGCGTGGGACCGCCAGCTTGCGGGCGATCGCTCTCGGGGAGGATCGTCGCCGTCGAGGCGGGGGAGCGCTCGCTCGGGTCGGGCATCGCCGGCCAAGGATGTCACGACCTTGCGACGGACGAAACGGCCCCGGCAGCGAGCGCGCAAAAACGACCCACAAAACGACGACGGCGATGCTGTCCTCTCGGACGGCACCGCCGCATCTGTCTCACAATCCTACCGCGAAGGAATCAGGGCTTCTTGTGCGAGTAGGGCGTGAGGCCGTCTTCGTTGCGGGCGCCGATTTCGAGCGCGTTGACCTCGTGGAAGACCGGCGGCGTGACGCCGATCTTGGTGCCGGGGACGGCGTCGAAGCCGGAGGGAACGATGTCGATGCGGGGGTTCGCCTGGCCGGCCGACCAGCTCTCGACCTGGCGAGCGCGGGTCTCGTCGAGGGGGTGGGCGTACTCGTCGGTGAGCTTGGCGGTCTGCGAGACGTCCGATGTGCGGTCGTTGTTGATCGCGGGGGCGTTCGGATCGGAGAGCGCGACGTTCGGCTGGTCGGTCCCGGTGGGCTCCGCATCCGCGGCGCAGCCGCCGAGGGCGAAGGAGGCAGTCACGACGAGGACAGAAACGATCGAAGAGAGGCGCATGGTAGGAGCTCCGTCAGAATTGTTAGGTGCGACGCAGTGCGTCGCGGCGGGTTGTGAGACTTGGGACACCGAGGGAGCCCACGCGGCCGTCAACTTCGACGTCCTGCGTTCAGCCGGGCTCTCCGCGGCGTTCGTGTTGAGGGGTACTGCAGACGCCGGGCCAACGTTCGCGGAGGCGCAAGTACCCGAAATCAGGTTGGCGATCGGCTGTTCGGAGTTGTTCGGGGCCTGTGCGCACAACTGTGCGGAACGTGCGGTTTGTTCGCGAACAGTTGTGCGGGACTTTTCTAGGGAAGATCACGGGGAAAACCCGGCTCTGCGTGCGGGCCAAAGCATGGATTGCCCGGGTGGATCGCACAACCAGTAGGGGTGGATGTACGATGATGTGATCTTAGCCCGCGGGGGTCCCCGCGGACCATTTCACGGCTTCTTGGCGTCGTGCGCGTCGCCCGAGCCATGGATGATCGTCGGCGCAGACGACGAGATGGGGTGCGAAGCGGGCGTGGGGGCCGGCGCCGATCGTGCTGGCACCTCACTCGTCCTCCCTCCCGCTGACCGGAGCGCATTGCCCATCGCGCCGGCGGTCTGCCAGCGACCGTGCATCTCGAACGCGAGCGCGACATCGATGACCTGCGCCATGTCGGGCTCGAGCTCCGGCATCAGCGTCGCGATCGAGCGCGCAGGCTGGGTGGCCGCATAGATCATCTGCTCGGAGGTCGTCCTCGCCTGATGAACCTCCTGGCCCGTCAGAAGCACGAAGAGCAGCGCGCCCGCGGACCAGACGTCACTGCGCGCGTCGACCTCCTTGATTCGGCCGTTCGCCTGCTCGGGCGGCATGAAGGCCGGGGTGCCCATGAGCGTCCCCGACGCCGTCGCCTGTACGCCGTCGAGCATGCGCGCGATGCCGAAATCCATCAGCTTGACCACGCCGCGGGTGGTGAGAAAGACATTCTCGGGCTTGATGTCGCGGTGGATGATCCGCTGCGCGTGCGCGGCCGCGAGCACGTCGAGGACGTGGCCGACGAGCGTCGAAGCCTCGGGTAGGGAGAGGCGGCCGCCCGAGGCGACGCGGTGTTGCTCGAGCGTTCGCCCCTCGAGGAGCTCCATGACGAGATAGACGCCCCCGTCAGGAGCCACGTCGTCGTCGATCACGCGAACCACGCCGGCGTGCCCGACCTTGTTGGCGACGTACCCCTCGCGGAGAAAGCGCGCCCGCACGCTCTCCGTGCGCGACAGCTCGGGGTGGAGGACCTTGAGCGCGACGCGGTCGCCGTTTCGGTGGGTCGCGGCGTAGACAGCCGCCATTCCGCCGGCGCCGAGCAGCGCGTCGAGCCGGTACTTTGCGTTGATCGTCGTCCCGACGCGCGCATGCAGTCGCGCCACCCCGCTGTCGCCCGTCATTCGTCTGGAAGTATACGACCCCGGCGCGGGCTGGCCGTATTTTCCCGGGGATCCAGCGTTATGGGAACCTCGCGCGGTGGGCCCTGTCGCTCGGTCGTGCAGCGAACCTTTCGGCTCGTCTTCCTCCTTTTCCTCGCGGTGTTGCAGGGTGCGCTGTCCGGAGGGCACGCGCAGGCGCTGCCGCCGGACCCCGCGGCGCGCGGGCTCGACGTGTTCGTGCACGTCGCTCCTAACGCGGCTCCCGGCGGCGTCGTCGAGCTGACGGCGAGGGCCTACGGCTTCCCTTCCGTGACCCACGCGGTACCGCTCGCTGGCGCGACGCTCGAGATCGGATGGGACCCCGAGGAGCTCGATGGAGCGGCACCGCCGCCGAGCGTCCATGCGACGACGGACGCCGAGGGCCGCGCACGACTCGCGATCGAGGTGCCCAAGGGGCTGCCCCGCGCGCTCGCGCTGCTCGTCGCCGTCCGTCACGGCGGTCATGTGCGCACGCGCAGTGTCGCCGTCGCGCGCGGAGCGACGGCCTCGGTCGAGCTCCACACCGCGGACCTGCGCGTCGTGCCGACGAGCACGATCTCCGCGTGGGTGCGCGTCGTCGGCACCGCGGGCGAGCCGCTCGCGGGCGCAGGCGTCGTCGTGTCTCTCCTCGAGGGGGGCGTTCCGCGTTTCACCGAGAAGCTCCGCACGGACCGCGGCGGCCTCGTCATGGCGCGCGTTCCGATCCCGCGCATCGACGAGCCCGTCTGGGAGTGGACGCTCCGCGCGCAGGCCGAGGCGCCAGGGGTGCGACCGACGGAGCTCGTGCTGCGCCCGCGCGACGAGAACCCCGGCACGCCCGTGCTCGAGGCCGCCTGGGACGAGCCCGCGTCCGGCGTACTGCCTGGCGATCGGGTGCACTTCGAGATTCGCGTTCGCGACGCGACCGGCCAGCCCGTCATCGAGCACCCGGTGCGCTACTGGACCGGACCGAAGGGCACGAGCCCTCCGGCGACCGACAAGGACTGGGAGCGCCTCGCGATGCGCGGCACGACCGATGGCGCGGGGGCGGTGCTGGGGGTCCGTGACGCGCCGACGCTCGTGAAGAGCGCGGGGACCTCGATGATCCTGATCGCGCGCTCGACGGTGGAGGGGCAGGCCCTCCAGCGCACGACCTCGGTCACGGTGGGCGCGGCGAGCGCCTCGGCGCAGCTCGTACCGGAGGTCCCGGCGATCGTCCCGGGCCTCACGCAACGAATGATGCTCACCGTGCTCGACGGTCACAACCGCGGCGTCGCCGGCGCGTTCACGCTGAGCGCCGACGGCCTCGCGACGACGGTGACGACCGACGCGCGCGGCGAGGCCGAGGTGACGTGGAACGCGCCAGCGGGCGTCGGTGCGACGCGAAACGTCGGTCCCTGCGCCGGCGGAGTCGCCGCCGCCGTGGTGATCCGACCCGCGCGGGACATCGAGGTGCTGCGCGCGCAACAGGAGCCGTTCACGCTTTGCCTGCCGGTCGATCGCGATGCCGCGGGCGCCGTCCACGTCGTGCCCGACGTCGCCAAGCCAGGCGAGAAGATCCGCGTGACCATCGCCTCGCCGCGCGGCACACCAGCGGGCTCCCACAGCGTCGTCCTGCGCTCGCGCGAGCACGACCAGGCAACGACCGCGTGGCTCGACGCACGCACCGACGGCACCGCGACCGGCGAGATCACCGTGCCCGCGAACGCGGCCGCCGGCGCGTGGGACGTGTCGGTCGCGCAGCCGGACGGCGCACGCGAGGCGCGTGTGCTCGGCGCGCGGGTCCTCGTGGTGCCGGCCATCGCGCCGCTCGTGAGCCTCAAGCGGGTCGGTGGACGCGCCACGCCGGGCGGCGTCGTCGACTTCGAGGCCCAGCTCACCGACGGGCACGGGCGCGGCCTGCCCGGGGCGATCTCCGCGATCGTCGTCGATGCGTTCGGCGGCGGCACCGCGAACGTGGCCTCGCTCGATACGAGGACGCGCCTCTGCGAGGCGATCGGCGCCGGTGACGATCGCTGCACAGCCATCCTCGAACGCGAAGCGACGACCGAGCCATTCCGCCGCGCGCTGCTCGGTCATGGGAGCGAGCACGATCGCGTCCTTCCCGCCAACGATCCCGGCGCGCATGCCTCGAAGGAGCTCGAGAAGGCCTTCTCCGCCGTGCTCCATTCGCTCGAGGGGGCCGTCTTCGAATCGACGAAGAGCCCGCAGACCCTCATCGACGCGCGTCGCAAGCAGAACGGCCGCTGGGTCATGAACCCCGAGCTGCTCACGCTCGTCACCGATGCGATGGAGCCGCCGCCCTCGACACCGGGCGGCGAGAAGCTCGTCCTGGCGGATCTGGTCGCGGTCGATTCTCAGGTCACGTTCGACAACGTCGCGCGGCGCGTGACGCGACTGAAGCTCTTCACTGTGCTCGCAGCCGTGCGCGAGATGCGCATGCAGAAATCGCTCGACCCCGACGAGCCCGTCTTCAAGGACCCTAATGCGCTCCTTCGCAGGCTCGTGCGCGACGGGACGCTCACCGAGGACCAGCTCCTCGATCCGTGGGGCGGCACGATCCAGTACGTACGCTCGAACGGTCCGCCGCCGGCGCCGTTCCTCGGCACGGTCCACGGTTTCGATCTGCGCGCGCCCGGGCCCGACGGCCTGGTGGGCACCGCGGACGACGTTCGCGATCCGTTCGAGCGTGTCGTGCGCTCGGGCAGTCCGTACGCGCGCGCGATGGAGGAGGACAAGATCGTCGATGCCAAGTGGGACATGATCGTCTCCGACGCGACGGTCAGCGCATGGCAGCAGCTCTTCGCGGAGCTCACCGGTCGTGAGCTCGGGTTCGGCGCGGGCGGGCTCGGGCTCAGCGGCGTCGGCGAGGGCGGCGGCGGTCGCGGCTCGGGCATCGGGCTCGGCAGCGTCGGCACGCTCGGGCACGGCGCCGGGAGAGGCAGCGCCGGGATCGCAAACGGCGATGCCTACTGGTCGGCGCCGGTCCGCACTGACGCGGAGGGTCGCGTGCGCATCGCCATCCCGCTCGGCAGCGCCGAGACGACGTGGCGCGTCGCTTTCGTCGGCGTGCCCGACGGCCTCTCGCCAGCCTCCACGACGACCGACATCGCGAGCGATCTGCCCCTCTCGCTGCGCATCGACGGCGGCGCGCGCTGGGTGGAAGGCGACGTGGTCGAGACCTCGGTGCTCGTTCGCAACCGGACCGACGCGCTCGTGCACGCGACGCTGGAAGCCACGGCGGACGGCGCGGCAGTCCTCGAGGGAGCCACGACCGCACGGCGTAGGGTCGACATCCCCGCGCACGGCGCGCGCGCGGTGCGCGTGAAGCTCCGCGCCGCAAGCTCTGGCGAAGGAAGAGTCATGCTCATCGCGCGGGCGCCGGGCGTGCCCGACGACGTGCTCCGACACGCGTGGGAGATCGCCCCGGCGGGCGAGCCGCGCGTGCTCACGCAGACGGCGTGGGCCTCGGGTGATCGTGACCTCGGTATCGTCCTCGACCACGGCTACCGCGTCGCGGGTGCGCCGCGCCTCGTGCTCGAGCGCGGATACGACGACGCCGTCGCAGGCGCGCTCGAGTCCCTCGAGCCCGAGAGTCAGAAGTCCGCCGATGCGCTCGTCGACTCGCTCGAGACGAGCGTCCGCGTGCAGCGATGGGCGCTCACGAAAGACACGCCGCGCCATCGCGCGCTCGCCGGCATCGCGGCGGACTCGGCCGCGCGGTCGCAGGGTCGCTTCAACGCGCTCGTGAAGCTCGACGACGCCTCACGCAGCCCAGGCCATGGCGTCACGTGGGCGCTCCGTGCGCGCGCAGGTCTGCTGACGTCGACCGGCCCCACCCCGGTCGACCCCAAGAATCCCGAGGCCCTCTGTCCCGGTAGCTGGGCGGACGCGCGTGAGCACATCGCGACGCGCGATACCCGGATCGGCGACGACGACGCGCTCGACGTCGAGCCTGCGCCGGGCCCCGGCGTGCCACCGTGCTGGGGCGCCTACGTCGCGGAAGCGTCGCGGTCGCTCGGCGAGGACGCGGAGCCGGAGCGCATCGCGCGCGCGCTCATGGCCTTCGCGGAGCGTCCTCATCGCGCCGCCGTTGCCGCGAGCCTGACCGATCGCCTGCGCCGCGTCGTGAAGCTCTCCGCGAACGGTGACATCGACGGACCGAAGAACGGCGCGCCGCTCGCCGACCGCGGGCGACGAGCGATGATCTACGCCGCGCTCCTTCGCACGCAGCTCCTCGGCACGTCGCCCGCGACCGCGGACGTCCTCTTCGGAAAGCTCGCGGAGCTTCGCGACGCGACCGGGGGCTACGGGTCCTCGTCCGCCACCGTCGCCGTGGTGCGCGCGCTGCTCGCTTCACAGCTCGATGGCCACGGTGCAACGCGCGCGCACGTCCACGTCGCGGGCAAGCGCGGCAGCGCCTCGGTCGATCGTGACGTCGACGTCCCCGAGTCGGGCTCCACCGTCGTCGCTCTCCCGCCGGGTACGCTCGACGTCGCCGTGCACACGGAGGGCGCCGGGCTCGTCGCGCGCTTCGAGCGCCCCGTCCTGCGGATGTGGACGCGCCCTCCGCCGCCGCACGGGAGCCCTGTCGGCCTCGAGGTCGTCTGGCCCGCGGAAGCGGTCGCCGGCGACAACGGAACGTTGCGGCTCATGCTGCGTCACGTCCTCGAGGGGTCGATCGAGATCGACACGAAGGTGCCGCTACCGCCGGGCGTGACGCTCGGCGCGCCCGTCGCGGGTGTCGCGCAGGTGCAGGGCGTGCTCACGGTCCGGCAGTCGGTTCATCGGAGCGGCTCCGTGATCGAGATCCCGATGCGCTTCGGCCTCGCTGGCAAGGTCACGGTGCCGGAGGCGACGGCGCGCATCACCCGCTCGTCGTCCGGCGTCGCCACCGCCCCGGCGCGTCACCTCACGATCCGGTGAGCACGGAAGGACGTGGAGCAACGTCGTCGCGGGGTCGTCGAGTCGCCCGAGATCCGCGCCGCGAAGCTCCGCTAGCGCCCAGAAGTGCCGCCATGGTATGGCCGCCTCGCTTTCTGCGAGTCGCGGGGGCGGAAAGATCAGGGGAGTCGATGAAGACCAGGTTGTTCGTGATGCTGAGCCTTTCGGGGCTCGCGGGACTGCTCGCCGCGACGGCGATGCCGGGCTGTTCCTCCGACACGACCGAGGCCACGGCGAGCGAGGAGGGCGGCACGGACGCGAGCGTCGACGTGAAGAAGGCGCCCATCGAGGCCGCGCCCGAGGAGGTGCCGGAGGCCGGCCCCGCGGTCTGTCCGCCCACGACGCCCATCGTTGCTGCCAGCCTCACCAAGTGGGAGCCCCCGCCGGCCGTCCAGGGAACCGCGTGCACGCAGGAGAACGTCGACGCCCTCAAGGCCGCGTTCAAGGCGTCGACGACCGGCACCGTGAAGTACTCCGAAATCAAGACCGCGATCGGCACGACGTGCAGCGCCTGCGTGTTCTCGCCCCTCAACGGCGACGCCGGGCTCACGCCGAACTGGAGCGTGTTCGTCGAGACGGGCACCGGCGCCATCGACAACCGCACGGCCTCCTGCTTCGCGCGCATGAAGAACGAGACGTGCGGCCGGACGCGCTCGCAGTTCGAGTTCTGCCTTCGTGCCGCGTGCAAGATGCCCGACTGCGCGACCGACGCGGAGGTGAAGACCTGCAAGATGAAGGTGCAGTCCGGCGCGTGCAAGGCGATCACGGACGCCTACGTCGCCGCCTGCCCCGAGGAGAGCATGCTCCTCGATGCGTGCAGCCTCTACGCTTCGATCGGCCTCAGCTGCTCGAGCGCCATCGACGGCGGCATCGACGCAGCAGCGCCGTGACCTCGGAGATTTAGGGCTGGGGGTTCGACTTGCTCGGCGGCTCCACGCGGGCCGCCGGCTCGTGCGAGATCGCGCTGTCGTCGAGGATCTTCCGTAGCTTCGACACGCTCTCGGCATCGCCCATGACGATGAGAGTCGTGCCCCCGTCGAGTATGTGCTCGGGGTCGGGGTTGTAAATGAACGTGCGATCCTTGTGGCGCACCGCGATGACGAGGAGCTTCGTCTCGCGACGGATCGGGCTGTCCTTGAGCGACACGCCGACGTAGCTCGAATTCTCCGGAACGATCGCCTCTTCGATGCGGAGGTTCTTCGTCTTGTCGCGCAGCATCTGGTCGAGGAACTCGTTGACCTCCGGCCGCACGAGCTCGCTCGCCATGCGACGCCCGCCGATCATGGCCGGGTTGACGACGGAGGTAGCTCCCGCCTTGAGCATCTTGGCGTCGGCGCGGTCCTCGACGATCTTGCTCACGATGCGGGCGCTGGCGTTGAGGCTGCGCGCGCTGAGCGTGACGAAGAGGTTGTCCTTGTCATGCGTGAGCGCCGCGACGACGCCCATCGCGCGCTCGATGCCGGCGGCGACGAGCGTGTGGTCGTCCGTCGCGTCGCCGTGCACGTAGAGCATCTTGCCGCCGCAGATGTCCGCGGAGAGACGCTCGAGGTGGCCCTGATCGCGGTCGATGACGACGAACGGCGTCCCCGTCGCGACGAGCTCCTCGATGACGTGCTTGCCAGTCGAGCCCGCGCCCGCGACGACGACGTGCCGCTCGATACCGGAGATGGCCTTGCGCATTCGATTCCTCCGGAGCACTTGTCCGATGACGCCCTCGACGAGGAGGGCGGTCAGGTTACCTTGCACATACGCGAGAGCACCGACGCCGCTGACGATGAGCAGGATCGTGAGCGGGCGAGCGCCCGGCACCTCGTGCATCTGCGACAGCTCCCCGAACCCGACGGTCGAGAGCGTGATGACGGTCATGTAGAGGCACTCGTCGTAGCTCCAGCGCCCAGCGCCGAGCACCCAGAAGCCCGTCGCACCGATCGCGACGAGCGACGTGAGGACGAGCAGGGCCACGACGAGCCGACGCAAGGACGCGTGCACGGCAGGAGTCTACGCGACCTGGATCGGGCCGCGCGATTCTCTGGGCTCTCGCGCGCCTACGGGTTGCTGACGATGTCCGCGAGGGCCGAGGCGAGCTCCGGGAAGACGAAGGCAAATCCTGCGTCGCTGAGGACCTTCGGCACGGCGCGCTGCCCGCTGAGGACAGCCTCCGAGCGCGTCCCGAAGGCGAGCTTTACCGCGAAGCACGGGACCCGGAGCGCCGAGGGCCGACCCATGGCGTTGCCCAGGGCGTGCGCGAAGGCGTCCATCGTGACGGGCTCGGGCGCCGTGAGGTTGAAGGGCCCGGCGAGCTCGGTCGAGTCGAGGGCGAACTCGAGGGCGCGGACCACGTCTACCACGTGGATCCAGCCCATGTATTGTGCACCGGTTCCGACCGGTCCGCCGACGAAGGCCTTGAACGCGGGCAGCATCTTCTCGAGCATCCCGCCCCCCTTGCCGAGGACTAGCCCGATCCGCGGATGAGCGACACGCACACCGGCGAGGCCGCGGGCGGCGGCGGCGGCGTTCTCCCAGTCCACGACGAGCTGCGCTAGAAAGTCGTGCCCGGGTGGGCTGCCCTCCTCGAGGACCTGATCTCCCGTCTCCGTGCCGTAGTACCCGACGGCGGAGCTGCTGACGAAGACGCGCGGCTTCTGCTCGGCGCGCGCAATCGCCTCGGCGAGGAGCTCCGTCGAGCGAATCCGGCTCGAACGGAGCATCTCCTTGCGCTCGGGCGTCCAGCTCTCGTCGAGCACACCGGCGCCCGCGAGGTGAACGATGGCATCGGCGCCGTCTACCACCCTCGACCAATCGCCGGCCTTCTCGGGCGTCCACACCGCGAGCTCGACCTTTCCGGCGCCACGGCCGCACGCCGGGCGGGCGCCGAGCCCGCCGCAACGGGCTTCGGCGGTGGCCTTGCCACGGCTCAGGACGACGACGTCGTCACCGCGCTCGCAGAGCGCCATGACGAGCGAACGCCCGATGAACCCGGTTCCACCACTGACTACGACTCTCACGGCCCTCCTAGGATGCCGGACCGAGGGGATCCGTCCCACCTTTTCGCGTGTTGGGCGTTGAGCACGATAAGCTGGGCTTCGATGCGAACGCCCGCTCTCGCAGTCTTTGCGCGAAAAGCCCTGCTCTTCGGGGTCGTCGGCGCTCTTCTCGGCCTCGGTTCGGCGGCCTGCAAGCCCAAGACGGTCGGCGATGCGGAGGCGAAGCACGACATCGCCTGGCTGGCTGACGACGCCTCGGCGCAGAGCGTTGCGGCTCTCGGGCGTCTCGCCGACAAGGACCCGGCCGCAGTCGCCGCGCTCGACAAGCGCGCGCAGCTCGACGTCAACGCGTACATCGCGGCATGGGAAGCCGTGACGCGAGGCGCGGCGTGGGGGACCACGTTCCTCAAGACCGCGCTCGCCGACCCCACACGCTCCGATGTCGCAGCGACGGCGCTACCTCGGCGCGATCCGCGGCTCATCCCGTTCGTCCCCGATCTCGAAGGGGCGGTCGTGCGTCTCTCCGCAGGACGGCGCGGAAGCGTCGTGGCGGGCGTGCTTGCGAGCATCGGACCTGCCGCGCACGCGCACGTCGCGCGGCGCCTCATCGATGCGAAGACCCGCGGCGCGATGTGCGACGGCATCGCGCTACCCGAGGCGAGCGGCGATGCAAAGTCGCTCGTCCTCTCCGTACCGCCGGAGGCACGTGACCACGCGTCGTGCGTCGACTTCGTGCTCACGATGGCCTCTACCGAGAACGTGGTGCTCGACTGGCTCGCGCTCAGCGCGGAGCCCGGGCTCATCACGGCGACGGCCAAGAGCCCCCTTCCCTGCGCTCGCCTCGGGCTCATCTGGTCGAAGGGACTCGTCGAGCGTGCGCCGGAGACCCACTCGGCGCTCACCGTTCCCCTCCAGCTCTCCCTGCGCCGATGCGGGACCGCGCTCGACCCGATCATCGCCGACCTCCTCGAGAAGGCGCCGCGCGCACGGGGTTGCATCATGCAAGCAATCGAGCCGTACGGCGGTGAGCTCACCGATCTCAAGCTCACGTGCAGGGCCATGCGCGGCGGGTGGGTCAGCGGCGAGTCACTGCGGATCCGTGAACGCGCGGACGACGCGCTGGCTCACGGCTGCAAGTTCGTGAAGTAGCAGCCGGCGCTACTTGACGACGCGCAAGTACGGCGGGAGCTCACGCTTCGGGCGGGCCTGACCGTCGCCCGGGGGGGGCTGGGGAGGCTGGGGAGGCTGACGTGGCCGGCGAGGCAGCGCCGAGACGCCGTCTCGCGGGGGCGGGGCAGGTCTCCGCGGAGAGCCCGGAGGCTGGCGAATCTCGCGCGGTCGCTCGCTCGGAGCGGCCGTCTCTCCGCCCACCTTCGCGGCCGCGTCGGGCGCGGGAGACGAAGAAGGAGAATTGAGCGAGGGGACCGCGACGAGGACGGGGCGGGCGCTCGGGGCTCCCTCCTCCTTCTTCTTCCGCTTCCCCTTGCCGGCTCCGCCCTTTCGTTCGCTGGCGGGGCGCTCGGCGACGTCGTCGGTCGGGCGCTCGCGCGCCGCTCGGCCGCGACCCTTACCAGTCGAAGCGGCCGCGGTGCCGGTCGTGCTGGGCGGGACAGAGGCAACGCCACGTGACGCGGGAGCCGCCTCGCCCTCGCTGGGCTCGACCACCTTCACGGCGAGCTCCTGCGGAACGTCGTCCGGCCAGACCATCCCGCGACCATCCTCACCGACCATCGCGAAGACGCTGCTCCACGGGACGACGCAGTAGAACGGGGTGCGGTTGAACGAGAGCGTGCAGCTCATGCTGTCGTCATCGACGCGCAGGTCCGGGATCGGGACCGGCATGTTGAGCCCGATCTTGAGGATGAGGCGCGGCTCCTTGCGGAACTGCGGCGGCACGACGACACCCTTCGCTCGAGGGTCGAGGTACACGTCGACGTTCGACCTCTCGAGGAGAGCGAGCGCGACCTCTTTCTTCGGCGGCAAGAGTTGAGTCAAAGGCCACTCCTCTTCTAGCGCGCCTTTTCGACATCTGCCAGTGTCGCCGTCGCGAACGTGTCGTCTCCTCCGCCTGCATCAATCCCCTTGCCACCGTCGACTCTTCTCGTGGTGCCTTCCACTCCGTGCGCCCTCCCGCGCGTCGGCATCGCGATCGAGCGCGTGTTCGACGCATGGGGATGGTGCGAGAGCGACGTGCTCGAGTGGCGCCAACCCGCGACATCAGGTCAGCTCGACAAGAGCATCGCGATCGACTCGCAGAACCCCGCGGAGCTCGTGTTCGTCTTCAAGGAAGGCGCCAACTCGACGTTCCTGCCGCGCGAGCTGGCGCGATTTCATGCCAGAGGCTACGGCCTCGAGGAGGAATGGGCGCTCGCGCCGTACGCGATCGACGACGCGACCGACCTCCTCTACGAGCGTCGGGTGAGACCGCGAGACCTCTTCTGGGTGGCCGCGTCGTCGCTGCGCGCGCTGGTCTGGGGGCTGCACGACTGGGCGCACTTCCACAATCACGGCTCGTTCGAGGAGCCCGCGATGACCGAGCTCGCGTGCGATCTGGTGGCCCTCTCGTGGCTGAACGTGAACCGCGAGGCCGTCGGCGTCGACGACGCCGACATGGCGCGCGTCGCTCTCGAGCTGGCAGGCCTCTCGCGATCGCGATTCGAGAACGAGGGGAAGGCCGCGCCGACGTCCGACCTCGACGGGCTGTTCGCCTCAACGATTGCCGGCGAGCCTGCGCCCTAGCCGTGAGAGCAGCCAGTAGGGCATGAAGCGCGTCGCGCTGGTCAGCCAGTCCATCGGCCGGGGGAACGCGATGATGCGCGGCGCGCGCTCGAGGCGGTCGCAGACGACGCGCGCGGCCTTCTCTGCGCTCCAGAGGAGCGGCATCTTGAACTTGTTCCTCGCGGTCATGTCCGTCGCGACGAACCCAGGCTGAACGTCCGTCACCGTGATGCCCGAGGGATCGAGGTCCATGCGGAGGCCCTCGAGGAACGTGCTGAACGCCGCCTTCGTCGCGTTGTAGACGGAGGAGGTGGGGAGGGCGCGCTTGTTGGCGAGGCTCGACACGCCGACGAGCTGCCCGTGCTTCTGGCCGAGCATGATCGGGATGGCTGCGATGAGGGGGACGATCGCACCGCGAACGTTCACGTCGATCATCCGCGCGACGCTCGCGACGTCGAGGCGCGAGGCGTGGGTCGAGCCGCCGAGCCCGGCGTTCGAGATCACCATGTCGAGCGAGCCGAGGTCGCGCTCGGATTTGCGAACGACCTCGGCCGCGGCGTCGGGGTCGCTCACGTCGCAGACGATGAAGCTCGCCTTGCCCCCGCTCGCGGTGATCTCGTCGCAGAGCGCGCGCAGCTCCGCTTCGCGGCGGGCGGAGGCCATCACGTGGGCGCCGCGGCGTGCGAGCTCGATCGCCAGCGCGCGGCCGATACCGCTCGAGGCGCCCGTGATCAAGACCGTCTTGGGTGTGCGTTCGCTCATGGCCGGTGGCTCATCGGTCCATCCTACGTCGCCGGGCGACCTGGTAGAGTGCCTCGTGGTGAGACTGCGGCGAGCTGCCTGGGCGATGGCCGCGACCCTTGCGGTCGTTCCCGCGTGTCACGCCGGGCCGGCCCCTCCTCCGCCGACGCGCATCGTCGCCGAGACGGGCGCGATCGCGCTCGTCGAGTCGCCGCCCGTGGAGACGACGCTCGACCACGCCGACGTCGCGAACGCGGCGGACGAGTGGGTCGCGATGATCGACGCGGCGAAGAAGACCATCGATTTTGTCGAGTTCTACGCGAGCGAGCCAGAAGCGAACGACCGCGCGGAGAGCAAGCTCACGCCCGTCATCGTGGCGATCGAGCGCGCCGCGGCGAGAGGCGTACGCGTTCGATTCCTCGCGGACTCGGTGTTCGCGCCGAAGTACCCGGACACGCTCGAGCGCCTGCGCCGCGCCGGCGCCGTGGTGCGCATCATCGACTTCGGCAAGCGCGGCGGCGGCATCCTGCATGCGAAGTACTTCGTCGTCGATCGGAGCGAGGCCTTCGTCGGCAGCCAGAATTTCGACTGGCGCGCGCTCACGCACATCCAGGAGATCGGCGTGCACGTGAGCTCGCCCGCCTTTGCCGGCGCGCTCCTCGACATCCTCGACACCGACTGGGAGCTCGCCGCCGGCGCCGATGCCGCTGCGCGCGTGCACGGCACCGACCTCGGCGAGACGCGCACGAAGACCGGCGAGCACGTCACGCTCACGGCGAGCCCGAAGGGGTGGCTCCCCGACGAATCACGGTGGGAGCTTCCGAAGCTCGTCGCGATGCTCGACGGCGCGACGCGGACCGTCGACGTGCAGGTCCTCACCTACAAGACGAAGGAGCGTGACGGGAGCCCCTTCCCTACCCTCGACGACGCGCTTCGCCGAGCCGCGGCGCGCGGCGTGCACGTACGTCTCCTCGTCTCGGAGTGGGCGAGCAAGCCGGGCAGCGACTCGCGGAGCGTCCTCGAGGATCTCGCGAAGGAGCCGAACGTCGAGGTGCGCGTCATCGTGATTCCGCGCTGGTCAGGCGGCGAGATCCCGTTCGCCCGCGTCGCGCATGCAAAATACATGGTCGTCGACGGCGCGCGCGCGTGGGTGGGCACGAGCAACTGGGAGGGCGACTACTTCACGAAGAGCCGCAACGTTGGCGTGATCATCGACGGCGGGAAGCTGCCGGTGCGCCTCGACGGGATCTTCGTGGACGGCTGGGGCGGCGCGTACGGAACGCACCTCTAGTTCCGTCACCGCTTCCGTTACCGCATCGAGGCGAGCATCTCGGATGCCTTGCCACGCAACCGGTGCTGGTAGAGCGGGCTCACCGGCGTGTCCTCGAGGTTGATTTCGACCGAGGTGGCGCCATTCTGCATCGCAAGGCGCGGCAGGTCGGCCGCGGGGTA
>JANXVA010000448.1 GCA_025351875.1 Myxococcales bacterium | reverse complement strand
CTCGATGACGCGATGGACCAGCTGTCGGCGCTCATCGTCACCCGTTCGCGGCTCGCACGCGCCGTCGCGGAGCTGAAGGCCGCAGGCGTCGGTGTCCGCGAGCTCACCGAGATCCTCAAGGACAACACCCGTCAGCTCCGCGATCTCCGTGCCGCGATCCTCCGCGTGCGGATGGTCCTCCTCACGGACGTGCTCGACCGCGTTCCGCTCATCGTCCGTGGGCTTCGCCGGGACAGCGGCAAGCTCGTCGGGCTCCAAATCGACGTCGGGAACGCCGAGCTCGACAAGGCGGTCGCCGAGCGACTCTTCCCCGCGATCGTGCATCTCGTCCGGAACGCCGTCGACCATGCCCTCGAGACTCCGTCCGAGCGACGTCGGGCGGGCAAGGCGGAAGAGGGCACCGTGAGGATCTCGTGCTCCGCCCACTCGAATACCCGGCTCGAGCTGACCATCACCGATGACGGTCGGGGCGTGGACCGCGCGAGCGTCGCGCTCCACACCCGCACCGCGCTCGGCCAGACCGACGCCGCGCTGCTCGAAGCGATCTGCCTCCCAGGGTTGTCGACACGCGCCGAGGCCTCGACCACGAGCGGGCGCGGAATGGGCATGGAGATCGTGAAGCGCATCGTCGTCGACGAGCTGGGCGGCGAGATCTTCATGAAGACCGAGCTCGGCAAGGGCACCTCCTTCACCCTTCGCGTCCCGCTCACCATCGCGATCGTCGACGCGTTCGTCGTCGAGTGCGCGAACCAGCGGTTCGTCGTCCCCGTCTCCGTCGTCGAGGAAATCCTCGAGATCGATCACGTGCAGACGCGCTTCGCTCCGTCTCGCCCCGACCTCCACGGCACCGCACCGCTAGGCATGGTCCAGAGGCGCTCGGAGACGTTGCCGCTCCTCGACCTCGCGAGCATCTTGCGGCTGCCCGGTGACCACGAGCGACCGCGCCAAGCGCTCGTGGTGCGCCGCGGCGGAGAGCCGGTGGCGTTCGCCGTCCATCGCGTCCTCGGTCAGCAGGAGGCCGTCGTGCGGCCGCTCGTCGATCGGCTCGTCCAGGTTCCGGGCATCTCGGGCGCGGCGGACCTAGGGAACGGAAAGCCGACGCTCGTCCTCGACCTCTGCGCCCTCTTCTCCCATCGTGGCGCGCTCGCCGAGGAGTCTGCAGCATGACCGAGCTCGCACGTTACGACGCGGCGCCCGCGGCGCTGGAGGTCCAGACGCCCGCGGTCCTCTACGTGATCTTCCGCGTCGGCAATGCGGAGTACGCGCTGGCGGCCGACTCGATCTTCCAGATGGAGTCCTTCACCGGCGCGACCGCGGTGCCCGGAGCTCCGTCCTTCGTGATCGGGATCGTCCACCTGCGGGGGAGGATCGTACCGATCGTCGACCTGCGGCTCCGCTTCGGTCTCGTGCCGGGGCCGACGGTCCTCGAGAATCGCATCGTCGTCGGACTCTGCCGCGAGCGCCTCGTCGGGCTGCTCGTCGACAGCGGGCGTGAGGTCTTGAAGATCGCGCCCACCCAGTTCCAGGCGCCGCCGAAGATCCTGGAAGACCAGACGGGTGGGTTCATCAAGGCCGTCGCCCAGGTGGGGACGCGGGTGATCATGCTCGTCGACTTCGCTAAGCTCATTGGAGAGGAGTCACTCGATGGCGTCTAACGGAACGAAGAACGGATCCCGCCCGGTCAAGACGGTGCGCGCACCGAAGCAGCCCCGTCTCCAATCGCTCCGTCAGGCGGCGATGCTCGCGAACGCCGTCGATAAAGCAGCCTCTCGCCTCTCCGCGGCCAGCGCCGAGCAGGCGACGCAGCAAGAGCAAGCACGCGTCACGATCGAGGATGTGTTCTCGAAGCTCGAGGAGACCGCCGCCGCCGTCCAGGATCTCGTGCGCTCGCAGCGTGCCGTCAGCGACTCCACGACGCTCCTCCAGGACGGCGCGGAAGGCAGCACCGCCACGCTGCAGGAGCTCGCAGCGTCGATCACCAGCGTGAAGAAGGACTCCGCGCTCCTCGCGACGTTCTCCGACGCGACGGCGACGACGCTGGAAGAGGTCGCACGCTCGATCAAGGGCGTGAGCGCGAACGCCGAGGACCTCGCGGCCGCGAGCGAGCAGCTGCTCGGGTCCGTCAGCGGCACGGCGAGCAACCTCGCGGAGATGACGCTCCGCGTGAGCTCGAAAGCGGCGTCCGTGGAGCAGCTCGGCGGCACGACGGAGGAGATGGCCAGGAGCGTCGCCCGGCTCGCCACGGACACCGAGGCCGTCGGAGAGCGCCTGGTGAGCGTCGCGAGCTCGATGGGGAAAATCGAGAAGACGCTCGGCTCCCTCGCCACCGGCGCGAACGAGCTCGCCACCTCCGTCGAGCAGAACTCGACGACGACCGATCTGCTCGCGCGCTCGATCGGCGCTGTTGCCGAGCACGCGAAGCAGCTCGAGTCCTCGGTCATCGACAGCGCGGCCATGGTCACCCAGGTCGCCGCGTCGGTCGAGGAGGTCGCTGCCACCGCGGAGAAGCACGCCGCGACCGTCCACGCTGCCGCGAGCTCGATCGAGCAGGTCGCTCACTCTGCCGAGGCCATCGCGCGGGGCGCAGAGCAGATCGCCGCTCTGGCCGCCGGAAGCGCGGCCTCGGCGACCGAGCTCGAGGGCACCGCTCGCCAGCTCGCCAAGATGGGCGAGAACACCAAGTCCGTCAGCCTCGCCGTCAACGAGGCCGCGCGCGAGGGCGCCGCGACCGTCGGCAAGTCGATCACCGGCCTCGGAAAGATCCGCGCGACGATGGCCGACTCGGCGCTCGTCATGAAGGAGATGGGGAATCGCGCCGAGGAGATCGGCGACATCGTCCTCACCATCAACCTCATCGCCGACCGCACGAACCTGCTCTCGCTCAACGCGAGCATCGAGGCCGCGCGCGCGGGCGAGCACGGCCGAGGCTTCGCCGTCGTCGCCGAGGAGATCCGCGCGCTCTCGGACCGAGCGGCGACCGCCAGCGCCGACATCGGCAAGATCATTCGCGGACTGCAGTCGACCGCGCGCAAGGCGATCTCCGCGGCAGCCGAGGGGTCCAAGGTCGCCGACGAAGGCGCGACCCTCGCCGCCGATGCCGAGCGCGCGATGAGCGCGATCCTCAAGGGCGTGGAGGACGTCGGGCAGACGGCCCGTGAGATGTCGCGCGCCACCGAGGAGCAGGTGGTCGCCAACCAGTACCTGGCGCAGAGCATCTCCAAAGTGAGCGAGCAGAGTCGTACGATCGCCGTCGGCGCCAACGAGCAGACGCTCGCGGCGAAGACGCTCGCGCAAGGAAGCGTCGAGATGCGCCTGCTGGCGAAGCAAACCAGCATCGCCGCCGCCGAGCAGGCAAAGTCGATGCGGAACATCGTGAAGGCCAACGCGCAGCTCAAGGGCGGCGTCGAGCAGGTCTCGCGAGCCTGTCAGGAGCAGGCGGTGGGCGCGAGCGGGCTCGCCAAGGCCGTGACCGAGATGCGCGCGGTCACGCTCTACATGAGCGGAGCGCTCGCCGATCAGAGCCGCGAGGCCTCGCTCATCAACGCGCAGACGCGCGAGCTGACCTCCGCGACCCAGCGAACGATCGTCGGTCTCTCCGAGCAGGCCAAGGGCGCCGTCGAGGTCGGCAAGGCGGTGGAGGACTTCCGCACCCGGACGGCGCAGATGGCGAAGGCCCTCCAGGAGCAGGCCGACGGCGGCAAGCAGCTCGAGGCGGCATCGCGGCTGGTCTCGCGGCTGGCCGAGCAGGTGACGCTCGCGACGGGCGTCCAGGCCGTGGCGACTGCGGGCCTCGCGCAGACTGCGGAAGACGTGCGACGCCTGGCGAAGCAGACCTCACGCGCGCTCGAGGAACAGGCGGCGACCGTCGCGGCGACCGCGGCCAACGTCGCGAGGCAGACGCTGAATCTCGGCAGCACCGCGCGCGCCACGACCGAACAGGCCGCTGCGAGCGAGGAGATCCTTCGCTCGGTCGACGAGATGCGACGCCGCGCGCGCGCGGCCGTCACCTCCGCTACGCACGAGAAGACGCGCGCCGGCGCCATGGCAGACGACGCGAGACAACTCGCAGCGCAGAGCTCGGAGAGCAGCAGCACGGCTCGCGCAGCGCTCGAGGCGGCGGTCGGTGACGGCGGTGTGTCAGCGAAGCCGCTCTTTTGACGATCCCGAGGATCTCGGGACCGCCCGTGCCCGACGAGCTGGCACGGATCGACGAGGTGTCGTGCCTGGCGCGAGCAGGGGCCGTCGAGGAGCTGATGGGGCGGCTCTCCGACCCGAGCTGGCTGGTACGTCGCGCCGTGGTCGCATCGCTCGCCCGGGTCGGCTCGTCGGTGGACCTGCTTTGCGCCGTCCTCCTGGGCGAACGGACCGACGAAACACGGCTCGCCGCCGTGGTCGAGGCGCTCTGCGGCTCGATCGGTGACGTCGACGACGCCGTGCTGCGGCTGCTCGGCGACGAGCAGTCGCCGGCGGTCCAGTCTGACGCCGCGCAGATCCTCGGCCGGCGACGCTGCGCGCGCGCCATCCCGCGTCTCACGCGGCTCATGGCGGGCGACGACGACAACGTCGCCACGGCGGCGGTCGAAGCCCTCGGACGCATCGGGGGGGGCGGCGCCGTCGACGCCCTGATCACGGCCGTCGAGAGCCGGAGCTTCTTCCGCACCTTTCCTGCGATCTTGCCGCTCGGACGCTCGAACGACCCTCGCGCCATACCGCCGCTCGTCGCGCTCCTGGCAAGCCCGCGCTACGCCACAGAGGCGGCCGAGGCACTGGGACACTCGGCGCATCCGGCCGCGACGCTCCCGCTCGTGGCTCTCCTCGTCGACGAGGACGACGCCCTGGTCCGCGCCGCCGTCCGCGCCCTGACGCGACTGCGGATCAGTCACGAGGCGCGGTTCGACGAGGCGTTCCGCGAGGGCACCTCCGTCGCCGCGTTCGCGGCGACGGCGCGCGCTCGCCTGCAGGCATGCGGGAGAGACGCACGCGCCGACGATCGCGGCACGCTGTCGATCGTCCTCGGATGGATGGCCGATGAAGCGGCGAACGACGCGCTGCTCGAGGCCCTCCGCGACGGCGACAGCGCCCAGCGACTGCGGCTGTTGGCGCTCATCGAGCCCACGGCGGCATGCCTTCCGATCTTCGTCGCATGCCTCGCCGACGCGGACGCGCGCGTTCGCGCGCACGCTTGCAGAGCGGTCGCGAAGGTCGGCGACACGAGCGTCGTGCCCGCTCTGTTCGCGCTGATCGGCGATACGAATGCGTACGTATCGCAGGCATCCATCGCCGCCGTCGAGGCCCTGCGGGGTGACGAGAGCAGGGCGCTCGCGCTCGAGGCGGCCGCCTCGCCCGACCCGACGCGGCGGCGGGCGGCGCTCCAGATCATCAGCAGGCTCGGGTCTGCCGAGGCCTTCGATCTCTTGACGGCTGCCATGTCGGATCCGAACGCGCGGATCCGCGACACCGCGATCGCCGGCCTCGCCTCTCTCGGCGCTCCGCGCGCGTTCGCCGCGCTGCTCGAGGCGAGCCGTTCGCCGACGGCGGGCGCGCGCGCAGCGGCGATGCGGGCGCTGGGGCGGACGACGGGGGCCGCAGCCGTAGCGCTCCGCGCCGGCCTTCGCGACGAGGACGCGTGGGTCCGCTACTACGCCTGCCAGGCGCTCGGAAACCTCGCCATCTTCGAGGCTCTCGACGACGTGATCGGGCTGATCGACGATCCGGCCGGGCAGGTTCGCGTGGCGGCGATCGAGGCGATCGCGAAGCTCGGCGAGGGCCGCTGCACGGCCGTGATGGATACAGCCTGCCGCTCGACCGACCCCGACATCCGCCGCGTGGCCATCCTCGGGCTCGGAGCCTGCGACCGCATCGAGGCGCTGCCGCTCCTCTTGCGCGAGGCCCAATCCGAAGACGACGCCAGCCGGCTCTATGCGCTCTCCGCGCTGGCAGAGAACGACGGCGACCAAGCCACGGAGGCCCTCCTGCGTGCGACGGTCGATCCCGTGGTCATGGTGCAGAGCGCGGCGGTCGCGCTGCTCCAGGTTCGTCCGGGTGCAAGCGCCACGAAGTGGCTCGTCGAGCAGCTCGGCGACCCGCGGCGGCGAGACGATGCGCGGGTTGCGCTCGGGCAAACCGCCTCCGGCAGAGTGGAGGGCATCGCGCTCGCGCTCCGTGGCGCAGACTCTTCGCTCACGCCGGTCCTGATCGGCGCCCTCACGACGCTGGCTTCATCCGAGAGCCTGGCCGCGATCGATGCTGCGCTCACGCTCGAGAACGTCCACGCGCGGCGTTCGGCGGCGCGGGTGCTGACGGCCTCCGAGACGCGCGACGCACGCGCTCTGCTCGATCGAGCCGAGCTGGAAGACCCCGACGACGAGGTTCGTCGGATCTGCGCCGCGGGGCGACGATGAGGAGCAACCTCCTCTCGATGCAGCTGTTCAGGCTCCTCTGCGGATTGCTCGAGGAGAAGACCGGCGTCAACTACCACGCGAGTGGCATCGAGACGTTCTCCGCCAAGGTATACGCGCGTCTCGAGGTCGCGGGCTTCGATGCGCCGCTCGACTACTACTACTTCCTTCGGTACGACGCGGCCTCCACGGACGAGTTCGACGCGCTGGTCGACGAGCTCGTCGTGAACGAGAGCTACTTCTTCCGCGAAGTCGACCAGCTCAAGTCGCTCCGCGACGACGTCGTCCTCCCGCTGGTCGAGCGCGGGGAGCGGCCACGCATCTGGTGCGCTGCGGCCTCGACCGGGGAGGAGCCGCTCTCGATCGCCATGCTGCTCGCGGACGCCGGGGTCCTCTCCCACGTGGATATCGTGGCCAGCGACATCAGCAGGAAGGCCCTGGCGCGCGCGAGGAGCGGCGAGTACAACATCTTCTCTCTCCGGGCTTGCCCTCTGGACATGCAGCAGCGCTACATCGACGTCACCGCGGGGCGCATCGTCGTCGCGCCCGAGATCCGCGCGAAGGTCGAGTGGCATCGTCACAACCTCCTCGACGCGAGCGCGATCGCGTCGTTCGGAACCTTCGATGGAATTCTCTGCCGAAATGTCCTCATCTACTTCAACGACGCGACGGTCCGGCGCGTCGTCGGCACGCTTTCGGGAGCGCTCCGCACGGGCGGGCGCCTCTTCGTCGGCGCCACGGAGTCGCTCTTCCGCTTTGGCATCCTGATGCGCGCCGAGGAGAAGAACGGGGCGTTCTCCTACCTCCGGGCACACGAATGACGGAAGAGACCAAGATCCGTGTCCTCGTGGTCGACGATTCGGCCTTCACGCGGAAGGTACTTCGCGAGTCGCTCGCGGCGAGCGACGCCATCGAGGTCGTGGGCTTCGCCCGCGACGGCCTCGACGCCCTCGAGAAGATCGCGGCGCTCAAGCCCGACGTGATCACCCTCGATCTCGTCATGCCCAATCTCGACGGTCTGGGCGTCCTCCGCGCCCTTCAGTCGTTGCCAAAGCCCCCCGCGGTCGTCGTGGTGAGCACTGCCGAGCAGGAGGGCGAGCAGGGCGTGGCCGCCCTCGTCGGCGGCGCCTTCGACCTCGTGCACAAGCCGACCGCCCTCGCGCTCGACCATCTCTACGAGCTCGGCGACGAGCTCGTGAGGAAGGTCCTGGCCGCCGGAGAGTCGGGACGCGGCCCGCCGAGCGCGGCGCCGAAGGTGCTGGCGGCCGCGGCCTTCGGTCGTCCCGTGCGGACCGCGTTGGTCGTCATGGGGGCATCGACGGGCGGCCCGCACGCCATTCATTCCCTGCTCCGCGCGCTCCCCGCGGGCTTCCCGGCACCGATCGCGATCGTCCTGCACCTCCCGCCGGGATACACGGACGCCTTCGCGAGACGGCTCGATTCCGAGTGTGCGCTCGACGTGCGCGAAGCGGAGGACGGGATGCCGCTCCGCGCGGGACTGGTCGTGGTCGCGCGCGGCGGAGTCCACATGCGCATTCGGAAGCACAACGGCGGTCAAGAGGTCGAGCTCGGCCGCAATCCCGCCGACTCGCTCCACCGCCCCTCGGTCGACAGCCTCTTCGTGAGCGCGGCCGAGCACGTCGGCGAGCGTACGCTCGGCGTCGTGCTCACGGGCATGGGCAGCGACGGGCTCGTGGGATCACGCGCCATTCACGCGGCGGGAGGGCGAGTGCTCACCGAGGCCGCCTCCTCTTGCGTCGTGTATGGGATGCCTCGCTGCGTCTTCGAGGACGGCATCGCCTACGCCGAAGCGCCGCTCGAGCGGATGGCCGAGCTCCTCCTCGCGCACCTCTGAGAGTGCGAGCCCGCGATCGATAGCTACCAGCGCTCGACGCGGTCGCGACCTCGCGCCTTGGCGCGATAGAGTGCGGTGTCCGCACGGGTCACGAGACCTTCGGCGGAGAAGCCCTCGGTCTCCTCGGCCGCGGCCGTCCCCGCGCTGAAGGAGACGGGGGCAGCCCTGCCGTCGGAAAAGACGAACGGGACGGCGCATAGCCGCTCGCGTAGCCGCGTCGCCACCTCGACGGCGCGCGTTGCGTCGCACGCGCGGAGCATGAGCACGAACTCATCTCCGCCATAGCGAAAGGCAACGTCGTCCGCGCGGAGCACGGCCCGAATCGCCTCGGCGAAGTGCACGAGGACGCGATCACCGTCCTCGTGCCCGTGATCGTCATTCGCGGACTTGAAGCCGTCGAGGTCGAGCATGACCACGGCAAAGGGCTGCTCGTGGCGAACGGCGTAGGCCGAGCATTCACGCAGACGAGCGGCGAAGTCACGGCGGTTGTTGAGGCCCGTGAGCGGGTCGGTGAGCGCGTGCAGCGACGCGAAGTCGAGCTGCTGGCGAAGCGCTCGCGCTTCGCGTGCTCGCGTGCGGAGTGAACGCACCTTGGCGAGCAGGACGGACGGAGAGCACGGCTTGGCGAGGTAGTCGCTGGCGCCAAGGTCCACTCCGTTCACGACGTCGCGGTCACCCGTGGCCGTTCCGGTCACCATGATCACCGGGATGTGCGCCGTCGTCGGCGAGCGCTTCAGTCGACGAAGAACCTCGACTCCATCCATTCCCGGCAACACCACGTCGAGGACGATGACGTCGATCCCCTCCGGATGGGCGGTCACGCGGTCAATAGCCTCTTCGCCGCTCGAGGCCTCGGTGCAGCGCACCTGCCCCATCGCGAGCGCTCCCATCACGAGGAGACGCGTCTCGTCATCGTCGTCGACGACGAGCACGGAGCCCGAGGGGACGATTCCCGATTCGCTGTTAGGTTCCGTGGCGATCGGAGCCGCACACATCGTCATAGACGCCACTGCAGCAAGATGTTGACCAGGTCGAAATGACGCTCTTTTCCCGTCAGTTCGGCCCAGACGCCTTGCAGACGCCCTTCATACACGCCCCACCTCCACAAGAATTTCCACAAATGCCGCAATTGAGCGGGTCCGAATTGAAGGCCGATTCGCTCACGCAGAGGCCTCCGCAGAGGACATTCTTGCCGTGGCAGGTCGCACCGCACATGTCGTTGATGCACGTCGCCGACCCGCCTGCAGGCACGGGGCACGCCGTGCATGCGGGACCGCACGACGCGGGGTCTGTCGCGGACACGCACGCGCCGGCGCACGCATGAGACTGCGCTTTGCATGCAAATGCGCACACGCCTCCATTGCAGGTCGTGCTCGCGTTCGCGACGGCAGGACACTTGACGTTGCAGCCGCCGCAGTCGTTGACGCTCGACTGGGGATCGACGCAGCCCGCTGCGCATTGGAGAGGGGCCGCCGCGGGGCACCCTGAGGGCGGCGGATCGCCAGCGTCGGAGCCCGGAGGCGGGGCCGGGCCGCCGGACGTGGGCTGCGTGGACGGCGCGGGGCGCGTGCCGGCCTCATCGCTCTCGGCCGCGTAGCCTGCGTTGTTATCGAGGAGCTGGTTGCAGCCAAGGAGCGCAAACGAAAGTGTGCTCGCCATGACCGCCAGACCGGAGACCCTGCACGTCATCGAAAGACTCCCTGGAGCATCAGCCCACCGCCTCCCATCGCCATCGTCGGCGTTGCACGAAGCTTGCCGGCAGGCTCGTGGGTCGACGGCGCGCTCGCCGGGGCGGTGAGCACGAGCATGAGCCCGCCTGCCACCGCAGCGCCGCCGGCCAGGGTCGCGATCGTCGCGATGGAGCCGCTGGAGATCGCGTCTGCACGCAGCCGCAAGCCCGCCGCGTCGCACGCGTCGCCGGTGCAGTGGGTGCGCGACTCGTCGCGGCTCGCGAGCGACGAGAGACCGAAGCCCAGCCCCACGCCGATCGCGGCTGCGCCGAAACCTGCCGTAAGCCAGCCGACTGTCCGACGCGTTGCGCCGCGCTTCGCGGCCGCGGGCCCCGTCCTCGTAGCGAGCTCGCGCGGAACCGTCACCCGTAGCGTCGCTCCTTCACCCGCCTCTACCGTCGTCTCCCAAGGGTCCTTGCCTGGTGCGCTCGCCGAGATGCGATGGGCGCCCGGATCGACCGGGATCGCTACCCCCCACGCGGCGGAACCGATCGGATGCCCGTCCCGCTGGACGTCGGTACCTTCGGGGGCGCCGTCGACGTCGACGATCAACTTGGGGAGGCGCGTCTCGAGCGCCGCAGCCCGCTTGCGCGCCACCCTCTCGCGATCGAGCTGCTTTGCCGCCCTCGACTGCGCGGCCACGTCGAGAAAGCCGGCCCAAGCCGAGGTGATCTTGCCGATCCGCTCGTTGCAGTCGGCCAGGTTGAACCGCGTGCCGATGCCCGCATCGAGGCGCAAGCTCTCCTCGAGCTTCGGACAGGCCTCGGCATACCTTCCCTGCTCCATGAGCGAGCGCGCATCGAAGAAGAGGGCCTGCGCGGCGGCGGGATCGGGCGGCGCCTCGGCGAGCGCCGCGGCTGGCACGAGCAGGAGAGCCAGGGCGATCGGAACGGCTCGGCCTCTCATTTCCGATCCTCGAAGAGCGCCCGTTCGTCGACGCGAGACGCGGGACGGGCGACCAGCGACGCCGTCACGTCCTCGCGGACCTTCGCGGCGGAGACTCGCGCAGGTACCGGATTCGCGGCGATCGCTGCGCGGACCGGCACGGGCGGCGGGGCCGCGACGACCTCCTCCGGGTCGGCGAGGGTCGTCGCGAACCTCGCCGACGAACGAACGATGTCGGCCGAAGGCGCGACGAGCGCGGAGCCCTTCGGCCGCACGTCCTCACCAAGCGCACGGCTGCCCGCGGCGAGCCCGACGAGCGAGAGTACGGACAGGGCGAACGCGATCGCTCCGAGCCTGACGCGGCGCTTCTGGAGCGAATGCGCGCTCGATGACGCGCGACGGGGGCCGCGGGAGGCGGCGGCGTAGCTGGCGCGAGACGCCTTGCCGCCGCGCTGGCTTAGACGCGCCGAGGTGGCGTCGAAGACGCGAGCGACCTGCTCCGCGCGCTGCCCGGAGCCCGCGGGCCCGAACGGCGCGAGCGCACGCGCGAGGGACGCAGCATCGCTGTAGCGCTGCGACGGGTCGGAGCGCAGACACCGGAGGACGACCTCGTCGAGAGCCCGCGGCACGTCGGAGCGAAACGTCGAGGGTGCTGCCGGAGCGCCGAGCGTCGCGGCCACGTACATCGCGTTCAGCGTGTCCCCTTCGTTGGGCGGCCGTCGCGTGAGGAGCTCGTAGAGGACCGCGCCGATGCCGTAGATGTCGGAGCGCGAGTCGGCCTTCTTGACCGATTCCATCTGCTCCGGCGCCATGTA
>JANXVA010000375.1 GCA_025351875.1 Myxococcales bacterium | reverse complement strand
AGGTGGTTTGCGGACCAGAACTCTCTCACGCGGGACCGGACGGCTTGGATCTTCGGCCGATTCGACGTTCGGCAGCAGACTCTCTACGGTCAAGCGGCCCCCACCCTGACACACGGCATCCAGCGGATGGAGGTGGCGGGCCGTATCGATCGCGGAGCAGCGACGCCGCCGCGATCGTACGTGAGCATGATTCCGCAGATGTCGACGCGACCGCCTTACTTCGCTGCGCTGGAGAAGGACCTTTCGGCCCTGACGGAAGCCGAGTGGGCTCCCATTCGGCGCTCCGCCTTCTCGGTCCTCGATCCCACGAAGACCAGCGCGCATAGCGCGGACTGCGCAACGTGTCATGCTGCGGACCAAGGTGCGGCGTTGCCGTGGGGCACCCGGACGCCAGCCTACGCGTTCAGGTCGAACACCTGGCGGCTCGATTCGACGCCCGCGGGGCGCGCCCCCATGCGCATGATGGGTTGGGTGCCGCAAGAAGGATGGGGCGGTAAGCCCACTCCGGTGCTCGCGGCGCGCGTGGTCAACGAGACTGCGATGGCTCTCGACTACGTGAACAAGAGCGTCATGAAGTGAGGTCTACTTCTCGTTGGCGCGCGCTCCTCTGCGTCCCTCGCGAGTTCACATGACCCGTACACGACAAAAGCCCGTCGTCGCGACGAAGACCCTGCAGCGCTCGGACGTGCGCACGCGGCCGCCGCTCGGGGCCATCATCCGCGTCCTCGGCGCGAAGGGGACGCCGGCGGAGTACCGGCTCCGCGACGGAACGTGCCTCCTGGGATCCGGCCCGACGTGCGCGGTCGTCATCGCGAACCCGAGCGTCTCGCGCGAGCACGTCGAGCTCGGCATCGTTCCCGAGGGCGTCACGGTTCGGGATCTGAAGAGCCGCAACGGCACGTTCTACCTCCAGCAGCGCGTCCAGCAGATGACGCTCACGCTCGGCTCGAGGATCCAGCTCGGCCCCGTCGAGATCGCGATCGATCCCGATGCGGACGATCTCTTCGTCGCCCCGGAGCTCGACACCGGCTCGTACCAGGGGATGCTCGGCAGCGCGGCGGTGATGCGTCGACTCTTCGGCGTGCTCTCGCGGCTCGAGGGCTCGCTCGTCAACGTCCTCGTCACCGGCGAATCCGGGACGGGCAAGGAGCTCATCGCTCGCGCGCTGCACGAGGGCTCGAGCGTCGGCGGCGGGCCGTTCGTGACGGTGAACTGCGGGGCGATCGCTCGCGAGCTCGTCTCGAGCGAGCTTTTCGGCCACAAGCGCGGCGCGTTCACCGGGGCACAGGAAGCACGCCGCGGCGCGTTCGAGAGCGCGGACGGGGGAACGCTCTTCCTCGACGAGATCGGCGAGCTTCCGCTCGATGTCCAGCCCGCTCTCCTTCGCGCGCTCGAGTCCGGCGAGATTCGACCCGTGGGCTCCGACCGCGTGCAGATGGTACGCGTCCGCGTCGTGGCAGCGACGAACCGTGATCTCCGGACCGAAGCGAGCGCAGGACGGTTCCGTGAGGACCTGTTCTACCGCCTCGCGGTCGTCGAGCTCTCGGCACCGCCGCTGCGCGAGCGGCTCGAAGACATCGAGGCGATCGCGAACGCGTTCGCCGCCGCTGCAGGAGCGAGGGCGCTGCCCGCGGAGGTCATCGCCAACCTGCGGAGCCGTCGCTGGCCCGGCAACGTTCGCGAGCTCCGGAACGTCGTGCAGGCCTTCGTCGCGCTCGGCGTGCTCCCACGCGAGGGCCCGGCAGCCGAGGCTGACGTCGGGCTGTCGGGCTACATCGATCTGACGCGCCCGTACGCCGACCTGAAGGACGAGCTCATCGACCGGTTCACGCAGCTCTATCTCGAGGAGCTCATGAAGCACACGGGGGGGAACCAGTCGGCGGCCGCGCGGCTCTCCGGGCTCGATCGGTCGTGGCTGTGGCGATTGCTCGTGAAGCAGGGAATGACCAAGGGCTGATGAGCCTCGGGCCGACGCCCAACTTAGTCACTCATCCCTGCGTGACGCTTTCGAGACGCCTGCAAACCCGGTCCTGCGCCCGTCGGTGGTGGCGCGCGGACCGCACCGCCGCTCGTGACTCATCCTTGAGTTGCTGCCCCTGCCGACCTCGGAAGGACCTCGATGCTCGCGTCCAGCCCTCGCTCGAGGACCCTGTCGGGCGTGCGACTCGCGGCCCACGCGTTGATCGCGACGGCGGTGGCGTCCGCGTCCGCGGCGTTCTCGACGTACGCCGCCGCGAAGCCCATCCAGCCGCCCGAGCCGAGCTTCTTCTGGGACGACGCGAAGAAGGAGTTCGAGACCTGGCGAAAGCCCGCGCCCGACGGCGTCCTCTGCAGCGACAACGAGAAGAAGCTCTGGCGGCAGAGCGAGTCCGTCCTCCGCGTGGGTCAGGTCCGCGAGGCGAAACTCGATGGGCGTCATCACGCGCTGGGTTACCCGGCCGCGCGTGGCCTTCTTCACGCGGTACGAGACGTTGCCGTCGCGCCGTACGCCGAGGCGCGCGAGCGAGAAGGCTGGCCGGTTGA
>JANXVA010000350.1 GCA_025351875.1 Myxococcales bacterium | reverse complement strand
ACCATACGAAGGCGCCCGGCGCCGTCTATGCGGGCGGCGACGGCATCAACGATCTCGTCGCGGGAGAGCGAGGCGGCAGCTTCGACTTCTTCGGCAGCCTCAAGAACCTTCTCGCCCTCCGCGATCAGCTGAGGCAGGCCGCGCTCGACACGGTGTCACTGGTGAAGGTCCTCCGGTCCAACCCCGATCTGTCGGCGCTCACCACCGGGGCGACGGCGCCGAAGATCGATCCCGCACACATCGCGTACGTAGGCGACTCGCTCGGCGCGATCGAAGGCGCCCTCGCGGCCGCGATCGAGCCGAACGTGAACGCGTGGACGCTCAACGTCGGCGGCGGCGGCATCATCTCGGAGGCCGCGGCGCACGGGCCGGTGATCAACTCGAACCTAGCGCTGGCGGGCACCGTGAACTTCGGGTTCGGTGCGACGCTCTACACCGAGGCGCATCCGGTCGTCGTGATCGCGCAGACGCTCATCGAGGCGGGTGACCCCATCGCCTTCGCCGACCGCCTCGTCACGAAGCCGGCGCCGCTCGCGGGCGCACCGACGAAGGCACGCAACATCCTCCAGATCTCGGTGGTGTTCGACGCGCTGGTCGCCAACGAGGCGAACGAGGCGCTCGCGCGCGCCGCCGGCTACGCGCTCGCGTCGCCCAACGTCGGGCTCAACTCGGGGATGGCCGACCTCGCGACGCTCGCTCCGTATCGTGGCGGCGGCATCAAGCTCCCGATCTTGCCCGAGGCGCCGGGCGGCTATCACGACATGCCTGTTGCGGGCTCGACGGCCGTCCTCATCCAGGCGGCGCCGGCCCAGCACGGCGAGGACCTCGTCCGCGCGAAATGCGAGCGCACGTACCGCATCCCGTACAACACCCCGGACGGAAAGCTCGACCTCACGGCCCAAGCTCCGGAGCCGATCACGTGTCCGTACCTCGGTCTCCAGGACACGATGTTGCGGTTCTTCGGTGATGCGTTCGAAGGTCGCGTCCCTGTCGTGACAGGTTTCCCCGTCCCGACACGCTGACTCGCACCTACCTCCGCCGACTCCGTTCGCCGCTGCACGAGCTTTGACGGGGGCGCCAGCACCGGCACGGTGCTAATTTTCCATCGTTGCTCGCGGCTTGCGAGCCGCTTCACCCAGACCAGACCCGGGGTCACTCGGAATGCGGCGTCTCTCGTCCAGACTCGAACGCTGGCCCCTGTTGCTCGAGAACGTTCCCGTTCCCCCGAGCACGCGCAGCCGTCGCCTCGCCGCGATTGGAATCGGCGTCGCAGGCCTCGCCCTCTCCGCATTCCCCGACCTGCCGATCCCCCTCGCCCTGCGCGCCACGCTCGGGATCGCGTCGCTTCTCGCGATCGTCTGGGCGGCCTTCGCGCGTCGCTCCTCTCGATCGCGACGCCTGCCGAGCGGCACCTACCTCGAGGCCGACGAGGCGGGCATCACCCGCACGACCAGGCTCGACCCGGGCACCAGGAAGTCGATCCTCGAGTGGGATGCTCCGTTCGGCGTGGCGCTCCTCGCCTCGTACGGCCGGCCGACCGCGCTCCTCGCGTTCACGACGCCCACCCAGACGCGTTACGTCCCCGCGCGCATCGACGACCGCAACGAGGCCGATGACGAGCTGCTCGCGCGGATCGCAGTCCTCGCGGATCTCGACCTCGTCGACGGCGTCGCGCACGACGCCGCGCTCACGTCCGCGGCGACCGCATCGCTCGTGAGGCACGTCGAGGGTCGCGACAAGCACGCGCTCGGTCGCGTCTTCCTGAGCGACGGCAAGGGAACGCCGATCGCGCTCGACCGCGCCACGCTCGCGATCGGCGAGCGCAGCTTCGACCTCACGAGCAAGCTCGAGTGGCGCCCGCTCATGTTCCACGAGTCGACGGGCCAGGCCGCCGCGCTCTACCAGGCGACGTGGATCAGGCAGGCGGGCTCCGAGGTCGTGCTGGTCGCGCCGATGCCCGCGTCGATCGTCCCGCGCGAGAGCACCGCCCACCGTGACGCGAGCGGCCGCCTCGGGCGAGCCCTCACCCGCGACCTGCGTCTCCTCCAGGCGCCGGCCGAAACTCCGCCCTCTCGCGACGTGCGCGTCGCCATCGACCGGCCGTTCATGATGGCCGTTCGGCGCGTCCTCGACGACGCGCCGCTCGCCGCTCGCGTGCTGCCGGATCCGCCGCCGCGCCTCACGCCTACGCTGCGCGGCACACTCCCCTGACCGCCATTCGTGCTAAGCCGTCCCGCGATGGGACGCTTCTACGTCACGACTCCGATCTACTACGTGAACGACGTGCCGCACCTCGGCACTGCGTACACGACCGTCGTCGCGGATGCGCTACGCCGCTTCCACCAGGTCGTCGGCGACGAGACGTTCATGCTCACCGGCACGGACGAGCACGGCCTCAAGATCGAGCGTGAGGCAAAGGCCAAGGGACTCGACCCGAAGACCTTCTGCGACGGCATCAGCGCGCGCTTCCGCGAGGCGTGGCCGAAGCTCGAGATCACCCCGGACCGCTTCATCCGCACGACCGACGCCGACCACGAGGCCTTCGTCCAGGAGCTCTGGAAGAAGATCGAGGCGACCGGCGATCTCTACGAAGGCGAGTACGAGGGCTGGTACTGCGTCGGCTGCGAGTCGCTGAAGACGGAGAAGGAGCTCGAGCAGCCGGGCAACCTCTGCCCGCTCCACAAGACGGCCGTGGAGCGCGTGAAGGAGAGCTCCTACTTCTTCAAGCTCGAGAAGTGGCAAAGGCCGCTCCTCGACTTCTACGAGCGTCACCCGAATTTCATCCAGCCCGAGTCACGCCGCAACGAGGTGCTCTCGTTCGTGCGCGGCGGCCTCAACGATCTCTCCGTGTCGCGCACGACTTTCACGTGGGGCATCCCTGTCCCGGGCAACCCGAAGCACGTGATGTACGTGTGGTTCGACGCGCTCACGAACTATCGGAGCGCGCTCGGCTCGGGAGACCTCACGAAGTTCTGGGCGCCGAACGCGAAGGTCGTCCACCTCATGGGCAAGGACATCCTCCGCTTCCACGCCGTGTTCTGGCCTGCGTTCCTGTTGAGTGCAGGATACACGGATGAGGAGATCCCCGACGTCGTCTACGCGCACGGCTTCCTGACCGTCGACGGGCAAAAGATGGGTAAATCGCTCCGCAATGCGGTCGACCCGCTGAGGCTCGCTGCCGAGCTCGGGCCCGACGTGCTGCGCTACCACCTCCTCCGCGCGATCGCGTTCGGTCAGGACGGCGACTTCGATCATGCCGCGCTCCTCGAGCGCTACAACGCCGACCTCGGCAAGAACCTCGGCAACCTGCTCTCGCGCGTCCTCGGCCTCTGCACGAAGATGACCGACAGCAAGCACCCGGGTGACGACCTCGCGACCGACGGGCCGCTCGAGGCGGAGCTCGGCGAGGCGTACGAGCTGAACGTGCGCGCGGCGTACGAGGCGTGGCAGAGCCTCGCGCCTCACACGGCGATCGATCACGCGATGAAGCTCTCGAACGCGGCGAACCTCTACATCGCGAAGACCGAGCCCTGGGCCCAGGCCAAGAACGGCGACGCCGCGCGCGTGAACAAGATCCTCTCGCGCATGTTGCGCGTGCTCGAGGCGCTCAGCGTGATGCTCTGGCCCGCGATCCCCGTGAAGGCGGAAGCGATGCGCGCGCAGCTCGGGCTGCCGCGACTCGGCATCACGATCGGAAGCGACCTGTGGCCGACGAAGATGCCGGAGAGTCGCGCGGGGCTCGCGCTTGCGAGCGCGGGGCCGCTGTTCCCGACGCATGACGAAAAGGCGCAGAAGGAGCTGCTCGACAAGCTCGTGCCGAAGGCGGAGGTCGTCGCGGGCGAGGCGGCGCCCGCGGTCACTGCGAAGGCCGTAGCCGGCTCGGCCTCGGGCGAGAGTGGGCTCGTCGCTTACGATGACTTTGCGAAGGTGGATCTGCGGGTCGGAGTGGTGAAGACCTGCGAGAAGGTGCCGAAGAAGGACAAGTTGCTGAGGCTGACCGTCGACCTTGGCGAGGCGGAGCCGCGCACGATCGTCGCCGGGCTCGCACTCTCGTTCACGCCCGAAGCGCTCGTCGGCAAGAAGGTCATCGTCGTCGCAAACCTCGCCCCGCGCGAGTTCGGCTCGGCCGAATTCGACGGCAAGAAGGTGAAGCTCGTCTCGCACGGCATGCTCCTCGCGAGCGGCCCGTCGGAGGATCTACGCCTGGCCACCATCGACGGTGATGCCGCCCCGGGCTCACGGCTGAAATGATATAGTCCGTACCGTGGCCGGGGTTGGTTGTTGATGGACCGAAACGCGCACGGGGCATCGCTGGCCGCATGCCAGCAAAATGTGACGGGACCGATCCGGCCCGTCGTCGCGATCCACATCGCATGTGAGATTGCGCGCCTCGTCGTCAGCGCACACGCCAAGGAGTCCTCCCTCGGCAAGAAGGTCACTCACGTCTCGATCACCCCCGAGAACGTCTTCATCGGCTACGACGGCGCCGTCGAGGTCCTCGGCATCCCGGGCATGCAGCGGCTCCCGGCTTCGCCCCCGAACCCCGCATACCACGCCCCGGAGCAGGTCTCCGGCAGCTCGACGGATCTGCGTACCGAGGTGTTCGCGCTCGGCGTCGTGCTCTGGGAGCTGTTCGCCGGAAAGTCCCTCTTCGGCCGAGGCACGCCGGGCGAGACACGCATGGCGATCAGCGAAGGTCGCGTTCCGTACGTCTGCGATTCGAACCCCGAGGTTCCGAAGCCGATCGCCGACACGCTCGTCACCGCGCTGCGCTTCGACAAGTCTGCGCGCTACGAGTCGGTCGACGCGTTCGCCAAGCTACTCGTCAACGCTCGCGCCGCGAGCGGCATCAACGCCGCTGCCCACAAGATGGACGTCGCCGCGTGGCTCACCGAACGCGTTCCCCGCGACGGCGCCCCTGCGACGAGCAACCCTCCCCCGCCGAAGGTGCCTTCGTTCGCTCCACCGGCCAGGAGCCAGCTTCCGTATTCGCCTCCTGTCCCGAGCTCGCCGCCGTACAGCCCGCCGGCCGTACAGAACCCGGCGCACTGGGCGCAGCCGATGGTGCCCGACCTCGAGATCGCGCCGTCGACGCGCTCCCCGGTCGTCTCGGCCCCTCCGCCTTCAGGCCGCGGAGCCTCCACGGCCTCGAAGCAACCTCCTGCCTCCGTGCGGTCCGCAGCGCCGCCCAAGGTCGATCCGACAGCAGACATGGGCGCTGGTCGTTCGCTCACGTTCGACGACGACGACGGCGACGACATGGAGATCGAGCGGAACGTCGCGAGCCCCTCGTTTGCGCACGGCGGGGGCTCGCGCGCGTCCGGGGCCCAGCCTGGAGCGCGGCCGGGAGGGCGCCCAGGCCTCGAGCTCGCCGCGCCCTCGCGCATGGCGCGCGAAGGCGCCGCCCGACCCCGCTACGCGGACGAGCCAGGCTTCGGCATGAAGCTCGCAGGGCTCGCCCTCTCCGCCGCGATCGCCGGGGGGGCTGCCTTCGCGCTCTGGAAGTACGTGTATCATGCACGCGGATTCGACGTGATGCAGAAGCTGCCGCATGCCTTCGACGGCACGTCGGCGACCCAGAGCGGCGCTGTCTCGCTCGTCGCGCTCATCCTCGCCGTCGTCCTCGGCTTCATCGGCCTCAAGCTGAGGCCCTACGCTTGGGCCGTCGTCTCCGCCGGCGGCCTCACGCTTCTCCTCGCCATCGCGATGGTCACGGTCACGCTCGGCTCGACCGGAGAGAACGTCCCGCCCGACGGCGGGCTGCTCGTCCCCTATCTGCTCCCCTCCGCCATCCTGCTCGTGTCGCTCGGGATTGTCGGCCGTGCGGGCCGCCGCTTCGCCGCTGGGTATGGCGCGAAGAAGGCGCTCCTGCTTCCCTACGCCGCGATGGCCGGCGCCGTCGGCTACCTCGCGTTCGAGGTCAGTCGCCTGGCGCGCTGAGCGTCCTTCAGGGGCGGATCGACTGTTCCCAGAAGACGACCGCTCGCTCGCGATTGGCGACGAACGAGACGCCTCCGTCGTGCGAGATGACGATCGCGAGCCCCCCCGGGTGATCGTTGGCAAAGCGATAGGCCGCACGATGGCGGGTACCGACGCCATCGATCTCCTCGGCCACGCGCTCCCGCGCCTCGGTATCGAGCGCGCGCCATACGCGTGACGGCGACGGAAGCTCCGCCGACACCTCCGCACCGAACCCGACGAGCCCGAATCTCTTGTCGAGCACAACGGCGCCGTCGATGGCGGCGAGATTCGCGATGACGCGACTCCATTCGAACACGGCTTGCTCGAGCTCCTCGAGATTGGCGCTGGCGCTCGACGCAAAGTCCGCCCATCCGACCGACGCCTTCGAGGTGGCCGAGGCCACGGCCTCGAGGATCCGAAAGAGGAGCGTTCGGTAACGCTGCGCCGCTTCGTCTGCGGCGATCCGATACTTGAGCCGGATTCCGTCGAGGTTCGAGCCCGCGCCCGTATCGGTGATGAGGACCATACCGCCGTGACTCGCGCCGCGGACGAGCTGGATGGTGCGCCGGAGCATCTGCTGGCCAACGCGCCCGACCAGCGAATGCTCGACCTCCGTGGGCGACAGGCTCGCCACCTGCAGCGCCGCGTGCTCGCGCCGTACTTCCTCGCGCTCGACCGCAAACATCGCCGGCAGCCACTCGGACTCGAACACGTCCATCATCGCGCCCGTCAGCGAGCCTCGCTCGATGGCGCCGACGAGCTTGCCCGCGCAGCGCACGGCGACCTGGCCAGGCCCCGTCACGTGGAGGATCGGATCGTGCGTCCAGTTGGGTACGAGGCTGCGGCCGCCCCAGGTGGGCGCGAGCCACGCCGGTCCCGAGTGAGCGATGCCCCAGATACGCAGGGCGCCGTCCTCGACGTGAGCGCAGATCAGCGCCGTCTCGAACGGTACCGCAGGAGCGAGACGACGAAGCTCGTCCGGGTTGAGAGGACGGCTCTGCTCGAACGGAAGACGCAAGACTCCGTGGTTGGGAGAGCCGCTCGCCGGCAGCGCATCCCGGGGCGTCAGCAACAATCGAAATCGCGTCGGCCGACTCTCCTCCAGCGTCAGCGAGGCCTGGAACGCGGCCGAGAGCGCCTCCCCGAGGAGCTCGCCCGGCAGCGTGAGCGGCGTCTCCGTCGGCCAGTGCGCCTGGACGTACTGCGCGAGGTCCGGCGGATAGGCGCGGGCACACGACATGGTCGCAGTATAGGACGCGACGCTCAGAGGGAGAGGCGATCGATCACCAGCGGCGCGGGCGCCGGCGCCACGTCGGCGTAGGAGAAGGCTCCCGCGATACGCTCGAGCACGTGGTCGGCGGCGCTTCGCGTGCGTACGAAGATGCGCGCGACCACCTCCCCGACCTGGACCGGCTCGCCCGGCTTCCTGTCGATCTCGATGCCGACCGCCGGATCGACCTTCTGATCCGCGCGCGTCCTGCCCGCGCCCATTGCGACCCCCGCGAGGCCGATGGCCAGCGCATCGATGTCGGAGACGAAGCCCGCGCGTGGCGAGCGAACCTCGACGATCTCCTTGGCGACCTCGAGACGTGAGGGCTCGGCCACGACCTTGGCGTCGCCCCCCTGGGCCGCCACCATCCTCTCCATCACGCGTATGGCTGCGCCGCTCGCGATCGCCGCGCGCAGCGTGGAGGTGGCCTCGGTCGTGTCCTTGGCCTTGCCGCCGAGCACGAGCATCTCCGCGCCGAGCACGAGCGTGCACTCGACGAGGTCGGCGGGGCCCTTCCCATGGAGGACCTCGAGCGCCTCGCGCGTCTCGTTCGCGTTGCCCACGCTCCGGCCGAGCGGCGCATCCATGCGCGTGAGGATGGCGACGACCTTCTTGCCTGCGCGCGTACCGACGCGCACGAGCTTGTCGGCGAGATCCCTCGCGCGCTTCTCGTCCTTCATGAACGCGCCGCGCCCGACCTTGACGTCGAGCACGAGCCCATCGATGCCTTCGGCGAGCTTCTTCGAGAGGATCGAAGCGACGATGAGCGGGATCGACTCGACTGTCGCGGTGACGTCACGGAGCGCATAGATGCGCTTGTCCGCCGGAGCGATATCCTTCGTCTGCCCGATCATGCACGTGCCGATTTCCCCCACGATCCGGCTGAAATCAGCGGTCGACATGTCCGTCCGGAAACCGGGAATGGCCTCGAGCTTGTCGAGCGTTCCGCCGGTGTGCCCGAGCCCGCGTCCGCTGACCATCGGTACCGGGACGCCGCAAGCGGCAACGAGCGGCGCGAGGCAGATCGACACCTTGTCACCGACGCCGCCCGTCGAGTGCTTGTCGACCTTCGTACCCGGAACCGCCGCGAGATCGAGCACGCTTCCCGAATGAAGCATCGCCTCGGTCAGGGCGACGGTCTCGACGTCGTCGAGGCCGCGGAAGAACACCGCCATCAGAAACGCGGCCATCTGGTAGTCGGCGAGCGCACCGTCGGTGAACGAGGTGATCAGACGATGAACCTCCGCCTCGGCAAGGGTGCCGCCATCTCGCTTCGCCGCGAGGATCTCCACGAGCGTTCGGTCCATGGCGGACCATCGTAGTCCTTCTTTTGTGTAAGCTCACGGCCATGCTCGACCGCGCGCATCGCTTCATGAACATTTCGACTCCCCTTTCATCGCCGCTCCTCGCCTCCGCGCTGGTGCTTGCCGCCCTGACGGGCGCCTGCTCCAAGACCGAAGGCGGGAGCTCCGGCACGTCGATGGCATCGACAGGTATTGCCGCACCGAGCGCCTCGAGCGCCCCGAGCGCGATGGCCGCGCCGTCGGCGAGCGCGCCGATGGCCGCGGCGGATCCTCCGCCAGCGTCGGCAGCCGCGCCGTCGGCGTCGGCAGCCGCGCCGTCGACAAGTGCCGCAATGAACGCTGGCGCGACCGCATCCGCCTCGGCGGGAGCCGGCGCCGCCCTCGCGTGCGGGACGAAGCCCCTGCCCGACTGTCCGACCCAGGGCTGGATGAAGGCCAACATGAACCCTTCGATCGCCGCCTCGGACTTCCCCGCGCTCGCGACCGCGCTCGACAAGGCCGCGACGTTCGCCCCCGCGGGCTACCCGAACTGGGCATCGATCGCGAAGGACGGCGCGAAGGCCGCGCGCGCGCAGGACATGACCGCCACGAAGGCGTCGTGTCGCACGTGCCACGAGCAATACAAAGAGAAGTTCAAGAAGGACACGGCGGCGCGCGGCAAGAAGATCTGAGCGGCGACCGACCATGCGGACGCTCCCCGGGCGCATCCCGAAGCCGCGGACTCCCAAGGTCGGGAGGCCCGAGGGGCGCTTCACGCAGCACCGTCGCCTCGACAAGCTCCGCGAGATCCTCGAACGCGAGCCACGCGGCCTAACGCTCGAAGAGCTCGCGCGGATGCTCCACGTCACGCAGCGCTCGGTTCGCCGCTATCTCCTCGAGATGGACGGCAGCGGCGACCCCGGCAAGTTCGAGCTCCTCGAGTCGATCGAGACGACGCCGGGCGGCGCTCACGTCTGGCGCATCAAGCCAGGCGAGCGCGGTCGAACCGTGTCGCTCCGGCGTGCGCAGGCCTACGCGATCCTCGCGACGCGACGCGCGCTCGACATCCTCAAGGGCTCGGCGCTGTTCGACGAGGTCGATCTCGCCCTCGGTCACATCGAGAAGGTCGCGCAGACACCGTTCCGCACGCAGGGTCGCGCACAGATCTCCGGCGAGCAGGGCCTCGAAGGCCGCTTCTTCTGGCTCCCGCCCGCCTCGCGCACGTACGGCGCACGCGGCGAGGACATGGACGAGCTCTTCCGCGCCGTCGCCGACCTGCGCGAGCTCCGCTTCCGGCCCCGCACTCCGGCCGGCGCACCGCGCGCCGAGCGCATCGTCTTCCACCCGTATGCGATGGTCGTGCACAAGGGCTCGATCGTGTGCCTCGGCGTGCGAAGCGGCGCCCGCACACCGTCGGACATCGAGGTGATTCCCTTCGAGGCGATGACCGAGCTCCGCTCGAGCGAAACGGAGCACTTCGAGCTCCCCACGACGTTCGACGTGACCCACTACGTTCACGGAGAATTTGGCCTCGGGAAGCCCACCAAGGCGCGCGCGCTCGTCGAGTTCGACGCGCGCGTCGCCGACGAGATCCGCTCGAAGAAGCTGCATCGCGATCAGCGCGTCGCCATGAGCCCAGACGGGCGCCTCCGTCTGTCCGTTCCTCTCGTCAACGTCGACGCGTTCATCGGATGGGTCCTGTCGTTCGGCGACACGGCAACCGTCGTCGAGCCCCCGGAGCTCGCGCGCCAGGTGGCGAGCATCCTCGAACGCGCCGCTCAGAGGTACCAATGACCACACGCGATCACGACATCGTCCTCTTCGGCGCCACGGGCTTCACGGGGAAGCTCGTCGCCGAATACCTCGCACGGCACGGCGGAGCGAGGAGCGTTCGCTGGGCCATCGCGGGTCGCAACGAGGCGAAGCTCGAGGCCGTGAAGCGCGACCTCGTCGCCATCGATCCGGCGCTCGCGGATCTCCCCGTCCTCGTCGCGGACGGCCACGACCAGGCCTCGCTCGACGCGATCGTCCCCAAGACGCGCGTCGTCTGCAGCACGGTCGGCCCGTTCGGAGTCCATGGTCGCAAGCTCGCAGCGACCTGCGCCCGCCGCGGAACGCACTACTGCGACATCACCGGCGAGGTCCCGTTCATCCGTGCCTCCATCGACGAGAATCACGACCAGGCCGTCGAGACCCGCGCGCGCATCGTCCACTGCTGCGGCTTCGACTCGATTCCGTCGGACCTCGGCGTGTTCATCCTCTGGGATCACGCACGAAAGCTCGGCGGCTCACTCGCGTGGACGAAGGGCTTCGTCGGCGAGATGAGCGGCACCGCGAGCGGCGGCACGGCCGCGACGATGCTCGCGCTCGTCGAGGAGGCCACGCGTGACCCGAAGGTGCGGCGGCTCCTCGGCAACCCCCACGCCCTCGACCCCGAGGTGCCCCGTGGCCATGACCGCGACCCGTTCGAGGCCGACGTGCGCGGCGTGGCGTTCGACAGCGACATCGACCGATGGACGGCGCCGTTCGTGATGTCGTCGATCAACACGCGCATCGTGAGGCGCTCGAACGCGCTCCTCCACTATGGCGAGCCGTTCCGGTACCGCGAGTTGATGAGCCTACCGAAGGGGCCGAGGGGCTTCGTCGCAGCCTGCGCCGTCACGGCGGGCATGGCCGGCTTCACGCTCTCTGCCGCGCTCCCCCCGACACGCGCGCTCCTTGCCCGCTTCGTCCTCCCGAAGGCCGGCGAGGGCCCCTCGAAGGAGGCGCGCGACCGCGGGCACTTCACGCTCCGCTTCGTCGCCGAGGGCACCACCGGCACAGCTACGCCGCTTCGCGTCAAAGCCACGGTGAAGGGCACGAGCGACCCCGGTTACGGCGAGACGGCGAAGATGCTCGGGCAGTCGTGCCTCTGCCTCGCGATGGACGCGGATGCGCTCGAGCCTCGCTACGGCGTGCTGACACCCGCCAGCGCGATGGGGATGACGCTCGTCGATCGGCTCCGCCGCGAGGGAATGACGTTCGCCGTCGAAGGCGACTGAAAGCCCAGAAAAACAGGCCCGTTGATGGGGTTGCGCCTTCGCCGTGGCCGTGGAATGTAAGAGCGATGATCGCGCTGAAGGTGCTGCCGAACGAGCCCATCATTCCGAAGAAGCCCCCCGTCGAGCCGTCGACGCTCGCGTACAAGGAGCTGCTGCGCGGCCCGTTCTGGCAACGCATCCCGGCCTACGCGACCGTGACGGAGGAGCAGTTCCTCGATCACAACTGGCAGGCGAAGAACAGCATCACGAGCCCGACGAAGCTGCTCGCGGCCGTTCAGGAGCTGGTGCCGGCGGCCTTCATCCAGGACGCCGAGGAGGGCTTCAAGCACTCGCCGATGTCCGTGCGGGTCAGCCCCTACCTGCTCAGCCTCATCGACTGGTCGAAGCCCTACGAGGACCCGCTCCGCATCCAGTTCATCCCGATGGGGACGAAGCTGAAGGCCGATCACCCGAAGCTCGATCTCGACTCGCTCCACGAGCAGGCCGATGCGCCGGTGCCGGGCCTCACGCATCGCTACCAGGACAAGGCGCTCTTTCTCGCCCTCGACACGTGCCCTGTTTATTGCCGTTTCTGCACGCGCAGCTACGCGGTAGGCGTCGACACCGAGGACGTCGAGAAGGTGAGCCTCAAGGTCTCGAGCGAGCGCTGGGCGCGCGCGTTCGAGTACATCGCGTCGCGGCCCGAGCTCGAGGACATCGTCATCTCCGGCGGTGACGCCTACCAGCTGCGCGCCGCGCAGATCGAGGAGATCGGCGACGCCCTCCTCGCGATCCCGAACGTGCGGCGCATGCGCTTCGCGACGAAGGGGCCGGCGGTCATGCCGCAGAAGCTCCTCACCGATCACGCGTGGACGGACGCGCTCACTCGCGTCGTCGAGAAGGGCCGAAAGCTCCACAAGGAGGTGGTGCTCCACACGCACTTCAACCACCCCAACGAGATCACCGGCATCACCGAAGACGCGATGAACAAGCTCATGGAGCGCGGCATCATCGTCCGCAACCAGAGCGTGCTCCAGCGCGGCGTGAACGACTCTCCCGAGACGATGACCATGCTCGTCAAGCGCATGGGTCACCTCAACATCCACGCGTACTACGTCTACGTCCACGACCTCGTGAAGGGCGTCGAGGACCTGCGCACCTCGGTCGACACGGCGATCTTCATCGAGAAGCACGTGCGGGGCTCGACGGCCGGCTTCAACACGCCGACGTTCGTGGTCGACGCGCCAGGCGGGGGCGGCAAGCGCGACGTCCACTCGTTCGAGCATTACGACCGCGAGACGGGCATCAGCGTCTACATGGCGCCGAGCGTGAAGCAGGGTCAGTATTTTCTGTACTTCGACCCGCTCCACCAGCTCTCCAGCGCCACCCAGCGCCTGTGGCAGGAGCCCGTCGAGCAGAAGCGCATGATCGACGACGCGATCGCCAAGGCCCGCGCCCACGCCCGCTGATCGACGAGGCACGTGACGCCGCCCGCCCGCGAATCGCCCCGCGACTCGTCGTCAGGCGCGAGTGACGCGGAGCGCGAGCTCTCGGGCGACGCCCTCGGGGAGGGGCAGGGCGATCTCGACCTGATCCCCGATGACATGGCGCACGGGCGGGCGCGCTTGCTCCTGCTCATCGCCGGCACCGGGTG
>JANXVA010000330.1 GCA_025351875.1 Myxococcales bacterium | reverse complement strand
CCTTTCAAGTCGAGAAAGGCCTCCCCAACACCGACTGGGGCGCGTGGGTGAAGACGCCCGGTAAGATCAAGAACGGCGACGATCCCGACAAGGGCGGCGCGGACGCGCTCGCGCACATCGATCAAGACGTCGCGCTCCTCGTCGCGAGCGGACAGAACGCCTATCGCTTCTCGATCGAGTGGGCGCGCATCTACCCGACGCGCGCCGCGTTCGACGCGGACATGCCGGACCTCACCGCGGTCGCGTCGTACGACAAGCTCTTCGCCGCGCTGCACGCTGCGAAGATCACGCCGTTCGTGACGCTCCAGCACTTCGCGCTGCCCGACTACCTCTCCGATCCGAAGAAGAACACCGAGCCGCAAGGCTGGGAGCGGCCCGAGATCGTCTCTATGTTCGGCACGTGGTGCAAGCGTGCGGCGGCGCGCTGGGGCAAGGACGTCGATTGGTGGGGGACGATCAACGAGCCGCTCGTCGCGCCGATCGCCGGCTACATCCAGGGCAGCTTCCCGCCGGGGCTGCTCCTCGCGGTCGATCGCGCGCTCACGGCCGGCAAGAACGAGGCGCGCGCCCACGCCAAGTGCTTCGACGGCATCAAGTCCGCAGACAAGGTCGACGCCGACGGCGATGGCAAGCCGTCGATGGTCGGCATCGTCCACAACACGCCGGCCGTGGAGCCGGAAGATCCGACCTACCCCGACGACGTCGCCGCCGCCGATCGCGTTCGCTACATCAACAACCACTGGATCCTGAACGCCGTCGTGCGCGGCCAGTGGGACGACGACTTCGACGGCAAGCTCGACGGCCCGAACGACAAGATGGTCGACCCCGAGCTGGTCGGTCGCTCCAACTACATCGGCATCAACTACTACTCGGCGATATGGGCCACCGTGAACGGGCTGCAGCTGCCGATCATCAACGCGTTCATCAAGAACGATCGGCTCCCCAACGATCGCCCGAAGACCGATTTCCACTGGGACATCTATCCGAAGGGCTTCCGCCTGGTGCTCGACGAGGCCAAGACGTACGCGCTTCCGATCGTGATCACCGAGAACGGCATCGCCGATAGCGCAGACGCGAATCGTGCGCGCTTCCTCCTCGAGCACCTCTACGAGCTCGGGCGCGCCAAGGCCGATGGCATCGACATCCGCGGCTACTTCTACTGGTCACTCCTCGACAACTTCGAGTGGGCGAGCGGCTTCTGCCCGCGCTTCGGACTGCACACCGTCGACCGCGTCACCGGCGCGCGCACCGCGCGTCCGAGCACGCAGGTGTACGCGCGCGTCGCGAGGACGGGCATCGTCACGAAGAAGGACATCGACGCGCAGCCTCCGTACGCGCCGCCTGCCTCCTGCGAATAGTCAGGCGTGCCGCGAAGTCCTGGCCGCCACCCGACGCCGTTCGGAGAGACCACGGCGCCACAGCGTGAAGGAACGAACGCCGGATGCCACGTAGAGCGGCACGGTCAGCAAGCAGACCAGCGCGCCGCTACGCGCATCGGTCTCGAAGAACATCAGTGCGGTCAGCAGCGTGTAGGAAGAGACGACGAACAAGCAGAAGACCAGCTTGCCGAAGTGCTCGTTTCCCCATACGCGACGCTCGGCATGCATCGCTCGGGCGAATGCCTCGACCTCACATGCTTCGGAGGCGTCGTCGGTCGTAGACGTGGTCCCTCGATACGGAGTGCTCATCACAGCTTGAAGCTCACTGAGCTCTGGGCGTACCGGCAGTCGCGGCTCGCGACCGAAGCGAGCGCATCGGTGTAGAGGCTGGGAGTGGATGTCTGCTCCTTCGCCCACACGAGCGAGTCGAACCCGTCGTGGAACGCAGGGTCCTTCTTGTACCCCTCGGCGATCGCTGGATGCGTGGCGAGGAACTTCTCCTTCGATACGCCCGACTCGATGAAGTCGCGCGCCGCGTGCATCCCGAGATCGGCGTGGTGTTGCATGACGGCGACGAGCGGCTTGTCGACCGTCGCCAGCGGAGTCGCCATCTTCGCGGCGATGCTCTCCGAGCCGCGGCCGGCCTGGCCGCGCTCCGCGAGCTGCGCTTCCTTGTAGCCCTGAGGCAGCGAGAGATGCGTGAGCATGGCGACGTGCACTTCGTCCTTGGCGAGCGCCGCGCGCCGCTCGTCGCCCTTCTGGTACGCCTCCAGCCACTCGTGCACGCCGAGGGCGAGGCCGACGACCGCGCCTCCCACCACCGCGGCCGCGCCGATGCTGGCGCCGATGCCGGCGGCCGTGAACGTCTCGACCGCATGAAACTCGGCGATGTGCACGCCTTCGACGGCTGCATGGCCAATGGAGAGCCCGCCGCCGACCCCGACGTGTTGCTGCTCCTCCTTCGTCGCTCGCCAGGTCTTGTCGTCGCCGCGGACGTCGACGCGCGGACCGCCCACGTGGGCGTCCAGTCGAGCCTTTTCGAGGATCGCACCCGTGGTCGGCTCCTTGCGGAGGTCGTCCTCGTCCTCACGGCTGAAGTGGATGGTTCGGCTACCGCACGCGCTGACATCGCTCATCTTGGTTCGCTCCTCCGGACAGGCGGCGCGGAAATCGCGCGTCTGGAGGGAGGTCGACCACTTCCCCGAGGAGTTGCGCGGAAAACGTTCCCCCCCCCGGGCGCGAGGAGCGTTCTCGCCGTACCCTGTAGCCCCAATGCAGGCGCTTGCTTCTCGGTCGGTCGGTATCTTCCTCGGAACCGCGCTCGGTGCGTGCGCGCTCGTCGTCGCGTGCTCGTCGAGTGACTCGGGTGGCGGCGGTGACGACGCCGGCTCGAGCGGCTCGAGCGGATTCGCGGAGAGCGGCACCAGCGGAACGAGCGGGACCAGCGGGACCAGCGGGACCAGCGGCCGCGATGGCTCGACGAACGACGGCGCGGTCGCCGAGAAGGCGTGCGACCCCGCGAAGACCGACTGCAAGGCCGGCGAGTTCTGCACGGACATCGGCCGCGCATCTCCCGTGTGTCGGCCGGGCTGCACGAGCGACGCAACGTGCACGGGGACGCCGAAGAGCGGCTGCGTGATCCTCACTGCGGGCACGCCCCCGGGCGCGTGCGTCCCGACGTGCAAGCCCTACGGCACCGACTGCGCGGGGGGGTTCACATGCTCGCGCGTCCCTGAACAAGCGAGCGTGACGCAGACGTCACCGCTCACCTTCTGCAAGCCGACGGGCGCGACCGCGCTGCTCGCCAGCTGCGTGAACGACCCGGCCTCCTGCGGCGCCAACGCCGACTGCATCTTCTTCCCGGACGTTGGCGAGGGCGTGAACGACTCGAAGTGCCACACGCTCTGCGACCCGACGCACGATTGCGGAGCCAACAAGGGCTTCTGCTTCACGAAGACCGGCGACTCGTTCGGCTTCTGCCACGACGGCTGACCGCACGTCTGGTGCGGTGGTTCGCGCCACGGCGCACGAGGTGACATCGATTTTCTCCTTGTCGGTCCTGCGTACGAGACGGTGTGGGCCGATCGGGAGAGCTGCGCGTGGGAAGGCACCACGCTCACCGTCGTCTCGCGCGACGGGCTCCTCGCCATGAAGCGCATCGCGGGACGAATGCAGGCTCTGCCGACATCGAGCGGCTCACGGGAGGAGACAGCGATGAGTGAGCCCGTGGACATGTCGGCGCCGGCGATTGCCGCGCGACTCTCTGTCTCCTCGCGACCTCGCGACCTCGCGACGGGACGCACGGCGCATCGCGAGCGCGCCGCCGAGTGGCCGCGCGTCCCCTCCGTCAGGCGAGCCGCAGAAGCCCTCGTCGCCGTAGCGCGGTCAGCGTTCGCTTCGAGACCACGGCGGACCGTCTCGGCGTAGCGTAGCGGTCGGTTACTCCGGGTAAACCATCGCGCAGTGGTGGTCTTTGCAGCGCGGTACGTATCGCGCGCACGAGGGCATGCTTCGCGGCGCGAGGACGTCACAGTTGCCGTCGGTCCATCGCTTGCAGTCCTCGGCGTCGACCTTACGGACCGCCGCGGCAAACGAGGAGGCTGCGCGCTTCGGGATCGCATGACCGAAGCATCCGTAGAGGCATTTCGCGCCCGGCGATTCGACGCACTCCGAGTCTGCGTCGCACTTCGAGGTGGCGTGGGCCTCGTGCTCCGCCGCGTCCATCGCGGCTGTCGCGCTCGAGTGGACGACCTCGCATCCCATCGCGGTCATCGCCGTCGTCTTCTTGCATGCCACGGCGAAGGCCGGGACCAGCAGCACCGCCAGCCCGAGCACGAGGAGCGCGTGAGGTCGTCGAACGAGCACGCCTCGAGGGTACGTCAACGGGGCGCGGGCGCATCGTTTTACACCGTAAATTTTCTCCGCTAGGGTGCGACCGCTTTGAGGCCCAACCCACTCTTGCTCGCCCTGGTTCTCGCGGCCTCTTGCTCGTCCTCGTCGGCGTCGGAGTCGCCGCCGACCGTCGAGCCGACCGGCGGGCTACCGCTCCTCGGCGCCGACTGCGATCCCATCGTGCCCGGCCACTGCGGTCTGCCGTTTCCCTCGAACGTCTGGCTGGTCGACGGCAAGGTCACCTTCGGTAGAGCCACGCTCCCTCCCCTCCACGGCACGACACCGATCGACGGGTCGCTCTTCCAGGATCGCGACGGCTTCTCCCCCGGCGCCGCCTCGCTCTTCATGCTCCTCGGAGCGACCCCGGCGGGGCTGCCCACGCCCGATTCGATCGCCGCGTCGGTCGAGCCGAACGCGCCGACCCTCCTCATGGACGCCGAGAGCGGCGAGCGCATCCCTCACTTCGTCGACGTCGACAGCGGCGGCCGAAGTGACGACGACACGGCGCTCATTCTTCATCCCGTCGTTCGCCTGAAGGACGCGCATCGCTACATCGTCGCCGTGCGCCATGTGAAGAACGCCGAGGGCAAGGACGTCGACCCGAGCGCCGCGTTCCTCGCGCTGCGCGACGGCTCGCCGAGCGACGACGCCTCGGTGCGCCGCCGACGCGCCCTCTACGACGACGTCTTCGCGCGCCTCGAGGCGCACGGCACGCCGCGCAAGGACCTCCAGCTCGCCTGGGATTACACCACCGCGAGCCGCAAGAACACGACGGCGCCGCTGCTCTTCATGCGCGACGACGCGCTCGCCACGGTCGGCGCCGACGGCCCGGAGTACGTGATCACCAAGGTCGAGGACAAACCCAACGAGCACATCCTCGTGCGCCTGACCGGGCACATGACGGTGCCGCTCTACCTCGACAAGCCGGGCCCCGGAGGGCGGCTCGTCTTCGGGCCCGACGGCCTCCCGAAGCAGAACGGGACCGCCGATTACGATTTCGTGATCCACATCCCGAACAGCATCGGGGACGGCGTCCCGATGGGGCTCCTCCAGAACGGTCACGGTCTGCTCGGCAGCAAGGACGAGGCGAGCGGCGGCCAGCTGGCGATCTTCTGCGAACGGTTCCACTACATCGGCTTCGCGGTCGACATGATCGGGATGGCGCACGAGGACGTCGACACGGTCCTCAAATCGGTGAGCGACGACATCACGCTCTTCCGCGGCGCCGTCGATCGACAGCATCAGGGCATGCTGAACCAGCTGCTCGTCATGCGCATGATGAAGGGGCGCTTCACGCGCGATCCACGCGTGCAGGTCGCGGGCAAGAGCGCCATCGACGCGACCCGCGCGCACTACCGCGGCGACAGCCAGGGCGGCATCTTCGGCGGTACGTACATGTCTCTCTCCACCGACGTCACGCGCGGCCTCCTCGGTGTCCCGGGCATGCCCTACACGCTCTTGCTCGACCGAAGCAGCGACTTCGCCGGCTACAAGTTCCTGCTCCGCGCGGCCTATCCGAGCGCGGTCGACGCGCAGCTCGTCCTCGCGCTCATGCAGCTCTGGTGGGATCGCACCGAGCCGAACGGCTGGGTCCCCTACATCCGGAACGACATGCATCCGGGGACGCCGGCCCACGAGGTGCTCATGCACGTGGCGATCGGCGATCATCAGGTCTCGCCGCTCGGCGCGCACTTCATGGCGCGCACGCTCGGCGCGAAGAACCTGCGCCCGGTCAACCGCGCGATCTTCGGCGTCGAGGAAGCCGACGGTCCCCTCACCGGCTCGGTGATGGTCGAGTACGACTTCGGCCTGCCCCCCGTCCCGCTCCAGAACTACCCGCCCGACGCGACCGAGAGCGAGGATCCGCACGGCAAGCCGAGGCTCCTCGAGCCAAGCTACCTCCAGCAGGACAAGTGGTTTCGCGACGGCATCGTCATGCCGTTCTGCGACGGTCCCTGCAACCCGCTCTGAGAGTCGCATCTCGGGCGAGCCTTGACGGGCACTTGGCGGCTTGGTACTCCGCTGAACCGCGATTCACTTTTGCTCGCGCGATAGATTCCCCAGGAGGATCCGATGGCCGTCGACATCAAGAAGCTGTTCAACGAGGAGCTCCCCGCTTCCCTCACCGCGAACGCCGAGGACGCTCGGACCATCGGCGCGAAGTACCAGATGAACGTGACCGGCGAAGGCGAGTGGAACATCGACGTCACGTCGACGGGCCCCGTCTGCAAGGCCGGCACCGCCGACGCCGACTGCACGATCACGATCGCCGCGGAGGACTTCCAGAAGCTGGTCGAGAACCCCCAGGCGAACGGCATGCAGCTGTTCTTTGCGGGCAAGCTCAAGGTTGCGGGCAACCAGATGCTCGCGATGAAGCTCCAGAAGCTCTTCAGCTACAAGGCCTGAAACGGGGTGTTGCCCCTTCAGGGCATCAAGGTCCTCGACCTGTCGCGGCTCCTCCCGGGGCCGCTCGCGTCGCTCGTGCTCGCCGATCTCGGCGCCGATGTCGACAAGGTCGAGGACACGTCGGGCGGTGACTACCTCCGCGTGATGCCCCCGCAGTCCGGCAGCGGCGCGGACGCGACCTCGTCGATCTTCCTCGCGCTCAACCGCAACAAGCGGAGCGCGATGATCGACCTGAAGAAGCCGAAGGGGAAGGAGGCGCTCCTCCGCCTCGCGCGCTGCTACGACGTCGTGCTCGAGCAGTTCCG
>JANXVA010000295.1 GCA_025351875.1 Myxococcales bacterium | reverse complement strand
GCTCGCGCCGTTCGCCTTCGTGCCGGTGACGGCGCCCGCCTCGGTCGCCGCCTCCGCGGCCGCGTCAGCGCCGCCGCCGCCGCCCGTGCCGCCGCCGGTCCCATCGCCTTTGCCGCCACCGCTGCTGCTGCTGCATGCGAGGCCGGTCGAGAGAGCGACTCCGAGCGTGACGACGAGCATCGAGCGAACGAACGTCATGCGAGTGAGCGCCATCAATTCGATCGTAACGGGGGCATCGGACGCGTGCTCGGACGCAGTTGTTACACCGAGGTCAACTCTCGGAGTCACGAGTTCACCAAACTGTGGGGACCGTGGAATGCCCCCTCGTGACAGCCTTCCGAGATGCGAACGAACCTACGAGCGATGACGGTGGCGGTGGTCGCCGCTGGCGTGGGGCTCGCAAAGCCTGCGGAGGCTGCGCTGTGCTCGGCGCTCGGCGCGCAGCCCATCGTCTACATCGAGAACGGCGACACGCAGGAGCCGCTCGTCAAGAAGCTCGGCGCGCAGCTCATCAAGTCCGCTACGCCCGTCCGCCTCGTCTACAAGAACCGGCGCACGTGCGACCTCGCGCTCGACATGTACACGCCCAACCTGATGATGACGGACGCGATCCCCATCAAGTACATCCCGTCGCCCGCCGAGGATCCGACCTGGACGCCGCTCTCGGTGAGCCCCTCGTGCGACGCGGACGCTGGCGGCGTCACCATCAATCTCGGCATCGGCGCGACGTTCCTCTCGAGCTGCACGAACCTACCCGCGACCCCGCCGCCCGGCCTCGCGATCGCGAACGGGCCCGTGCAGTCCTATGGGTTCATCGTGCCTGGCGCGAGCTCGCAGATCGCGATCACCGCGCAGGAGGGCTACCTCGCCTATGGCTTCCCGCAGGCGACCGGAATGGCCCCGCCATGGGTCGACCAGGCGCTTCGGTACAGTCGCGGTCCAACCGCGAGCACCGCGCTCACCTGCGCGGCGGCGATGGGTCTCAAGGGCTCGCAGCTCAAGGGCACCGTCCCCACGGGCAACACGTCGACCGAGGTTCTGAATTTCGTGGCGACCTCGGGCAACCCCGAGCCGACGATCGGCCTGATGGGTACGGAGGTGTACGACGGCGCCCGGAACCTGGTGAAGCTCCTCGCCTTCAAGGGCTTCGGGCAGCGCTACGCCTACTTCCCGGACTTCAGCGCGACGAGCTTCGACAAGAAGAACGTCCGCGACGGGCATTATCTCCCCTGGGCGCCGACCCCGTACATCACGCGCATCGACGCTGGCACCGGCAAGGCGACCGACGCCAACGTGCAGCGAGTCATCGACCTCGTCTTTGGCGCGCGCACCGACGCCGACGTGAACGGGCTCGACCAGGTCATCGCGGCGGGGCTCGTCCCGGAGTGCGCGATGGGCGTGCAGCGCGCCTTCGACGGCGGAGACCTCTCGCTCTTCGCCCCGCCCGAACCATGCAATTGCTACTTCGATGCGAAGGCGCCGCAGAGCACCACCAAGTGCTCGAAGTGCGTCGATGACTCCACATGCGGTGCCGGCAAGTGCCGCCGCGGCTTTTGCGAGGTGCGGTGATGGGTGCTCGCAAGCCTATCGTGGTGCTCGCCGTCCTCGCCTCGATGTCCGCCATTGGCTTCGTGGCGTGCGACGACGGCAGCAACGCCGTGAAGGAGCCGAACCCGACCATCGATAGCGGCGGCCCCCCGCCCGTTGTCGACGGCGGCGGGCCCCTTCCCGGAATGGACGGCGGCGGGCCCACGCTGCCCGACGGCGCGCCCAGCGACTGCTACCTGAACCCGAAAACCCACCTCGAGATCATCAACGCCTGTACCGACGCGGTGAAGATCACGAAAAATCCGACCCTACCCCTGCTCGCGGCCGACGGCGGACTGCCCCCGCTCCCGTAGAGTAGGGGCGGTGCGACTGACGAAGCCTCGCCGAACCACGCTTGCTGCGACCCTCGCGAAGGTTGCGATGGTCGGCGCGCTCACGCTCGCGACGACGAACGCGCGCGCCGAAGAGACCCCTCCGCCCCCTGCCCCGAGCCCGACCGAGGTCGAGCTCGCGCAGCTCCGCGACGCCGTCGCCGCGCAGCAGAGGGCGATCGCGGAGCTCGAGGCGCGTGTCCCGAAAGCATCGCCCGAGCCCCGCAAGCGTGTCACGTCCCCGGATCTCGTCATCAGCGGCTACGTCCACCTCGACTGGGTCGCCTTCCGTGAGACGTCGCAAAACGAGGTGAACACCGCGACCGGCGAGCCGCTCAACGAGGACCGCTTCCTCGTGCGGCGCGCGCGCATCCGGCTCGAGTCCGATCAAGGGCTCGTGCACGGCGCGTTCGATCTCGACGCCAACACGATCCGTGGACCTCAGGTACGCCCCTGGAACGCCGAGGCCTCGCTCAAGTGGCCGACGAGCACCGAGTATCGCGGCCCCGCTGCCATCGCGCAGTCGAGCGCGGACGAGCCGTTCGTCATCGTCTCTGCGGGCCTCCTCGTCACACCGTTCGGCTTCGACGTCGCCGAGCTCGAGAACCAGCGACCGTTTCTCGAGCGCACCACGATGTCGAGCGAGCTCGTGCCGCAGTCGTACGATCTCGGCGTGCGCGTGCTCGGCGGCTATCGGTTCGTGAACTATGCGCTCGGGATCATGAACGGAGATCCCATCGGCGAGAGCACCTTCCCCGGGCGCGATCCCAACAAGAGCAAGGACCTCGTCTTCCGCGTGGGCGGGTCGACCGAGGTGACCGACGGCGTGCGCTTCGATCTTGGCTTCTCGGGGCTCACCGGGCGTGGCTTCCACAAGGGTACGTCGCCGTCGAAGGACCAGCTCGTGTGGCGCGACCAGAACGAGGACGGGCAGGTCCAGCAGACCGAGCTGCAGGTGCTTTCCGGCTCGCCAGCAACTCCCTCCGAAGGCTTCCAGCGGTTCGCGCTCGGTGCTGACGCGCGCGCGCGCATGAAGCTCCCCGTGCTCGGAGACCTCGCGCTCCGCGCGGAAATCGTGCGCGCGAAGAACCTCGATCGCGCGACGTTCACCGCCGATCCGGTGGCTCGATCGCGCGATCTCCGCGAGCGCGGCTGGTACGTGGCCGTGACGCAGGAGATCACGCAATGGGCGCTCGTGGGCGTCCGGTACGACACCTTCGATCCGGACGCCGACGCCCGCGACCAGCGGCCCTTTGCGCTCGTGCCGCGAGACTCGAGCCTGTCGACGTGGGCGTTCATGGCGACCTTGCGGTGGAAGAAGGCGCGCCTCGTCGGCGAGTACGATCACCGCAAGAACTCGCTGGGGCGCGACGTGACCGGCGCGCCGACCACGCTCGCGGACGACGCCTTCACCGTGCGCGCGGTGGTGGGTTTCTGATGGGCCACCCCACCGCGCGCTCCGTGCAGGTACTCGTGGTGGTCGCCGCGTCTCTCGCGTCCTGCGATGATCGCACGCAGCCCGATGCGGCGAGCGACGCGCAGCTGCAGGTGAAGGGCGGGCAGTTCTTCCGAGGTGACATGCCCGCCGATGCGAGCGGGCCGCCGGTGAAGGCCGTCGCGGTCTCGCCCATCGTTCATCCGGGCTCGGTGGCGCGCACCTGCTCGGGCGTGATGGACGCGTCGGCGACGGCCGTGGCGCTGGCGATCGAGGGCGACAGCGGATACTGGATCGTGCCGGCCGGGTTGCCGGACGTGACGGCGCCCGGCTTTCCGACCTTCGCGGCGGACCTGGCGTTTTCGTCGAGGCTCCCGGTCGGAACGCGGACGTTCCTCGCGCGCGCCGTCGACGGCACCGGCCACTTCGGCGCCTCCTTCGCGAGGCTGCTCGACGTGACGCCGGTCCCGCGACCGGTCGGCCGCTTCGTCATCTCGCTCACGTGGGACGACGACGCCGACCTCGATCTTCATGTCGTCGATCCGCGCGGGGTCGAGATCTGGAAGCGCAACATCAACTCGTACGAACCGCCTCCTCCAGGCGCGAGCCCCGAGCCGCCGAACACACCGCATCCCGGCGGCATTCTCGATTTCGACTCGAACGCCGAGTGCGTGCCGGACGGCCGCCACGCAGAGAACATCGTCTACGCGGACAAGCCGCCCAGCGGGCATTACGTCGTGCGGGTCGACACGTTCTCGCTCTGCAAGGCCGCGGGGGCGCGATGGCGCGTCGAGGGATTCCTCGACGGCGCGAGCATCGGCGCGGCGGAGGGCGCCTCCACCGAATACGACACGCGTTTCTCGCACGATCGCGGCGCGGGGGTGCTGGCGCTCGGGCTCGACGTCCCCTAGATGGCACGCGTCCTGCGCCACACCGCGAGCCTCGCGATCGCGAGCGCCATCGCGTGCACTGTACATCTTTCCGGCGCGCAGCAGCGCGGTACGGACGTCGGCGGCCAGCCGGCCCGCCGCAAGGTGACGAAGCTCCCGCACCTCACGAAGTTCGTCGAGGCCGACTACCCGCCCGCGCAGAAGCTCGCGGGCGTCGAGGCCTCGGTCGTCCTCACCATCGAGATCTCCGCGACGGGCACGGTCAACAACGTCACCGTCGCCGAATCCGCCGGCCCCGACTTCGACGCCGCTGCCCTCGCCGCAGCCCGGCGCTTCACCTTCGATCCCGCCGAGGTCGACGACCATCCTTCCCCCGCAAAAATCACCTACCGCTACTCGTTCACCATCACCCCACCGCCCGCCCCACCCCCTCTCGACGTGCCCGTGCCCGTGCCCGTGCCCGATCTCCCTCCTCCTCCTTCTCCCTCTCCGCCACCAGCCGCCCCTCCCGATACGATCGAGGTCCGCGGACGCCCTCACGCCCGCCGCGAAACCAACCAGACGACCATCCGCGCCGAACAAGCCAGACGCGTCGCCGGCACGCAGGGCGACGTCCTGAAGGTCGTCCAGAACCTCCCCGGTGTCTCGCGGCCCCCGGTCGCCTCGGGTCAGATCGTGGTGTGGGGCTCGGCTCCGCGCGACACGCGAATCTACGTCGACGGCGTCGACATCCCCGCCCTGTATCACGGCAGCGGCCTTCGTTCGGTCATCAACTCGGACCTCGTCTCCAGCATCGACCTCGTGCCCGGCGCGTTCGGCGCCGAGTACGGGCGCGGCCTCGGCGGCCTCGTTCGGGTCGAGACGCGCGCGCTCCCTCGCGGCACACACGGCTACGTGGGCGCCGACACGCTCGACGGCTCCGCCCTCGTCTCCACCGAACTGTCGGACCGCGCGCGCATCGCCGTCGCCGCGCGACAGAGCTGGCTCGACCGCATCCTCGCCGCGACGAGCGCACCCGACGTCGGCGATTTCTTTCCCATCCCGCGCTACCGCGACGGCCAGATCAAGGCGACGCTCGATCTGCGCAAGCGCGAGACAGTCGACGCGGTCGTTCTCGGCGCGACCGACGGACTCACACGCACCGTCCCCTCGCCCGACCCCGCGAGCACGCGCTCCGAGGGAAACCACACGGGCTTCTGGCGCGCTTACCTGCGCTACGCGAACGTCTCCGAGAACGGGGACACCGCGATCGTGACGCCATTCTTCGGACGCGACTCGAGCCAGCTCGTCCAGCGCTTCGGCGCGACTCCCGCGCGCCTCGACATCGACTCGACACGCTACGGCGTGCGCGCATCGCTGCGTTCGAAGCTGAGCTCGGCCGTCTCGCTCACGACCGGCCTCGATGCGCTCGGCTCGGACTCCGACCTCGCCCGCGAGGGCTCGCTCACCCTCCCGCCCCGCGAGGGTGACGTCGCCGTCTTCGGGCAGCCCCCGGGCGACGAATACGCCGCCGATACGTGGCACACGAACATCGTCGACGTCGCGCCGCACGCGTACGCCGACGTCCACCTCGGTCCGGTGACCGTCACCCCCGGCGTGCGCTTCGACGCGTTCCTGATCGAGGGCAGCCGCAAGACGCCGCGCGTCGGTCAGACGCCGAGCATCGGCTTCTCGCGCCTCGAGACGGCCATCGCGCCGCGCCTCGCCGCGCGATGGGAGGTCGGACCGCGTCTCGCGCTGAGCGCCGCCTACGGCACCTACCACCAGGCGCCCGAGCCCGAGGATCTCTCGCCAGTGTTCGGCACGCCCGACCTCGCTCTCTCGCGCGCGACGCACGTGACCGTCGGCGAATCGCTGCGCATCACCCGGACGCTGTCCGCCGAGGTCGTCGCGTTCCGCAAGACGATGAAGGACCTCGTCGTGCGCAGCCGGCTCACCAACCCGCTCCTGGCGCGGGCGCTGACGCAGAACGGCGAAGGCCGAAGTTATGGCGTGCAGTTCCTCCTGCGTCAGGAGCTCTGGGAGGGCTTCTTCGGCTGGGTCTCCTACGCGATCAGCAGGAGCGAGCGACGGTTCGAGGGCGACGAGGCGTGGCGGGCGTTCGACTTCGATCAGCCGCAGGTCCTCTCGGTCGTCGCGAGCCAGGAGCTCGGCCGCTGGGCCTTCGGAGCACGCTTCCGCTACGCGTCGGGCAACCCGCGCACGCCGGTGATCGGCAGCACCTACGACGCGCGGAGCGACCGCTACGATCCGGTGTTCGGGTCGCAGAATTCGATCCGCATCCCGGCGTTCTGGCAGATCGATCTCCGCGTCGAGCGCTCCTTCGCGCTCGGCGAGGTCGCGCGACTCGTGCTCTTCGCAGACGTGCAGAACATCACGAACCGCGAGAACGCCGAGGAGATCGTCTACTCGGCGAGCTTCCGCCAGCGGAGCACCATCACGAGCTTGCCGACGATCGCCGTCGTCGGCGGGAGGCTCGAGTTCTGATGAAGGCGCTCGGCATCGTCTCCGTGGGCCTCTGCGTCGCCGCGATCGTGCCGTCGTGCAAGCCGGACTTCGGCGAGCGCGAGTCGCTCGTCGACCGCACCCAGGTCCTCGCGGTGCGCATCGAACCGCCGGAGGCGAGGCCGGGCGAGGCGGTCACGACGACGCTCC
>JANXVA010000313.1 GCA_025351875.1 Myxococcales bacterium | reverse complement strand
CATCGTCGTCGCGGCCCGGCGAGGTGCGTAGGCCGTAGGCTCGCTGCCTCTCCGGCACCGCGCGGTCGGCCCGCGCGTCGGCTCGAGGGCTCGACGCGAGCGTCGCGTGCTTGGTGGTGGCGAGGGCTCGGTTCATGCGCGTGATGCGGTTCGACCGCTCTCAACAACTATTGCGCGGAATCGGCCGCTTGCCCATTGCGGGTTCCGCGTAGCCAACGCTCGCCTAGATGTCGGCCCAAGCCACACGCCGCCCTCGATCCTCCGCTTCACTAGAGCGAGAAGATCTTCTTCGCGTCCCCGGCCTTGCCGTCGTTGGTCTGGGCGATGCCGCCCGCGCCGGCCGGACCAGCTGTGCCGATCGTGATGGTGTCGTCGGTTGAGGGGTCGGTGATTGGCGCGCCGTTCTTGTAAAGGATGCCTGCCGAGACACCGCCCGAGCCGCCGCCTCCGGCACCGCCAGCGCCTCCGGTTCCACCGGACGCTCCCGAGCAGCTGCCCGACCTAAGGCCTCCGGAACCGCCAACCTGGGGGCCTCCGCCGGTCTTGCCGATACCCCCTGCTCCTGCGTTCGCCGCCGCGAGCGTCGAACTCTCGAACTTCACGGGTGCATTGAATGCGAGCAGTGCAATGCTGCTTCCGCCTGCGATGCCACCGCCGCCGCCCGTTCCGCCACAACCGCCGCAACCGCCGCTGCCTCCACCGCCGGGGCTAATTCCTCCAGGATTCCCACCCGCGCCACCACCGCCTTGGCCGGGCTTTCCCGAAATTCCCGACGCGCCGTCGGCCGGTTTCCAGCCGTCCTTCGTGAGGTCCCCAGCAGCCGTAGGCGATACCGCGTCATCGCCTGCGGTCGCATTCGAGCCTGCCCTTGGAAAGACAACCGCGCCCTGGCATTCGAGTGACGTCTGCCCGGCCCCCGTCGCTGTTGGCGGCATTGGACTAGCCATCGCAGTCTCACCCGCCAAACCGCCGTTGTTGATTCCAGTCTCATTCCCACCGCGTCCACCCTTGCTCGATCCTCCACTGGAGCACGTGCACGACTTCGCCGCTCCTCCGGTGCCACCAGCTGCTTCCGCCAAAGGATCGTTGCCATTCAGATCGCTTGGCGTCGGCACTCCCATCGTGCCTTTAGCCCCGTCGGCTCCGACATGACCTCCACCCGCGACAAGCGCGATGCGTCGCATGATGACCTTCGGCGAGTCACTGACGAAACCGGCAATGCTCGACAGGTTCGTCGCGTCTCCGGGCATTGCGGTGAGCTGCAGGTCAGCGAGCGTTACCTCCGCGCTCACGCCGCGTATGCGCAGCGCGTAGTCGCCGGGCTTTGCAGCGTTGAAGGACGCCTTGTCCCCGGAGTACGCCCATGAGTCACACGCAAAGCCGCCGTAGATGGAGACGGGCGCTGATAGCTCGATGGATTCTAGATAGGAGCCCTTGCAGACATAGATGCGAGGCTTGTTCCCGAGCTTCTTGAGCGCGCTGGCAATCGAGTTGACGGGCGCCTCTCGGGTACCTGCCGCATCGGGCTTTCCGGTCGGCGAAACGAAGACGCCATAGTCATTCACGATGCAGGGCGCCGAATCTTTGGGCTCGAGCTCGGGCTTGCATCCCGGCGGAACGACCGCTCCGCCTTCGGTCCCGGTGTCGATCCCGCCTTCTCCGCCAGCAGGTGACGCGACGCACGCGCCCTCGGAACACTCATCATCGAGGACCGCAGGGCACGCCGTGGCCAGGAAGCCCAGACCGCAGAGAAGCCCAAGACTCGCGAAAGCAGTTTTCGACGTGGTCATCATGATCGTTCCATCCACTCGTCTCAGAAGTGCCCAGCGAGCCCGGCGCCATACATCCCACCGCCCACGATCGGAGCCACCGCATCCGCGCCAACGCTACGCGACGGCGACTTGGCGGCGCGTTCTTTCGATCGCGGCCACAGGACGATCGCGGTAACCGCTGCTCCGGCGAGCAATCCGCCGCCCGCGATGTAGCCGACGTACGAGAGAGTCGACGCCGAATCGGCATCACTTCGCTTCGAGCGATACGAGGAGCACGCGTCAGGGGTGCCGCGTATCCGTTCACGGCCCTACGCCGCGAGCTGAGCGGGCCGTGACGTCGTGACGGTGTTGCCGACTGCGGGAAGGAGCGATGGCGCTGGCGTGCCGTCGAGCACGGCGCGGCATGCGTCGTGGATGAAGTGGAGCACGTT
>JANXVA010000276.1 GCA_025351875.1 Myxococcales bacterium | reverse complement strand
GTTCGATCGCATCGCAAGCTTCGGCCCCGATGTCGTGTTCAACCTCTGCGAGACGTTCTTCCTCGATCGCGCGCACGAGCCGAACATTCCGGCGCTGCTCGAGCTGATGAAGGTGCGCTACACCGGTGCTGGGCCCGAGTCGCTCCTCCTCTGCAAGGACAAGGCGCTCGCGAAGAAGGTGCTCGCGTTCCACGGAGTGCGCAGCGCCGGCTTCGTCGTGTCGACGCGTGCGCGACCGCTCCGCAAGCTGCGCAAATTCCGCTTCCCCGCGTTCGTGAAGCCGCTCGGCGAAGAGTCGAGCAACGGCATCAGCAAGGCCTCGTACGCGAAGAACGAGGCCGAGGCGCTCGAGCGCGCGAAGTTCCTCCACGAGAGCTTCGAGTGCGACGCGCTGATCGAGGAGTACATCGAGGGCCGCGAGCTGACGGTGAGCGTCCTCGGCAATCCGCGTCCGCTGGCGTTCCCTCCACGCGAGACGTTCTTCGGCAAGGCCGAGACGGACGACGACGCTCCGCGCTTCGCGACCTCACGCGCGAAGTGGAACGACGCGTATCGGCGCAAGTGGGCCATCCGGAACGGCGAGCCCGAGACGCTTCCGCCGGGCGCGCCCGAGAAGCTCGCGCGGACCGCGCGCATGGTCTACCGCATCCTCAAGGTGCGCGGGCTGATGCGCCTCGACGCGCGACTCACCGCCGACGGGCACGTCGTCGTGATCGAGGTGAACCCGAACCCCGGCCTCGCGAAGACCGACGACTTCGCGCTCTCGGCCGCGGCGGGCGGGCTCGACTACCAGGCGCTCATCCAGAGGATCCTGGACAACGCCGTCCGCTAGCCCGGTCGAGCCCTACAGCTCGTTCGCGGGATCACTCTTGGGTGTAGGCACGGGCGTCGGCGTCGGCGCGGGAGCAGGCGCTTCGCCCGTGCTCGCCGGCGTCTCGCCCGTCGGTGTCGTCGGTGCGGTCGGTGCCGGCGGCTTCGGACGCGGGGGAGCCGGACGCGGCGCAACGGGAGCCGGCGGCGTCGGAGGTGCAGCCGCGCTCGTCACGGTGCCGACCTTGCCTGCGCCGGAATCAGCGGACGCATTCATGGCACCCGCGCTGGCGTCGGTGATGGTGCTCGCGGCCGAAGCATCCGTCGCTTCGGCGCCGGAGTCTGCTGCGGCCATGACCGCTGCGGCGCTCGCGCTCGGAGGCGTCGACGGACCGGAGGAGGCCGCGGACGCGCTCGGCTGCGCGCTCGGAACCGCGGGTGGCGAGCCGATGATGCCCGCGAGCATGCCGGTCGTGTACGCGTAGACGCCGCCGCCGGCGAGCACGACGAGAAGCAGCGCCGCGACGAGGAGACCGGCGCTGCCGCCCTTCTTCCTCTCTCCGACGACCACCGCGGGCCGCTTGGAGGTCGTGGACGAGCCAGCGGACCCCGCCGGCGTGGCCGACGCCACGTGCGACTCGCTGACCGCCGGTGCGCTCGGGCTGAGCCCGCCGAGCCCGGGCGGCGGCGACGAGATCGGCGAAGGCTGATCGCCCGGCGCGGGCGAGTGCATGATCATCGTGTCGCCAGACTGGCTTCGCGAGCTGACGGGCCCCTGCTCATGGAGCGACGTGTCGCCCTGCTTGCCGAAGAGCGGGTTCTGTCCGATCTCCTCGAGCGAACCGCCTGCCTCCTTGAGCGCTTCTTCGAGAAGCTCGGCCGCCTGCTTCATCACGGTCTGATCGCGGACCGGCTCGCTGCCGCTGTCGGGATCGAGTCGGGGGAACATCGGCTCGGCCGCCTTGGGCGCCGCCGCGGCAGGTTCGGCAGCCGGCGGAGGCGTGGGCGTCGGCGCGACGGGCGCCATGCCCATCATCGTGGCCTTGCGAGCCGGCGGCGGACGCGGAGCCGCGACCGGGAGCTTGGGCTCGGAGGTCTTCGCCGGCGGAACGGCCGCGGCGGCGATCGTGGCCGCAGGAGCCGCAGCGGGCTTCGGAGCCGCTGCGGGCGGCGGGGCGACGCCCATCACCGTGGACGCGAGCGTGTTCGCCGGGGCCGCAGGCTGCGGAGCGGGTGCGGCGGCGGGCAGCTTGGGCTCCGACTTGGGGAGCGCGGGTGCGGGCGCCGGACCGGGGCCCGTCGGACGCGGACCGGACAGCGTTCCCGTTCCGACGGGAGCCTTGGCCGCGGGCGGCGGCGCGGCCGGCGGCACGGGGAGCTTTGCGCCCGCGCTCGCCGCGGCGGCCGGGGCCGTCACCGGAGAAGGACCAGGAGCAGCCGCAGGCTCGACCGGCGCGGCCGCCACGAGACCCTTCAGGGTCGACGGGTGTCCCGGCGGCGCATCCTCGATGGGCTCCTCGGAGGTGTACGCGCTACCCGCGTCCGACTTCTGCGCGATCAGGCGATCGATGACGGCGCGAGAGGAGTCGTCGATCTTGATGAACTTGACGCCCATGCCCGCGGGCTTGTCTGCCCCGGACTGCGTGGGCTCGCGCTTCCACACGACACGCCCGACCCCGGAAATCACGCTCTTGTCGCCCGCGAGCCGGATCTCGAACTTGAGGAGGGTCCCCGGCGGGAACGGCGTGGGCGTCTTGACGAAGAGGCCGCCCTTGCTCACGTCGTGTGAGTGGTTCTCGATGAACTCGTCGACCGTCGCGCTCTTGTAGCGAACGTTCAGGCTGACGACCTTGGCGCGCTTGTCCTTACGCGTATCCTGGCTCATTTTATCTCGCGGCGGCCACGAAGTCGGGACGGGCAGCGCCCCTCCCACAGTGACGGGTCCATCCTAACCGACCCGGATTGGAAAACACCAACCGCTGACGGCAGATGGTATCTTCCACCTCGTTTGGCCCCCGCAGGTTCCAGGCCGCATTTCCATTTTCGCGCGCACGAGCGACGCGAGGTGCGACTCACGGCTGAGGTCGCGGGGCAGCGATCCGGCATCCAACGGCACGCCGTCGTCGTCGATCTGAGCCTGGCTGGCGCGGGTATCGAGACAGATGAGGCGTTCTTCCCGGGCGATCGGATCTCCGTGACCCTGGCCACGCCGACCATGTGGGACCCGCTCGTCCTCGAAGCCGTCGTCGCGTGGACCCATCCGCCCCGCCCTGCCCGGACGCCCGATGCGCTCGGCCGCGCGCGTACCGTCTTTCGGGCCGGGATCGTCTTCGAGCACCCGACGCCCGCGTCGGTCCTGGCGATGTTCGAGATGCTCGCGACGCTCGGCTACGAGTGAGCGACCGCGGTCTCGAGCCGCTCGGCCAGCGCAAGCACGGCGTCCTCGGAGCCTGGCGGCCCGAGAATCTGGAGAGAGCGCGGCATCGAGACCGCACCTCGTACGCGGTAGTGCCCGAAAGGTAGCGCGAGCCCGGTCGCGTCGACCATGTTGCCGAGCTTGCAGAACGTCATGAGGCGATAGGCCCACGCCGCCTGGCCATGCTTCGGCGGGCGAGCCGTGCAGGTCGGCGTCACGACCAGGTGCCCGCGGGCCCAGATCGCATGAACGTCGGCGCGCAGGGACACGAGCTTCGCCGCGGCGCGCGCGCGGTTCCGGTAGCGGAGCGAGAGCGCCGCAGCGCCTGCGAAGAGAAGCCCGGTGTTCGGATGGACACGCTTGTCGAGGCGGCCATTGCTGAGGAGCCCGAGGAGCACGGCGGGCAGCGCCTGCGCGAGCGGGAGTTCGTCACCGGCGATGAACTCCTTGAAGTGCGCCGCGAAGTACTCCGTGAAGAGTGCATTCACCTCGGTCGGCGACGGTAGCTCGCGCGTGATCTCCGCCTTCACGCCCGAGCTCGCGAGGAGCTGGAGCGCGTCCGCGCCGAAGGTGGGCCACTCCCCTTCGTGCGCGGCGTCCGGCTCGTAGACGACGACGCGATCGGGATCCATCGCGACGTGGGCGTGATCGCTCCGCAGCGCGCCGCTCACCGCGTGCGTGACCTCGCGAGCCCCGGCGACCGTTCGCGTGAGCGGGCCCATCCCGCAGAAATCCCAGAAAAACGGGGAAATTCGAGGGAAATGCTCGAGCCCAACGGGCCACGCGGCGTGCGACAACCTCATCCCGACGACGCCGCAGAACGCGGACGGCGCGCGGATCGATCCTCCGAAGTCGGTGCCCCAGTCGAAGGCCGCCATCCCGTCGGCGACGGCCGCTGCGCCGCCCCCCGTGCTCCCGCCGGCCGTGCGCCCGAGGTCGTGCGGGTTCCGCACCGGGCCGCGCAGGTGGTTGTCGCTCTCGGTCGAGAACGCCAGATCGCAGAGGTTGGACTTGCCGAGCAGCACGGCGCCCGCCGCCGCGAGCGCGCGATGCGCGTGGCTCGACACGACAGGCACGCGCGCGCGATGCCTCCACGAGCCACCCGTCGTCGTGATCGCGGCGGTGTCCCACGTGTCCTTGAGGACGTACGGCACACCACGGAGCGGCGCATCGGCCGCGGCCTGCGAGTCCACCTGCGGCTCGTCGAGCACCGTGAGCACCGCGTTCACCACGTCGTTGCGCGAACGGATCCGTGCGCGACAGTCGTTCACCGAGGTGCCGGTGAAGAGCGTGCGCATCAACGGCTCTTCGAGGCCTTCTTCTTCGGCTTCGCGGAGCTCGCCTTGGCCCTCGCCTTCGTCCTCGTCTTGCTCGGCAGGTCGAACTCGACGGTCGCGAGGAGCTTCTTCTTCCGCTTGTCGATCTCCTTCTGGAGGTTCGCGACGGCAGCCCCGCGCGCGTCATACAGACGGCGCGGCTTCTTGTGGATGCGTGGGTCGGAGAGCAGCGCGTACGTGAGCCACGGGAAGACCGCGGTGACGTCGCAGTGCACGTACATCGAGCCGTACTGCACGCTCTCGGCCGAGACCTTGCCCCACGTGTGGCCTTCGCCCGCGGGGCACGAGCTGAGCGCGCCGTTGTCGACCGGGTCGACGCAGAGCTGCACGTCGAAATCGAAGCCGTGCGTCGGGACGCCGAGGATCTGATCGAGGAGCGGCTCGCCCTGGAGCGTGTAGTTCTTCGGGACGCCGCCGCCGAGGATCCAGATCGCCATCTTCTTCTTCAGGGTGCCGAAGCAGTGGTGCTGCATGGCGCCCATCTCGAAGACGTCGTCGTTGACGTCGATCTCGAGCTTGAACTTGTCGCCGTAGAGCCTCTTCAGCTTGACGATGTTGAGGAAGATCGAGCCGTCCTGGACGGCGCCGACGAAGATCGGGACGCCGTATTTCCAGCATGTCGAGAGGAGCGACGGGCTCTGGATGCCGAGCGCCGCCTCGATCTTCGCGAGGTCGCGACCGAGCAGGTAGTGCAGCTCGGTGGTCGTCATCTTCTTCTGGTAGGCGGGCTTCAGCAGGAGGGCGCTGAACAGCTTGTCCGTCTCGAGGAGCGTCTCCTCCCAGAAGCCGAGGTCGTAGATGCGAATGATGCGCGCGAGCCGGTACTGGAGGTCGCCGGCGTTCGGATCGATCTCGCGGATGCGGTGACCGATGATGCGATGCGCATCGTGATAGAGGTTCGCGCCCGTCGTCGTCAGCGAGTCGACGAGGCCGCGCTCGATGAGCGGAATGAGGCAGGACTGATGGAGCCCGGCGGGCGTCATCGCCCCGGACATCGTCATGAAGGTGCAGCAATCGTCCTGCGACGAGCGACGCATGAGCTCGAACGCGGTGCGCTCCTGCCGGCCCACGTAGGCGGGGAACATGTTCGCGATGATGTCGGCAGGCGTCTCCTTGCCGGTGATCCCGACGGGATGAACGTCGCGCGATCGCTCGAAACTCTTGCGGCGTGCGTGCTTTTCCGTGGTCTGGGACATGGGGGGTTCCACTTCTCTTTGGGAAAGGCCGGCGCGTCAAGTCGCTTGCGTAAGGCCGGCGGACGTTGCATCCCTCTACCCATGGAACGAGCGCCATGACGGGAACCGAGACCGGTCTCAGTCCGCGGTTGCCGTCGTTCGACGAGCTCGCCCAACTCTCGGACGACGACCTCGACGTGGCGCTCGGCGCCGCGCTCGTCTCGCGCGACACGTACGACGGGCTCGACGTGCACGCGCTCCTCCGCGAGCTCGCCTCGCTCGGCGCTTCCCTCGGAGGTCCCGCGGCGGCCGCGACGCCCCTGCGCGAGCGCGTCGTCGCCGTGAGCGACCGCTTCACGAGCCTCGGCTTCCGCGCCAACGCAGACGACTACTACGACCCCAAGAACAGCCTCCTCTCCGACGTGCTCACGAGCAAGGTCGGCATTCCCATCACGCTCTCGATCGTGTGGTGCGCGATCGCGCGCTCTGCCGGTCTCGTCGCACGAGGAATCGCTTTTCCAGGGCATTTCTTGGTCCGCGTGGAGAGCCCCGACGCGGACGCCCCCATCGTCGTCGACCCGTTCGGCGCGGGGCGCATCGTCGATGAGGAGGCCGCGACAGCGCTCCTCCGTCGCGCGCTCGGAGAAGGCGCGCAGCTGCACCCGACGCTCTTCGCGGCCGCCACGTCGCGCGCGACGCTCGTGCGGTTGCTCACGAACCTCGAGTCGACGCTGGCGAAGCGCGGAGAGCATGCGCGCGCGTTCATCGCGGTGGACCGCATCGTGACGCTCGTTCCCGACTCGGCGCGGATGCTCCGCGAGCGGGCCGCGCTCGCGCTGCGCATCGGCGCCACCGAGGTCGCGCGCGTCGATCTGCAGCGGGTCATCGAGCTCGAGCCGCATGCGCCTGACATCCCCGACCTCCGGGCTCGCCTCGCGACGCTGGTGAAGCCCACGAAAGCGATGCTCCATTGACGCGTCGTGTCCTCGCGGCGCTCGCCGTCGCGCTGTCCCTCTTCGTCGTCACGTCGCGTGCCGGCGCGCAGGTCCATTGGGACGCCTCGGCGCAGCTCGGCGTGATGAAGCGCGTGCTCACGGATCGTCAGAACGGGGACCCGGTCGCGGGGTTCGGTCCCGCGGGGCAGCTCACGGGTCACGTCGCGCTCCTGCCGCTCGTGCGCGTCGGCGGGTACATCGGCCACGACATCTCGCCGTTCAACGACGGCGCGCTCTCGGCGCGCGACATCACGTGGGGCGGTCTCCGCGCGAAGATCATGTCGCCGTGGCCGCGCGGCGACGTTCGCCTGTGGCTGTTCGTGGGCTTCGGATACGCAGGCGTGTACCAGCGCAGCACCTCCCTCGGGCCGAACAGCTACATGCGAGGCGCGGGCGGGAGCTTCTTCGAGGTCCCCTTCGGATTGGGTGCATCCTACAAGCTTCGCAAGCCGTGGGAGCTCTGCGCCGAGCTGGGGGCCCGTGCCGGGTTCGGCCACACCGGCAGCGTCTACGGACACGGCGTGCCGAAGGTCGAGGACTGGCCCGGTACGGACAGCTTCGCGATCGGGCTGACGGTCGGCGTCCTCGTAGACCTGTGACCGCACCTGTGACCGCACCTGTGACCGCACCTCGATCGCTCCTGCGGTCGCGCTCGCGGTCTTTTGTGGGCAAAAGCGATCTCGCTCTCCGCCGCACCAAGCTCACAAAAGTGCTACGGTGAGGGCCGTATTTTCGCTGATTTTCCTCACGTCTTACCCGCTTACCGAGTCCACGTGCACGCAGAGCCGATCGAATGAGTGGACCCGCTGACGAGAAGCCTCGGCCTGCGCGCGCGGGTACGCCGCTGCCGCCACGCGCGAGCTCCCCGCCGGCCGCGCCGTCTGCGCCGGCTCCGAGGAGCGAGCGGCTGCCCGGCAAGGTCGCGGGGCCTCAGTCGCTCATCGGCACCACGATCAGCGATCGCTATCGCATCGAACGCCTCCTCGGCGAGGGCGGCATGGGCGCCGTCTATCAGGCCGAGCACACGCTCATGCGCAAGCGCATGGCGATCAAGGTGCTCCACCCGGAGATGACACGGCTCCCCGAGGTCGTCGCGCGCTTCGAGCGCGAGGCGATGGCCGCGGCGCACATCGATCACCCGCACGTCGTCACCGCCACGGACTTCGGCAAGCTGGAGGACGGCTCGTTCTTCCTCGCTCTCGAGTTCGTCGAAGGCGCGAGCCTGCGCGAGGTCATCGCCCTGGGGCGCCTCGAGCTCGGGCGCTCGCTCCACATCGCGCGGCAGATGGCCGGCGCGCTCCAGCGTGCGCACTCGCTGAAGATCGTCCATCGCGATCTCAAGCCCGAGAACGTCATGCTCGTCGAGCGCGACGGCGACCCGGACTTCGTGAAGGTCCTCGATTTCGGCATCGCCAAGGTGCAGATGGGCGAGCTCGGCACGAACGATCGCGCGGGGCCCGAGCAGAACGTCCTCACGCAGGCCGGCATGGTCTACGGCACGCCAGAGTACATGGCGCCTGAGCAGGCGCTCGGGCAGCCCGTCGACGCGCGCGCCGATCTCTACGCCCTCGGCATCATCATGTACGAGATGCTCACCGGGCATCGACCGTTCGAGGCGGACAGCAAGGTGGCTCTCCTCGGAATGCAGGTCACCGCGCCGGTCCCGGCGATGATCGTGAAGTGCCCCGACTGCAACGTGCCGCTCGAGGTCGAGGTGCTCGTCGCGCGCCTCCTCACGAAGGAGGCCACGGACCGCATCGGCGACGCGAAGGAGGTGATCGAGGCCATCACCAACACCCTCTCGCAGCTCTCGAACAGCGGCCTCATCGACGCGAAGTTCCTCCCGCCGCCGCCGAGCGGCTTCGCGACGAACCCCGGGATCATCAGCGGGATCACGGCGCAACACCCGGACCTCGCCGCGCTCGCCGCGCAGCGCGTCCGGAAGGACTCCGCGCCCGAGGGCGGCGCCGCGCAATCGCCTGCACACGTGGAGGGCCTGCTCGGCGGTAAGACGTTCCTCATCGCGCTCTTCGCGGGGATCGTCGGCATCATCATCATGGTCACCGCGGTGATCTACGTCTTCCGCGGCCACGACGTGGTCACGCCGGGCGCGGACGGGTCCGCCGTCGTGACGGCCGAGGGCGGCGCCTCACTCGCCGACGCCCCGGCGGACGAGAAGGTGAAGGAAGCCATCGCGATGATCGATCGCGGCGACTACGGCTCCGGCATCAAGCGGCTCGAGGAGCTCGGCGACGCCGTGCAAGGTCGAGAGGACGTGCACCGTGCGCTGTTCACCGCGTACAGCGCGACGGATCGCACGAAGGAGGCCGTCCACGAGGCCGGGCTCGTCTTCAAGTCGAATGCAAACCTCGACGTGCGCGCCGAGGTGAAGCTCCGCGTCGAGATCCGCGACGCCGCCCTCAAGGAAGGCTCGAAGGACGAGAAGTCGAAGGCCGCGGTCGACGAGGCCTTCAGCGTCCTCGAGGGTCCGATGGGCACCGTCGGCTGGGACGACATCTACGACATCGGCTACGGCACCTCCGGCGCGCAGTACCCGAAGGCGGCGACGCATGCGCGTGCGGTCCTCGCGCGCGGCGAGCGCGCGAAGATGAGCCCCGGGCTCCAGGTGGCGCTCGAGCTCCAGGCCGCGGGCCAGAGCTGCGCGGCGAAGAATCACTTCGAACGCGCGCAGCGCGACGGCGACGAGCGCGCGCTCGCGCTCCTCAAGCAGCTGACGACCGCGCACCAGATCAAGCAGGCTGGCTTCCGCAAGACCGACCTCCTCGCGTGCCTTCACGACGGCCAGCTCGCCCGCACGATCGCGGCGCTGGAAGAGCGCCTCCGTTCCGCGAAGCGGAAGTAGCGCGACCGCGGGAAACGTCGCGCGCGCTCAGACGTCGCGCGCGCTCAGGTAGCTAGGCGATCCCGAAGCGCGCCTTGTCCTTCGCGATCAGCTCGACGTAAGCCTCGGACTCGAGGTGCGGCTCGATTTCGCCGCTCGCGATCGCCGCTTCGAGCTGCTTCTTGATCTCGCCGACGAGGCGAGACGGCGGGAGGCCGAACGCCTTCATCATGGCGTCGCCGACGCCCGACGGGAGCGGCGGCTGCTTTGCGTCCTCGGCCGCGAGGAGCGTGATGCGCCCGGCGAGCTCCTCGATCTGGTTGAGGCCTTTGCGCTTCTTCTCGGGGCGCTTGGTCGTGATGTCGGCGCGCGCGAGGCAGAGCAGATCGTCGAGGTGCTCGCCGAGCTCGCGCGCGAAGCGACGCACGGCGCTGTCGGTCCAACCCGGGTCGTACTGGTTCGCGCGGAGGTGATGGAGGACGAGGAAGCGGATCGTGTCGCGCAGCGCGGGCTCGGGCGAGAACATCTGGCTGCGTCGTTCGAGCTTGTCGAACATGCGCGTGCCGACCTCGGCGTGCCCCAGAAAATGCACCTTTCCGTCGGGGCTGATCGAGCGCGTCTTCGTCTTGCCGATGTCGTGGAAGAGCGATGCCCAGCGCACCTCGAGGCGCGGCACGGCCTGACGGACGACCTGCTTCGTGTGCTTCCACACGTCCTTGTGGCGCCACTCGGCGTCCCCGAAGCCCACCATCGCGTGCACTTCGGGGAAGAGAACGCGCAGCGCGCCGACGTCGAGCAGCGTGTCGAGACCCAGCTCGGGATCTTCCCCCATGACGACGCGATCGAGGCGGTCGCGAACGGCCTTGGCGTCGAGCTCCGTCGCGACGCGGAGGTCCTCGGCGGTGATCGGCGACAGCACCTCGATGACGCGCCCCTTCTCGGAGGCGACCGCCGCCAGCTCGAGGGCGGCCATCGCGCGATCCGCCGATCCTGCGGTCGCGGGTTCGCCGGGCATGGGCGCGGCCTTCTGGGCGGTCGGGTCGGTGGGCGCCATTCGGGGTCGGCCTCCTTAGCATGCGCCGTCAGGGCCGGAAAGCGCGTGCGCTTACCTGCCCTTACACGCGATCTTTGGGGCCTGGTCACGGTCGGGGGCCGCCACACGACAGGAGACGGAAAGGAGCCGCGAGAATGCTCGGTGGGCGTTGGACAACTCGAGCATTGGAGGTAAACCACGGACCTCATGAAATCGCGCATCGCGGGCGTACTTGTCGTCTCGGGGCTGTTCTCGGCCGTTTCGTGCCTGGGGGCCTGCAGCGGCGCCAACTCGCTCGACCTGTTCGCGCCGGCGCCCACCGATCAGTCGACATCGCCGACGGAGCCCACTCCGGGCAGCAGCGGTACGTCGGGGACGAGCGGCTCCTCCGGAACCAGCGGCACATCCGGAACCAGTGGCTCCTCCGGAACCAGCGGCTCCTCCGGAACCAGCGGAACGTCCGGCTCCAGCGGCTCGAGCGGCAGCTCCGGCACGAGCGACGCGGGCGCGGACTCGGCAGCGACGTGGAAGAGCCCCGGCATCTACTGCGGCGAGGACAACGGCGGCACTCCGGTCTACTGCGCGACGACCTCCAGCCTATGTTGCGCGCGCTGGACGGGCAGCGGCGACGGCCCCGGCAACCGGACGTTCGAGTGCGTGAGCAACGGGCTCGCGGCGTGCGCGGGGGGCCAGCCGATCAAGTGCGACGACCGGAGCGACTGCCCCTCCGGCCAGGTGTGCTGCGGAGCGTTCGACCCGAACCAGGGCTACCGCTCGGTTCAGTGCGCGACCTCGTGCAACAACAGCCCGATTCCCGGCACCACGGCGGTCCGGTTCTGCGATCCGGACGCACCGGTCGACGAGTGCGCGAGCATCAGCAAGACGTGCACGGCGAGCGGCAGCCTTCAGGGCTACAGCGTCTGCAAGTAGCGCTTCGCGCAGCGAGGCTCACGGCACTTCTGACGCTCGTCGCCTGCAGCGGCACGACGGTCGCGGCATGCGCGCGGAGCGCAGTCACGGGCGCGCCCGCGGGTGATTCGGGGTCGAGCCTCGCGCCGCGTGAAGCGGGCACGACGACCGACGGCGCGGCCTCGGGCGACGCCGGCAAGCCCGACGCGGACGCCGCGAGCGCCGCGCGCACGCAGCTCGATGACGACGGCAACGACGATCCCGAGAATCCCGGCAACGGCAGCGCGCCGACCTCCGGTCACTTCGAGAAGGTCGGAACGCCGCCGCTCGCGCTCACGCGCATCTGCGACCTGACGCCGTTCGGCGGTGCGCTCTACGCCGCGCACGCGAACCAGCCGCTCGGAACCGACGGCGCGACCGTCACGCGCTATCGCAAGGACGCGACCAAGCCGTTCGGGGTGGCCTTCGACTGGAACCGCCCCGGTGAGCCGACGAAGGGCGGCGGCGCAGGCCAGGGCTTCCTGCGCGTGCATGCGATCGGCGGACGGCTCTTCGTCGCCGACGCCGACCCGCCGTACAACGGCCTCGGACTCGTCGAGTACGGGACCGAGGGATACGTGTTCGTCTCGGATCGCGACGGGGGATTCGCGCCGCCGCGCGCGCCTCACTTCCGGCCGCCTGCAGCGCCGGATCTGCTGAGCGCGGATGGGCGCGCGGGCGCGGGCGTGTTGCCGCGCGCGTACCACGTGATCGACGTGGTGAGGTTCCGCGGTGGGCTCTACGCGTCGACGGGGTCGGTGCCGCCGAAGGAGCGCGCGTGGAACGGGCCGTCACCGGGCGCGCTGCACCGCGCGAGCGACGACGGGTCGCGATGGACGTACGAGGTCGACTACCCGAGGCCGTGGCAGGACGGGGTGTGGAGGCTCACGTTCATGGTGAGGTTTCGGGATCGGCTTTATGCCGGGATCCAGGATTACGACGGGAGGGACCCCAACGACTATGTGTATTTTGCACCTAGTGGCGGGACGAGAGACGAGACGAGAGCGGGCACGGGCACCGGCACGGGCACGTCGAGAGAGGCGGGGGCGGCGCCGGCGCCCATCCTGAGCCAGGGGGATGCGCACGCCGTACGCGTGACGCGGACGGGGGCGGCGGGGACGTTGCGGTGGTGGGTGGATACGAGGGTGACGCCGGCGAGGCTGTACTGGCTGGCGTGGTCGAGGGACACGGGGGTGCAGCTACGGGTGACGAGTGACGGCGATCGATGGGCGGCGATTGCGTTGCCGGACGACGCGGGGCGGCCGACCGACGTGACGCGGTTTCGCGACTCCGTCGTCGTGCTGACGGAGCGCGGGCTCTACAAGCTGGCGGGGGGAGCGATCGACGGCGCGGCCGGCGTGGATGCAGACGACGGCGTGGCGGACGCCCGCGCGACGTCGATCGCGCGCGTGCTCGACGGGCCGGACGGCGGGCCGCCCCCCAAGGACAAGAAGTCGCCCTTCGAGGTGAGTGACTTCTTCTGCGTCGCTCCCCTCGCCGTCTTCGAGAACGAGCTGTACGCGGGCGGACAGCGAGGCGGCACGCTCTACCGCCTGACCGAGTAGGTCAGGGCACGAGATCCGCGGCGCTGCGCGGGTAGATCTTCCGGTTCGCGAAGGAGAAGCCGTAGACGCCGATCACCATCGAGAACGGCGTGGCGACGGCGTACGTGTTGTCGAGCGCGTCGTACAGGTAGTCGTCGACGCGCAGCGCGCCTGCGCTCGCATCGGTGATGGTGAACTCGTCGAAGTCCTTCGGGGCATCCGGGTTGAGGACCGACACGGTGACGGTGTCGATCTCGCAGAGCATGCTCTCGTAGGGCTCGGCGTTCGCGGCAGAAGTGATGTCCGTAGTCGTGAAGACCTTCGGCGAGAACGGCAACGTCGTCGCGACGCCCGTGACCTTGATGACCGCGTTGCGGAGCGTCGTCACCGCGTTGGGCTCCTCGTAGTCGCCTTCGACGTCGACCTTGTTGCCGACCGAGACGGTCGGGCTGACGGCGCCGGTCTCGACGAAGAGCCCGGAGAACGGAAGGCTGCCGTTGTCGACCTGCGCGTAGAAGCCGCGAATCGTCCCGGTGGTGCGGAGGCCGGTGACGTAGAGGTCCTTCACCTGGGCGCGGACCGAGCCGGCCGCGGGATGCCCCACAGCCGAGGGATCGCGGAGCTGCTGCACCGTGAACACGGCGGCGCAAACGATCGAACCGACGTTCGGTGTGCTCGGACACGCATCGCACGCGTTGCCCTTGCCGTCCTTGTCGTCGTCGGCCTGGTCGGGGTTCGCGAGCTCGGGGCAGTTGTCGGAGCCGTTGGGCACGCCGTCGTCGTCGAGGTCGTCACCGCTGGGCGGGGTGCACGCTTCACCCGCCACGAGAGGGCACTTGTCGCACGCGTCGCCGATGCCGTCGCCGTCGGTGTCGGTCTGCTTGTCGCCGTCCATCGGGCGGACGGGGTTGAAGACCGTCGGGCAGTTGTCCTTCTGGTCGTCGATGCCGTCGCCGTCCTTGTCGCCCGCCGTCGCGCCCCCCATGTACGAGGAGGCCGTCGCCGCCGAGGCCGTGGGGCCGCGGGACGGAACGCAGCTAGGTTCGTCCTTCGGGATCATGCCCTTGCAGAAGAAGAGCGGGTAGAGCGGCTCGGGGACGTTGTTGTTGGTCGGGTTCTTGACCGTCTGCGCGAGGAGCGCCTTGAGGTCCATGGTCCCGAGCTCCTGCTTCACGCAGGCCTTCTTCTTGATCCCGCACACGTCGAGATCGTCGCACGTGTCGGCGCCGAGTCCCTTCTGGGAGAGCAACGACTCGTCGCCGTAGAGCACCTTGCCGCCACGGAGAACGAGGATGACGTCCTCGACGCCAGCGTCGATCACGGCGCGGTAGTCCTTGCCGCTCGAGGTGCTGAACACCGCGAGGTCACCGACGTACCCGGGCTTGAGCGCGCCCATCACGTTCTGTCCGCCGACCGCGAACGCCGCGTTCTGCGTCACCATCTGCCAGAGCTGCTTCTCGGAGAAGTGATTGCCGAGGTACGTCTTGTTGTACTCGTCGGCGCAGCGGAGCTCGCGCGACATGTTCATCGAGCCGGACGGGAGCCAGTCGGTGCCGAGCGAGATCTGCACGCCGAGGTGGTCGTAGAGCACGACCGGCGCGGTGTTTCCGTAGAGGTCGATGTTGGAGCGCGGCGACCAGATGAGCGCCGTCTGCGTGCCGTGGTACTTCGCGACGTCGGTGGCATCGAGACCGATGCCGTGGATGACGGCCGTCTGCTTCGCGAGCAGCACGTGCGTCGGATCGGCCGAGTCGGCCTGGCAGAGGAACTCCATGTGCGCCGCCTTGTCGACGCCCTCCGCGATGTGCGGGAGGAAGCCGTCGTACGGGAGCAGAGTCGAGGCGGTGTCGCGCGTGGACGAATAGCCCGCGCAGTCGACCGGCGGGAACGGCGTCGGCGGCGTCGAGTCCTTCAGCGGGAACGTGTCGGAGTCGACGATCTTCAGCTTCAGCCCTTCGAGCTGCGCAGGAGTGCTGTCGAGGTTGCGCATCAGGCCGTCCGCACCGCCGGCGCTCGCCGCGGAGGTCGTGCCGCTCATGACGAAGCGGAGCTCGGCGAGGCTCGTGGCTCCGGCGCCACCCGTGCCCCAGGTCGAGAGCTTCTTGTGGCCGCGGATGCCCTTGCGCCAGTCGTGGCGATGCTCGAAGCGCTCGGCGCCGTGCGGCAGCGGCGGCGTGTTCGCGAACGTGATGTGGTCGTGCGGGTTGATGAGGCCGGGCGAGATCACGGCGTTCGCGCACGTGACCTGCGTCGCGGCGTCGTAGGTCGCCTTGTACTTCGCGGCGTCGTCCACATACGTCGGCGCCGTCGCGCAGCTCGCGGCCACGCAAACGATGTTGCCGCTGCCGTCGATCAGGACCTCGCCGTCGAGCGGCTCGGTCGGGAGAAGCAGGCGCCCGGTGACGAGCACCCCCGCGGTGCCGGCCTTCGTGACGTTGCAGCTACCGTGCGGGCCTGCCGGGCCACCCTCGTCACCCCCGTCGCCGCCCGGCTTGACCGAGCCCTCGGCTCCGCCTTCACCCGTCGGCGTGTCCGTGGCGGCGGGGTCCTCGCTGCTCGAGCAAGCTGTGAGCTTGAGGATCGCGAGGGCGGGAAGGACAGCGAAAAGCGTGCGGATTTTCATGGGTTCTGGGGGCCTGGGGCCGAAAAAGTGCGTCACTATACTTGTGACCGGGAGATCTGCACGCGCCGGCCCGCAACAATCCTGCAAACAGCGCAAATCGCGTGAAGCGGTCACCGCCCCGCTTGCAGGACCGGAAAAAACCCGTAAAGACAGCCGCTTGAAGCTCGTCGACCGCTCCACCCGCGAGGCCCGCATTCGCGGTCGTTTGCTCGACGAGGCAGGGCGGATGGACAAGCAGGCGCCTTTCACGATCGCCCTCACCTATCCGTCGCCGTACGGCGCGGCGATGAGCTCGCTCGGTTACCAGCGCATCTACCGGGCCATCATGGAGACCTCGGGCATGGCGTGCGAGCGCGTCGTGCTCGACGACGAGGCCGAGAACGATCTCGCCGCGCAAGCTCGGCCCGTGAGCTACGAGTCGCTCCGCCCGCTCGAGGAGTTCCCGGTCGTCGCCGCGAGCATCGCGTACGAGATCGAGATCGGCGGCTTCGTCCGCATGCTCGACGCCGCCTCGATCCCGCCGCTGCGGTCGGACCGCGATCCGAGCCGTCATCCGTTCATCCTCGCGGGTGGGCCGCTGACGTTCTCGAACCCGCTGCCGCTCGCGCCGTTCTGTGACGCCGTGATCATCGGCGAGGCCGAGGTGATCACGGTCGAGGTTCTTCGCATCCTCGAGAGCACCTCGTCGCATGCGGAGCGCCTCGACGCGCTCGCGAAGATCCCCCACGTCTTCGTGCCCGATCACCACGGCGCCGTGCTCCCGACGGTCGCGAAGGTGCCCGACGAGATGATCCCCGCGTGGGCGCCGATCCGCAGCCCGCACATGGTCCTCAGCGACATGTTCCTCATCGAGACGGAGCGCGGCTGCTCACGCCGATGCACTTACTGCGTGATGAGGCGCTCGACGAACGGCGGCATGCGCCTCGCGTCGATGGAGCGGATCCTCGAGCTCATCCCGAAGGACGCAAAGCGCGTCGGGCTCGTCGGCGCCGCAGTGAGCGACCACCCGAAGATCGTCGAGATCGTGAACACGCTCACCGATCAGGGGCGCGAGGTCGGCCTCTCCTCGCTGCGCCCCGATCGCTTGAAGGACGAGTTCGTCGGCGCCCTCGCGCGCGCCGGCTATCGCACGCTCACGACCGCGATGGACGGACCAAGCGAGAAGATGCGCGAGCTGCTCGAGCGCAAGGCGAAGGAGAAGCACCTCATCCGCTGCGCCGAGCTCGCCAGGTTGCACGGCATGGACCGGCTGAAGCTCTATCTGATGGTCGGCCTGCCCGGCGAGTCCGACGACGACATCGACGAGTGCGCGCGCTTCACGACGGAGCTGTCGAAGATCGTCCCCGTCGCGCTCGGCATTGCGCCATTCTGCGCGAAGCGCAACACGCCGATGGACGGCGCAGGCTTCGCAGGCATCGCGGTGGTGGAGAAGCGCCTCGAGCGCCTCAAGCGCGGTCTTCGCGGCCGCGCCGACGTTCGCTCCACGAGCGCAAAATGGGCGTGGGTCGAGTACGTGCTGGCGCAAGGCGGCCCCGACGAGGGGCTCGCAGTTCTCGAAGCCGTGCGCGACGGCGGCAACTTCGCCGCGTACAAGCGCGCGTTCTCGAAGCTCGACGCGCGCGTCGGGCCCGCCAAGGCGCGGCGCTCGCTGGCCATCGCTCAGGTGTGAGCGATGCGTGCTATCAGGAGGCACATGAAACTGGGTCGGTCGCGTGGCTTGCTTGCGTTCCTTGCGTCGAGCGCATTCGCCGTCGGGGCGTGCACCACGGGAAGCACGACCAACACCGGAGCTGACGGCGGGCTCCTGCTCGAGGCGGGCGCGGACTCGAGTGAGCAGGCCGACGCGGCGGAGGTGCCGTGCGTCGGGTCAGGCTCCGCCGTGGGCACGGTTTGCTCGCAAGACAGCCAGTGCTGCACGCAGAACTGCGGCGGCAGCCCGAACAAGTGCCGCAGCAACGCGGTGGGCACCGAGTGCAGCCGCGACACGCAGTGCGCGTCGGCAAACTGCGGCGGCAGCCCGAACACGTGCCGCGAGAACACGGTGGGCACCGACTGCAGCCGCGACTCGCAATGCGCGTCGGGCAACTGCTCCGGCAGCCCGAACACGTGCCACGACAACACGCCGGGCACCCCGTGCGCCCACGACTCGCAATGCGCATCGGGCAACTGCTCGGGCAGCCCGAACGTCTGTCAGTAGCGAAGCGCAGTCATCGGACCGCCCTCGCGGCGTTGTACGCGAAGCCGTCGCGGGGAGATGCGGCTGAGCTGCGGCTGAGCTGCGATCGAGTCTCCCGACGCTCTCGTGACTCGCGCATGGTCATGCAGGGACCATGACGGGCGTGATGGGCTACGATCGACGCGATGTTCTTGCGCGCTTCTCTCGTCGTCCCCTTCCTCGTCGTCGCTGCTGCATGCTCCTCCGGCGCCGACTCCGCCGACAGCGCGAACCCACCCCTCCTCGACCCGAGCTCCGGCTGGGAGCGCGTGGGCCGTGTGCCCATGACCTTGAAGACCTCGAACGCGATGACGGCCGTCGACCTCGCGCTCTCCGCCGACGGTCAGCTGCACGCGATGTACACCGAGGGCTCGCTGGCCAGCAACACCGGTTCGTTCTTCAGTTGCGAGTTCGCTCCCGGCGCTGACCCGAAGATCACGCCGCTCCTCATGGGCGAGGCGACGAGCGGCGGCGGCACCGACCACGACAACTCGTTCTTCTTCCTGCCGGGCAGCGGCGCTGGGTTTCATGCGCTCAACACCTATCCGCACGGGAACCTCGCCGTCGCCACGAGCGAAGTGAGGAGAGACGACAACTCGGTGTTTTTGCCGCCTTTCCCGGGCAACGGAGGCACGTACTCCGGCGCGCTCCCCGAGATGCTCTCGGACGGCTCGCTCATCTACAGCATGGGCCGCGCGAGCAGCGGAGTGAACGGGGCGTACTGGTGGCACTGGCTCGTCTTCTACGACGCCAAGACCGGCGCGACGACGCGGGCCATCAGCCAGGGGCTCTCGGAGTACACCCCGCATTCGACCATCGCCTTCCGGGCTGCCCGCCTCCCGAGCAAGAAGATCTATGGCGCGTTGACCACGAACGACGACGTCGCGATCGCCACGGTCATCCCCCCCAAGAACGTCGGCGACGACTCGACGCTCGACCGTGTCGCCTCTGCGACGTTCCCAGCTCACGCACCCGCCGACACCATCCTCACGCGCACTGTCGGAGACGCGCTCGTCTTCGTCACGTGGAACGCCCATCTGGACGCCGTCCAGACCTTCAGCGGCTATCGATGGAAGGAGGGCACGACGACCATCGAGCAGCTCTACGCGAACGTCGCGGCCCCATCGCGGATCATCGGTCCGCCGGAAGAGCTCGCGAAGACGGCCCAGCTCGATGACAAGGGTGACCTCTGGTTCTTCGGCGCGGTGGAGGAAGGCAGGGAGGATGTCGTCACACTCATGCACGTGGGTGCCGGCGTCTCGACCATCGTCTCGCACCCCGCGCTCGGCGGAACCCTGAACATAGGCGCGCTCCGCCTGCTCGACGGCAAGTGGTACGCAGGCGTCGGACCGACCTCCAACAACATGACCGACCGTCGCTATCTCGACATCGTTCGCTTGACCCCGTGAGCCGCTACTTCGCGAGCTTCGACTTGAAGCGCGCGAGGGTGTCGGATTCGGCGCGGTACGTCACGATGATGCCCGTGTCCTCGTAGCGCTCGCCCATCACGCGACCCGAATCGTGCATCTCGCTCAGGATGTTCTGGCGGTCGTACGGGACGACCAGCTCCTCCTCGAGGTACTTGGCCTCGAAGATGCCGATGATGCGCTCGCGAATGAGGGCAACGTCCTTCGGGTCGTGGGCCGACACGAACCACGCATCCGGGAGGCGTACGCGAAGACGAGCGAGGTCCTCCGGGTCGATGCGATCGACCTTGTTCATCAAGAGCGTGGAGGGAACGTCGCCGGCGCCGATCTCCTCGAGGACCTCGCGGGTCACCTCGAGCTGCGCCTCCCACGACGGGTCCGCCCCATCGACGATGTGCAGGAGGTGCGAGGCCTCGAGCGCCTCGTCGAGCGTGGACTTGAAGCTCGCGACGAGATCGTGCGGGAGCTTCTTGATGAAGCCGACGGTGTCGCTCACGAGGATGCGCGGTTTTGCCTCGGGGTGGAGCGCGCGCACGGTGGTGTCGAGCGTCGCGAAGAGCTTGTTCTCGATGTACACCTCGCTCCCGGTGAGCGCGCGCATGAGCGACGATTTGCCTGCGTTCGTGTAGCCCACCAGCGCGATGCGCCGCGCCTGACGACGGTGCGAGCGCCGAACGTCCTGATCACGCTGGACGGCCTCGAGCTCCTTCTTGAGCTCCGCGACGCGGTCGCGCACCTTGCGTCGATCGAGCTCCAGCGCGGCCTCGCCGGCGCCTTTTCCTTGCTGGCGCTCCTTGCCTCCGGGTGACTCGCGCATGCGCGGCGCCGTGTAGTTCAAGCGCGCGATCTCGACCTGGAGACGCGCCTCGCGGCTCTTCGCGTGACGGTGGAAGATCTCGATGATGACGCCCGTGCGGTCGAGGACCTGACAGCCGGTCGCGCGCTCGAGGTTCCGCGCCTGGCTCGGCGAGAGATCGTGGTCGACGGCGACGAGGTCGACCTTGGGCACCGGCTGACCGTCTCGGTCGAGCTCGGGCTCCTCCTCTTCTCCGTCGACCTCGTCGGCTTCGTCGGCTTCGTCGCCGTGCTCCGCGGCCTCGGCGGCCTGACGCTTGATCCGCGCCTTGTCCTTCTTCTGCGGGGCGGTGGAGCCGACTTGACCGTCGCCGCCGGTGAGCTCCCCCAGCTCGAGGAGCTTGCCTTCGCCGAGCACCGCGCCGGCCTCGAGGTGGCCCCGGACCTGGGTGACCTTCGCGATCGTGCGGTACCCGAGGGTCGAGACGAGACGCTCGAGCTCTTCGACGCTCGAACGGAACTCGAGGTCGTCGGCATCGGGGAGGTGCACGGCGACGAGCACGGCCTTGCCGAGGGCGCGCGAGTCGTGACCGCGATCAGTGGCTTGGGGCATTGAGGGGACCGAGGTAGCACGGCGCCCTCGCTCCGAGTAGCCCACTTGGGGGCCGATCTGTGCCAGACTCCGCCCGTGAGCCGCGACGAGAAGAGCCCGCTTGCCCCGCTCGCGCACGTCGCGTTCGTGATCGCGGCGGCCGTCGGCGTGTACGCGTTCGTTTCCGTCGCGAAAGAGGGCGAGTCACGACGACGCTGCAGCGCGACGTGCCTGCTCCGTCCGAACTACGCGGGCTTCGAGAAGAAGGCGCCCGACTTCAAGCTCAAGGACATCCAGGGTCACGATGTCTCGCTCGAGAGCTATCGGGGCAAGGTCGTCGTCCTCAACTTCTGGACGAAGACCTGCGGGCCCTGCATGGAGGAGATGCCCGAGATCGCCGATCTCGCGCGCATCCTGAAGCCGATGACCGACGTCGCCGTCGTCACCGTCTCGACCGACGACACCGCGCAGGAGGCCCGCGACGTTCTGAAGGCCGTGCTCAAGGAAGAGCCGCCCTTCGCCGTGCTCATGGATCCCGACGCGAAGAACGTCGGCAGCAAGTACGGCACGTCGCTCTACCCGGAGACCTGGATCATCGACAAGAACGGCGTCATTCGTGCGCGCTTCGACGGCGCACGCGAGTGGTCGAACGCCGCGGTCGTGCAGTTCGTCGAGCAGGTTCGCTCGGGCGGCTACTGCGAGGTGCAGGCGCGCGACGGCAAGTTCGTCGGCAAGGAAGCCGCCGTCTGCGAATCAATCAACGGCGGATGAGCGCGCGGCTGACCGCGCCGGCGAGCCCTTCGCTCGCTGACTGACACGGTTCGCCGAGCCGATGGGCCGGCCAGGTTCTCCGTTCTCTCTCTCCTTCGCCGCCGCCTCGCGCGCCTTCTCGAGCTCGTCGCGCGTCTCGTACGGCAGCGGCGAGGCGGCTACCTCGCGAAGGTACGCGGGGAGATCGACGATCTCGTAGCCGAGCCGCGACGGCCTCTTCGGATCCCAGCGATGCACGTGCAGCCAGTCGAGCAGCTCGCGCAGCACGGCGATCGAGGTCCAGCGGATGTCGTGCAACAGGACGATCCCGCCCTCCTTGTATTCGATCTGTCCGACCAGCTCGCGGAACACCTCGTGCGAGTCGGTGCGCTGCATGTCCTGCTTCTCGACGCTCCAGAGGAGCAGATCGAGGCCGCGCTCGCGCACGGCGCTCTGCCCGAAGTCGTCGAGCTTCCCGAAGGGCGGCCGGAAGAGGATCGGTCGCTTGCCCGTCACGCGCTCGATCGAGGCCGCGCCCTCGTCGATCTGCTCGAGCACCTGCGTGTGGGTGACCGACGTGAGCAAGGAGTGGTCGTGGGTGTGGTTACCGATGAGATGGCCCGCCGCGGCGACTTGCTTCAGCACGTCGCGCGACTGCTTCGCGCGCTCGTCGTCTCCGTCCAGGTACCTCCCGATGACGAAGAACGAAGCGTGGATCTTGCGCTTGGCGAGGATGCGCAGCACCGTCGGTGTCGTCTCCGGGAACGGGCCGTCGTCGAACGTCAGCGTCACGAGGCGACGGCCGCTCCCCGCGCGATACGCGGGTCCCTCCGCGACCATCCACGCCTTGGGGATGCTCGCGTCGGCGTTGAGCGCCGGCCACGGCCGCATCGAAGGGATGCCGTCGAGGTTGCTACCGCCGATCGGCGGACCGTCCGCCGCGGGCGGGGGCCTCGCGCTCGCAGTCGCGCTGGCGTCGGCCTTGGCCTTCGCGGTCGCGTCGGCGCGTGTCTTGGCGGCCTCGACCCACTCGCGCCCCTCGGTGAACGTTGGCTTGCCGAGGCCGACCCACGAGCCCACCGCGAGGGTGCCCGCGAAGAAGGCGAGGACGAGCGCGCGAGACATGACGCCACGGATCGTACGAAACGCGGACAGCGCGCGGCCAACTACGCGGGCATGCTTATCGAAGCGCTGCGCGGCTACGGAAAGAGCCCGGGCACGCGTGCCGCCGGCGCCCACCCGCGCCTGCGCGTCGCGTCGCCGGACCAGGCCGCCGCGAACGCATCACGCATGACCAGCTCCGCAAGCTTGCCGCGCGGGGAGAAGCCCCACTCCGCCTCTTGCGAGATGTCGTCCGGGTCCGCGTAGACCCGCCACACGAAGAAGCCCATGAAGCGCGGTTCGTCGAGCAACGGCGCAAGGAGCGCTCGGTAGGCGTCGGCCTGCGCGACCTCGTCGACGCGGACGTTGGTCATGGCGTCAGGCCACTCCCACGGCCGGATCGCGGGGTCCTTGCGGGTCGTGTAGCCGATCTCCGTGAAGAGGACGGGCTTCTGCCAGGCGTCCGCGAGCGCACGCACGCGAGACTGCACACGCTTGCCGCCCTCGAGGAGCGTCTCGAACGACGCGCCGTCCTTCTCCGCGAGCGGGTAGAACGCGTTCACACCGATGACGTCGAGCTCGCTCAGCACGACGGTCTGCTCCACGTCGTCCCAGTTCGCAGAATACGTGATCGGACCCTTGTAGACTGCACGCAACTCGCGCACCAGCATTGCGAAGCTCGGCGCACGCGGCGTGGTCACCCACGAGCGCAGCTCGACGCCTGCGGAGAAGAGCTCCACGCGCGAGGACTGCGCCACCTCGGCCCAGCCCTTCACGAAGGCGCCGTAGCTCCTCGTCCACGCGTCCCACGCGGCGTCGGTGGGCGGATCGATCTTGGCGCGCCATTCCCCGGACTCCACCCAGAGGTGCGGGACGAGCATCACCGAGAGCCCGCGTGCGTGGGCCATCGCGATGCCACGCCGGATGTCCTCCCGGTTCTTTGCGAACGGCTGCTCGAACGACGGATCGACACCGCGGCCCGCGAGATCACCGACGCGGCCGAACGGAGTGATGGCGACCCAGGTTGCGCCTTGCCTCACGCATTCGTCGAGCGTCCGAGCGTACGCCGCGCTGCCGTAGCCCACGCCGGGGTGGTAGCCGTTCTCGATCGGACCGATCGTGATCCCGCGCACGGCGTCGTGACCGGAAGCACGCCAACCCTCGGCGCCTGGATGCGGGAACATCGGACCCACACGTGGAGCTCGCGGCGCGCCATCTCCAGCGGGCGACGCGGTACGCGCGGCGAAGAGCCCACAGGCGAGCAACACGAGACCGAGCCGCGCCGCGTTCATGGCGAGAGCAGCTCGTCGGTGAGGTCGGCGATGCGCAGGGCGACGACATCGGCGCCTGCCGCGCGCAGGACGTCCGCCGGGTAGCTGTGCGCGACCGCCGCGCAGAACAGGCCGGCTGCCTTGGCGGCCTGGATCCCGGCGACGGAGTCCTCGATCACGACAGGCGCTCCAGCGGCCGCGAGCGCACGGAGGGCGCGCACGCCCCGAGCATAGCCCTCGGGATCCGGCTTGCAGGCGGTCGTGTCCTCGGCGGACACGATGAAGGCGATCTCCTCGCGCACGTCCATCACGCGCAGCGCATGCTCGATCTCGTCGCGCAGCGCGCCCGAGACGATGCCGACGGTGCCGACCTTCGCACGGCGCCGCACGATCTCGCGCGCGCCCTCGAAGACCACGAGCGAGTCGCCGATGAGCTCCATGTAGAGCGGCTTCTTCGCCGCGATGAGCCGCGCGACGTCGGCGTCCGAGGGCTGCTGCCCGGCGTCGGTGAGCATCGCGCGAAACGCGCCGGCATCGTCGAAGCCGAGGTACCGCTCGGTGTACGTCTCGTCGTCGAACGAGACTCCGTGAGGACGAAGCACCTCGCGAAACGCGGCGAGGTGGACGGACTCGTCGTCGACGAGCACGCCGTTGAAGTCGAAGAGGGTGGGCACGCTCACAGGTCGACCCCTGCGCCGATCGCGATCGTCGCGCGCATCCAGATGCCGCTGGCGTCGACCGGCTGGCTACGCGCGCCGTCGAACGAGGGCTGCAGCTGCAGGACGAGCGGGAGCGCCGACAGCCTCACGATGGGCGTGAGCGCAAAGTCGACCTGTGCGCCGGCCATGAGTGCGGGCTTCGGTCCCGGCGCGGGACTGCATGACGGGACGAACACGTCGCCGCCGAGATCGCCGGCGAAGTACGCCGCGACGCCTACTCCGGCGACCGCGTGCGCGCGCACGCGCGCGGCGATCTCCCAGCCCGCGCTGCCCGTGGCGAACAGCGAGGCCGCCGTCGCGGCGCGCGAGCCCGAGAGCGTTCCACATGGCATAGCGCTCGTCGGAGCAGCGACGCGATTCTCCCACGAGTCGCCGGTGATGAGCAGCATCCCACCGACCGCGAACGTCGTCGCGCCGACGTCTGCGAAACGATAAGCGCCGCTCGCGATGAGCGTGAAGTGCGGGTCGCCGTTGACGCTTCCGTACTTGGGCACCATCACGCCTACGTCACCACGAAACGACACGCGCTTGATCTCTCCGGCGCCGTACGGATTGTCCGCGGGTGTCGGGCGCTGCTCGTTCGCGAGCGGAACGTCGAGGATGATGGCCCGTCCGTACTTCGCCTCGAACGTTTGCGTGTATACCGCACGCTTCGGCGCCGTCAGGGTGATCGTGTGAGTGCCCGGCTGGACCACGAACGACGTGGGCGTCTTGCCGCCTTCGGGCGGGTGCCCATCGAGGGTCACCGCGGCGCCGGTAGGATTGGACGCGATCGTCACCGTGCTCGGTCGACGGCGGAGCTCGGCCAGCTGCTGCGTCGCCTCGTCACGCTCCTCCGCGGGGAGCGCCGGCGTCGCGAGGTACCGCTCGAGCACCTCGCTGGCCTGCTCCGGCTGATCGAGGCGCACGTGGCACTTGGCGATGTTCCAGAGCTCGAACGGCGGTCCACCGAGGCGATGAGCCTCCTCGAAGTAGCGGATCGCGTCGTTGTAACGACCGTCGGCGTAGGCCTTGGCGCCCTGCTGATCGAGGACGCGGGCGCGCGAGAGATCCTCGGCCGATCGCGGCGGCGCCGCCGCTGTGCGCACCGGCGCGACTTGCGCCAGCACGGGTGTCGACGCGAACGCCAAGGCGATAGGCAGCGGGACGGCACGCGCGCCGCGCAGCACGCGCTGGAAGAACATGGCGCTCAGGGTGGCGGCGCTCAACGGGCGGCGATTATTGCACGGCCCCGCGCAGCCAGCGGCCCGATCGCGCGCGGCGGTGCGGTCAGCCGACGACGCCGGTGACCACGCGCTCGATGCGCGCGATATCGCGGTGGACGCGCACGTCCACGAAGCCGCCCGCCTCGAGCAGCAGCACCGTTGCGGGCGCCTCGCCGGCGCCGATCTCGACCGCGAGCAGCCCACCAGGCTCGAGGTGCGCGGTGGCATCCGTCACGATGCGTCGGACGAGGACGAGCCCGTCCTCACCGCCGTCGAGCGCGAGCTTCGGTTCGTGATCGCGCACGTCCGGCATGAGCGTCGGGATCTCGGCGCTCGCGATGTACGGCGGGTTCGCGGTGATCACGTCGAAGCGCTTGCCCGCGAAGGCAGCGTAGAGATCCGACTCGAAGAAGGCCGTGTTGTAGGCGCCGAGCCGAAGGGCGTTGTCACGCGCCACCGCCAGCGCATCGGTGCTGATGTCCGAGGCGAAGACCTGCGCAGTCGGCCGCTGGCGCGCCATCGCGATCGCGACGCAACCCGAGCCGGTGCAGAGATCGAGCTGACGCATCGACATCGAGAGGTGGCTGCTGCGCGCGAGCGCCGCGTCGACGAGCGTCTCGGTGTCGGGGCGCGGGACGAGGACCCGCTTGTCGACGCGAAATTTCAGGCCGTAGAACTCGCGCTCGCCGCGGAGGTAGGCGATGGGCTCGTAGGCGCGGCGCCGCTTCACGAGGTCGCGCAGCTGCGCGAGCTCCACGCCCTCGAGCGGGCGCTCGGCGTCGAGGATGACGCGCATGCGATCGATCTTGAGCGTGTGCGCGACGATCAGCTCTGCGTCGAGACGCGGGCTCTCGATGCCGCGCGCGCGAAAGTCGTCCGTCGCCCACTTCACGAGCGAGCCGATGGTCCAGCTCTTCGGGGCGGTCTGGGTCGGCTCAGCCGGCAAGCTTCGCTCGCTCCGCGGTCACGACGCCCTCGACCTCGCTCCGGATCTCGGAGAGCTCGGCCTCGGTGCCAGCCTCGAAGCGCATCACGAGGATCGGCCCGGTGTTGGAGGCGCGCACGAGGCCCCACTTCGGCGCGTTGCTCGTGCCGGGAAACGTGATGCGTGCGCCGTCGATGTCGAGGACCGGGTTGCCCTTCTCCTTGTAGTGAGCCGTCACGGCGGCCACGACCTGGAACTTCACCGCATCGGGGCAATCGACGCGGAGCTCCGGCGTCGAGAACGTCTTCGGGACATCGGCGAGCATCTCGGACAGCGGACGCGGATCCTTCATGAGGATCTCGAGGAGCCGGAGACCCGCGTAGATCGCGTCGTCGTAGCCGAAGTAGCGATCGGCGAAGAAGATGTGACCGCTCATCTCCCCGGCGAGCATCGCGCCTGTCTCCTTCATCTTCGTCTTGATGAGGGAGTGGCCGGTCTTCCAGACGATCGGCTTCCCGCCGTGCTTGGCGATGTCGTCGTAGAGCGTCTGGCTGCACTTCACCTCGCCGAGGATGGTGGAGCCGGGTTTGTCCTTCAGGAGGGCGCGCGAGAAGAGGATCATGAGCTTGTCGCCCCAGATCACCGTCCCGTGCTCGTCGACGGCGCCGATGCGATCGGCGTCGCCGTCGTACGCGAGGCCGACGCGCGCCTTCGTCTCCTTCACGCGCGCGACGAGCGCCGCGAGGTTCTTCTCCACCGTGGGATCGGGGTGGTGGTTCGGGAAGTGGCCGTCCATGTCGCAGAAGAGCGGATCGGGCGAGAGGCCGAGCTCCTTCATCGTGCGCATGCCGAGCGGGCCGCCCGAGCCGTTGCCGGCGTCGAGCGTGAAGACGAGCTTCGAGCCTGCGAAGTCGAACCGCTCCTTCATCGTGGCGACGTAGGCGTCCTGCACGTCGATCGGCTCGACGCGGCCCTTGCCCGTGCGGTCCTCGCCGAAGTCCTTCGCGATGATCGTCTCGCGCAGCTTCTGGATGTCGGCGCCGAAGAAGCTCGCCTTGCCGCGCATCATCTTGAAGCCGTTCTCGTCACCCGGGTTGTGGCTGCCGGTGATCTGGATACCGCCGTCCGTACCGAGGTTGTAGACGGCGAAGTAGAGCATCGGCGTGGGGCCGATGCCGATGTCGACCACGTGCACGCCGGCCTTCTCGAGGCCGCGAAGCAGCGCGGCGTGGAGGCGCGGGCTCGAGAGACGACAATCGCGGCCGACGGCGAGGCGCAGGGGCTTTCCGTCCTTCGCGTCCGCGGCAAGCGTCACGCCGAACGCGCGACCGATGCCCTCGGCAAGCTCATCGGACAGGTCGCGCGCCGCGACGCCACGGATGTCGTATTCGCGGAAGATGTTCGCCGGCACGGTCATGGCGCGGAGGATTGCCCTTTTTCCCAGCCGCGTCCAGGTCGGGTGAATCCCACGACAGGGGCTCCCGGAGGTCGCCAGTGCCGTGGTAGCGTCGCGGGCCGTGGACGGGACCCCGCCTGCCTCACCCGACGCAAGCACTGCGGCCCCTCCGGATCCGCCGGCGTACGTCTATGCGGCGAGCGACTACAGGCCGCGCCAGCCGCGCGAGATCCAGCTCTGCGAGAAGGCCTCGAGCTTCGACTGGCTCTACACCGGCACGCTCGCGCTCGGAGTCGTCGGCAGCGAGTACGTGAACATCGGCGTCGTGAAGTTCTCGGAGACGCCTGCGGTGCGAATGATCGGCCCCGGGATGGTGGGGTTCTTCTGGGGCGCGTTCCTGAGCGGCGCGTACCTCTCGCTGCCGAAGTGCGATCCGATGTGGGCCGAGGGCCCTCCGCCCGAGGGCAACGTGCGCGCGGCGTGGCCGATGGCCGTCGCGATCTCCTTGCTCGCGACGGTGACGGCGCCGGCGATGGACTACATCTTTCTCGGAGCGGTACCGCTCAACTGGCCCGTGCCCGAGCGCAGCGAGCGGCTGTTCTTCGCGATGGGCACAGGCCTCGTGGGCTCGCTCGTTCCCTATCTGGTGCCGCCGAAGACCTGGTCGGCGAAGAAGGAGATCGAGCGAATACGTCTGGGGGAGGTGGCCGGCGGTCCCTTCGTCTCGTACGGGTTCTCATTCTGATCTAACGTCTCCGTCGCGATGCAATGTCTGAACTGCGGTGGGGCGTTCGAGTGGGCGGGTAACGGGCAGTACGCGCGGTGCACGCGCTGCCTGGCGCTCTTCGGTAACGAGAACGGGCAACTCACGCCCATTGTCGTTCAGGCACCAGGGGGCGGGAACAACCCCGAGTTCAACGCAATGTTCGCGCAGAACCTCGGGTTCGGTCCGCCGCCCCCGCAGCACAACCTGGGCGCCGGCACCTTCGACGCGGGCGGCGGGCAACAGCTCCAGGTGAAGATCAACGGCAAGACGCCCGAGGGTTACCTCAAGGACAAGGCGTCGAGCATGATCTGGGGCTGGATCATCGGCGCGGTGATCATCGGCCTCCTGGTGCTCGGCGGGATCGGGCTCGCGGGCTACATCTACTATCAAGCGAAGAGCCCGGGCGGCGGCGCGCAGACGGGCGCCGCCGCGACGTGGGACGGGAAATCGACGTTCGAGTGCAAGGGCAACGACGTCGTCGCGCTCACGGGCGTGAAGGCGAACGTGAGCGGCACCGCGATCAAGGCGAGCGCCAACTGCCAGCTCACGCTCACGGGCGTCGACATCACGGCGGCCGTCGGCATCGAGGCCAGCGCGAGCGCGAAGGTCACGATGACGGGCGGCAGCATCACCGCGACGACCAACTCGGTCGTGGCCACGGCCGCCGCCAAGGTCGACTGCGTCGGCACGAAGGTGACGGGAAAATCGAAGGCGAGCGGCGCCGCGAAGGTCACGGGCGCGAACTAGCGCTCGACACTACGGAGCGGCGAGCCGACCGGTGAGGTCGGTGCAGTCCTTCGCCACGAGCGCGGCCACCATGTCGGGCTGACGGAAGCGCTCGTGGTCGCCGCGCACGTAGCAGAGCGATGCGCGCGAGTGGCCGGTGAGCGCGGTCAGGTACGACTTCTCCCCGCCGAGAGAGCGCGTGACGTCGCCGTAGACGAGGAGGAGCGATCGCGCGGAGTCGGCGTCGAGCCACTCTCGTGCGATCCCGCCGCCGACGCCGAAGCCGAGCGCGTGGCTGCCGTCGTACGTAGGGTCGACGAGCACGGCACGCGTCATCCCGATCGCGCTCGACGCCATGAGGCGCAGCACGGGAATGCGTCCGAGGCTGTAGCCCGCCGCGACGGCTTCGTGGCGCGCGCCGAGAAAATCGATGACGTTGCCGGCGACGTCGTCCTGGATCTGCGCATCGCTCAGGCTCGGCGCGAGGAGGCTCTGGTTGCCGAGCTCGGCGCGGAGCGCGTCGCGCGCGAATCCGAGATGCGACATGCCGTGGAAATAGACGATGCCGTCGGTCGTCGACACGGCCTGCGAGGAGCCTCGCGCGACGTCACCCTCGCCGTCGTCCGCGGGTGAGGCGCAGCCCGCCACCGCCGAGAGGACGAAGGCGCTTGCGACGGCGAGACGGCGCAGGGACGGACCCATCGAGGGTGTACGAAGCAGGGACCGTACCAGCGGAAATGTGCAGTGTTATCGCACAACCCGACGGCTCTCCAGACCCACCGAAGCTCCCGATGATCCAGAAGCTTTAGCCAGGCTCACCCCAGCTTCAGGAAGCGAGCGAGCACCTTCTTCTCACCCCAACCCGGAAAGAACGCGACGACTGCGGGCTCGCCCACGCTCACCACCTTGAGCACCTCGCCGCGCCCGAACTTCTCGTGCCTCACGGTCATCCCGCGCTGCAACGTCACCCCCTCGGACGCATCGCCCCCCGCCTCGTACTCGACGAACCTCTCCCCAGGCTCTCGCGCCGCGGACGTCATGCTCTGCGGCGGCGCAGCCTGCGGATGTCTCCACGTGCCCGTGCCCGTGCCCGTGCTCGCTCTCGGATTCCTCCACGACGTCGGCTGCGTCGACTCTCCTCGATCAATCCACCGCCCTTGCTTGCTGGTCGCGCGCGCCGCGGGCGTCTCCAGGTGCTCCACCGTCTCCGCCGGCAAATCCCCCACGAACCTGCTCGGCGTCCCGAGCCGCGTGATCCCGAAGATCTGGCGCTGCCGCGTATGCGTGATGACGAGGTGCTTGCGCGCGCGCGTCACCGCGACGTACGCGAGGCGCCGCTCCTCCTCCATCTCCTCGGCGGTCTTCGGCTCCTGGCTCCGGTAGGGGAACATGTCCTCCTCCATCCCCGTGAGCATGACGAGCTCGAACTCGAGGCCCTTCGCGCCGTGCACGGTCATGAGCGTCACGCGTTCGCGGACGGTGCCGTCCTTGTCGAGGTTGTCGGTGTCGCTCTGGAGGGAGACTCGCTCGAGGAAGCCGTCGAGGGTCGGCTCCTCGCCGCGCGCCTCGGCTTCGATCGCGTAGTCGTGCATCGACCCCTCGAGCTCGGCGAGGTTCTCGAGGCGGCCCTCCGCCTCCGCGGTGTCCTCCGCCTCGAGCGCGGTCTTGTAGCCGCTCTTCGCGAGCACCATGCGGAGGACCTCCGCGGGCGGGCGCGATTTGCTCTCGGCGATGAGCGCACGCATCAGCTCGCGGAATTGACCGAGCCGCTTTCGCGGTGCCGAGCCCACGTCCTCGGAGAACTCCTCGAGACGCTCGAGCGCCTCGAAGAGCGAGATCCGCTGGGTGCTCGCATACTTCCCGACGCGCTCGACCGTCGTGCTCCCGATGCCGCGCGCGGGCGTGTTGATGATGCGCGCCACGTCGACGTCGCTGCGCGGGTTCACGAGCACGCGCAGGTAAGCGATCGCGTCCTTGATCTCGGCGCGCTCGTAGAACTTGGTGCCGCCGATGATCTGGTACGGCATGTCGACCGCCCGAAGCGCCTCCTCGAGGACGCGCGACTGCGCGTGCACGCGGTAGAAGACGGCGACGTCCTTTGGAGAGATCCCCGCGTCGCGAGCGTCCTTGATCGTCCGGACGACGCACGCGGCCTCGTCGCGCTCGTCCGCACAAGCGACCACGCGAATCGGCGAGCCGTCATCGTTGTCGGTCCAGAGCTCCTTCGGCTCGCGCGTCGGAGACGGCGCGATGACCGCGAGCGCCGCCGAGACGATGCGCTTGGTCGAGCGGTAGTTCTGTTCGAGCTTCACGACCTTCGCGTCCGGGTAGTCCTTGCGGAAGCCGCGGATGTTCCGGACGTCCGCGCCGCGCCAGCGGTAGATCGACTGGTCGTCGTCGCCGACGACGCAGACGTTGCGGGTGCGCGCCGCGAGCGCCTTGATGAGCCTCGACTGGATCTGGTTCGTGTCCTGGAACTCGTCGACCAGGATGAAGTCGAATTTCTTCTGGAGCGCCTCCTTGGCGGCGATCACCTCGATCCCGACCGAACCATCGGCAGGGGCCTCGAGAATGCGCACGACGCCCAGGATGAGGTCCTCGAAGTCGAGCGCGTTCGCCGCGCGAAGGGCGTCCTCGTACTTCGCGTAGGCCTTCTGGAGGATGTCATCCATGAAGCTGTCGCGATTCATGTCGGCCGGGCCCCGGCCCTCCTGCTTCTCCTTGTGGACGCGGGCGAGCACCTGCTTCGGCGGGTAGCGTCGGTCGTCGAGGTCGAGATCGCGGAGCGCCCGCGTCATGACGGCCTTCTGGTCGGTGCTGTCGTAGATGACGAAGCTCTTCGTCCGGTCGATGGCCTCGGGGAACATGCGCAAGAACTTCGCGCAGGTGGCATGAAACGTCCCGACCCACAAATCCCGGGCCACGGCGCCCAGCATGTCAGGCCGCTCGAGGCGGTTCCGCATCTCGCCGGCAGCCTTGTTGGTGAACGTCACGGCAAGAATCCGCCACGGCGCGACACGCTCGCGCGCGACCAGATTGGCGATGCGATAGGTGATCACCCGGGTCTTGCCGCTGCCCGCGCCAGCGAACACGAGCAGGGGCCCGGTCACATGAGCGACCGCCTCGGCCTGCGGCGGGTTGAGCTCGGGCAGGCCGTTCGAAGCTGAGGCCGCGGGCCCGCGATCGGAGTGCATCCCCCCTCGCTTACCCAACCCGGGAGCCCGCCGCTACAGGCGGCGAGGCGACCCACTTCCGCTAGCGATCTTCCGGTAGCTATTCGGTATAGTCGCAAAACCGGCATGTCCGACACGAACGAGAAGAACGGCGCGAGCGAGGAAGCGGGCACGGCGAAGGAGCCCGAAGGCGCGGAGAGCGCCGAAGGTGTAGCCGAGGAGACCGCGGCTCCCGCTCCTCCGGCGGATCCGATCGCGGAAGCGAAGGCAGAGGCGCTCCGCTTCAAGGAGCAGTGGATGCGCTCGGCCGCGGACTTCGACAACTTCCGCAAGCGTTCGCGGAAGGAGCTCGAGGACACGCGCAAGGCCGGCCGCGAGGAGCTCCTCAAGGATCTCCTGCCCGTCTTCGACAACCTCGAGCGCGCCATGACGAGCGCCGAGCGCGCGACGGAAGTGAAGCCCGTCTCCGACGGTCTGAAGATGGTCCTCCGCCAGTTCACCGATACGCTCGGTCGGTCGGGGATCACCAAGGTCCCGACGGTCGGCAACCTCTTCGACCCCGGCCTCCACGAGGCCATCCAGCAGGTCGAGAGCGACGAGCACCCCGCTGGAACGGTGGTCGCCGAGGTCCAGCCCGGTTACCTTCAGGGCGACCGGCTCGTCCGCGCCGCGATGGTCGTCGTCGCGAAGCCCAAGCCCACTACCGAAGGCGGCAAGGAGTCCGCCGAGAGCACGGAACCCGATGCTTGATCCGAGGGGGGCGCGGCAATGAGTAAGGTCATCGGCATCGACCTCGGCACGACGAACTCCTGCGTCGCGATCGTGGAGCAGAGCCCGACGGGAAAGATCGACGTCAAGATCATCCCGAACTCGGAGGGTGCGCGCACCACGCCGTCCGTCGTCGCGTTCACCGCGAGCGGCGAGCGGCTCGTCGGCCAGGCCGCCAAGCGGCAGGCCGTCACCAACGCGACCAACACCGTCTACGCCGTGAAGCGCCTCATCGGCCGCAAGTACCGGTCCGACGAGGTGAAGCACCAGCTCGATCGGAGCCCCTTCAAGGTCATCGAGGCGCCCAACGGAGACGCCTGGGTCTCGGTCGCGGGCAAGGACATGTCCCCGCCCGAGGTCAGCGCGATGATCCTCGTGCGGATGAAGGAGATCGCCGAGGCCTACCTCGGGGAGACGGTCACGGAAGCCGTGGTCACCGTCCCCGCCTACTTCGACGACGCCCAGCGCCAGGCGACGCGCGACGCCGGCAAGATCGCCGGGCTCAACGTCCGGAGGATCATCAACGAGCCCACGGCCGCCGCCATCGCCTACGGTCTCGACAAGAAGACCTCCGAGCGCATCGCGGTCTACGACCTCGGCGGAGGCACGTTCGATATCTCGATCCTCGAGATCTCCGAGGGCGTCTTCTCCGTGAAGGCGACCAACGGTGACACGTACCTCGGCGGCGAGGACTTCGACCTCCGCATCGTCGACGCCATCGCCGAGAACTTCGAGAAGGAGCACAAGGTCGACCTCCGCAAGGACCGCATGGCGCTCCAGCGCCTCAAGGAAGCCGCGGAGAAGGCGAAGCACGAGCTCTCCTCGTCGCTCGAGACCGAGCTCAACCTCCCCTTCATCGCGACGAATCCGAAGGGCGAGCCCCTCCACGTCCAGAAGACGATGACGCGGACCGAGCTCGAGCTCCTCTGCATGGAGCTCGTCGAGCGCAGCCTCGAGCCGTGCCGCGCGTGCCTCAAGGACGCGAAGCTCGCGCCGTCGGACATCCAGTCGGTCGTCCTCGTCGGCGGCATGACGCGCATGCCGGCCGTCCAGAAGGCCGTCAAGGAGTTCTTCGGTCGCGACCCGAACAAGGGCGTCAACCCGGACGAGGTCGTCGCTGCTGGCGCCGCGCTGCAGGGCGCTGCGCTCGACAACGAGAGCAACGTCGAGATGCTCCTCCTCGACGTCACGCCGCTCTCGATGGGCGTCGAGACGGGCGGCGGCGTGTTCACGGTGCTCATCCCGCGCAACACGACGATCCCGACGGAGCGCAGCGAGGTCTTCACCACCTCCGTCGACAACCAGAACTTCGTGCCGATCCACATCCTTCAGGGCGAGCGCCCCATGGCCGCGGACAACGCGAGCCTCGCGCACTTCGAGCTCACAGGGATCCCCCCGGCGCCGCGCGGCGTCCCGAAGATTCAGGTGACCTTCCGCATCGACGCGAACGGCGTCGTCAGCATCGACGCGAAGGACCTCGGTTCCGGTCGCTCGCAGCAGATGAACGTGACGCCGACCAGCGGTCTCACGAAGGAGCAGATCGAGCGCATCATCGGCGAGGGCGAGCGCCACCAGGCCGCGGACGCCGTGCGCAAGGAGCTCGCCGAGCTGCGCAACCAGGCCGAGACCCTCCTCTACACGACCGAGGCCGCGCTCGAGGGTTATCAGGACCTCGTCGACGGCGTGATGATCGAGAGCGCGAGCGAGAGCTGCAAGCGCCTCCGTGGCCTGCTCGAGGCAGGCGGCGATCTCACGAACATCCGTTCGAGCTACCAGGAGCTCGAGACCCTCACGTTCAAGATCGCCGAGTCGCTGTACGGCGGCGGCAGCGGCGGCTGAGGGGTGTGAACGAACGGCCTCGATAATCGAGGTCGCGTCGTGAATCGCCGTTCGCGCACGCTGCGTGCGCGGAGGCACCGACGAGGCCAAGTCCTCGTAGTTGCAGACCGAAAAGTGGTTCAACCACTTTGGTCCTCCGGTTGCATCCCTCCGGAGGATGGCGCGTCCCAAGGGCTTCGGGTGGTCTTCTCGCTCGCTGCGCCGCGCGCTGCTCGTCGGCGCCGCGATCGGCATCATCGTGCTGGCGGCCTGCACGGCCGGCGGCCCGCGAGCACAGAGCTCGAATCAGCTCGGCGTTCGCGCCGCGACGTCGCGCTGAGCGAGGAGGATCTTGTTCCGTGCGGTGAGCAGCTGTTGCTTGAGGGTGGCCGCCTCACGCGCGATGTCCGGCCAGTCGTCAGTCGTGGCATCGCCGCTCAGCGCCTCGGCCTCCGCGACGACGGCCTCGGCGCGAGTGGCGACCTCTGCGAGCGTCGTCAGGAGATCCTGAGCGCTGGGCTCACCCTGCTTGCCCTCGAGCGCGGCGACCGGCTCGGTCAGGGCGCGAGCGCGATCCCCGAGGGCGGAGAAGCGCTCGAGCAGCGCAGAGCGGTTCTGGAGGCGCCCCTGGATCTTCTCGGCCGCGAGGACAGCCTCGCCGACGCACGACTGCTGACGGACCTGAACGTCCTGCATGGCGGCGGCGAAGGCCTGGAGGCGCTCGGCCATGCGCTGCTCGCCGGCGGCGCAGTGCTCGAGCAGGTCCTTCGCGCGGTGCATCGCCTTCTCGTTGTCGAGGTGCATGCGCTTCACCTCGGCGACGAACTTCTCGTACTCGTGCAGCTCGTCCTCGAGCGCGGCAGCGGCCTTGGCGAGCGGGGTCTCGACCTTCTTCGAGCTCTGGGAGGGCATGGGCGCAGCGGTGTACCGCACCGATCCGGCCACTGCACGCGGAAAACCGCAACGTCAAGGCGGTACGCAGCGTGAGCGCAGCATGATTTTGCCATGACCGATGCGGCACGGAGTCTTCCCTCCGAGCCGAGGGGTGACTAACCTCTGTGCGGTGTCCGAGGAGAACAAGCGGCGCGAGCTTCGCTATCCCGCGCGCATCGCCGCCCGCGTCGTGCGTCGCGGGGAGAACGTCGAGCTCCTGACGAATGACGTCAGCTTTCGTGGCGCGTTCCTTCGCACGGATGCGCCGCCCTCGCTACGGCAGCTCGTGAAGGTAGCTTTCGACATGCCAGGCGGCGAGACCGTCTCGGCGCACGCGATGGTCGTGCACGTGGTTCCCCCCGGCGACGGCGAGCTGGTGCCGGGCATCGGCGTGCAGTTCTGGGGACCCGTCCAGGAGTCGAAGGCCTGGGAGAAGTTCGTCTACGACCTGAAGGTGCGCCTGAAGGCAGGCACGGCGTCGGCCAGCGCCACGGACAAGGTGCGGCGCTCCTCGGAGCGCTTCAAGCTCCAGCTCGAGGTGATCGTCGACGGGAGGCGCCTCAGCACGCGCGATGTGTCCGAGACGGGCATGGCGATCCGCTCCGAGTCGGCGATGCCGGTCGGCACGCGCGCTCACCTGCAGGTCCACTCGAACGGGCATCCATCACTCGCGTTCGACGTCATCGTGCGCCGCCGCATCGAGGAGCCCGCGTTCACGGGGCTCGGCGTCGAGTTCGTCGACATGAAGGCCGACACGAAGACGGCGCTGCTCGACCTGCTGAAGCCCGTCTCGAGCGAGGTCGACGCCATCTTCATCGACGGCGACGACCCCGGTCTCCACTGATCAGTCGAGGGTGTCGTCGCCGTCGACCAGCGACGAGTCGGGCGGCGGGGCGAGGATCGACGACGGGGCAGCCGACCTCGGCTCCGGCGACATCAGCTTGCGAACGAGGTCCGCGCGGTTGGCGACACCGAGCTTCTGGTAGAGGCGCCTGACGTACGTGCGAACCGTGTTCTCGGAGAGGCCCGAGATGGCCGCCACGTTCACGCCGCTGTAGCCGGCCACGAGCAGCTTCGCGATCTCTCGTTCGCGCTTGCTCAAGCCGTCGATCGGCTGGGGCTTGTCCTGATGCTCCACGCGAAGGACGGCGCACTTCGCGCTGCCGAACACCGGGTCGCCGTCGATCTTCGCGACGCCGACGACGGCGCCCGACGGAAGCCGTGGCGGCGTCGGGAGCGCGTCCCCCTTCGCGCGGGCGGCGAGCGACTGCTCCGCGGCATCGACGATGTGGTCCGCGATGGGCGCAACGTCGACCTCCCAGTCGACACCGCGCTCGCGGTTCGCCGCCCAGAGGACCTTGCGACGCTCGCGGTCGACGACGAACAGCGTCCCGCTCACCTTGCTGAAGGCGCGCAGCGCGGCGGCCTCGCGCGAGAGCTCGTCGTAGGCGAGCTGCGTGCGAACCCCGGCGACGACGAACGGTCCGAGCGACTCGATCTTCTGCACGTCCTCGGCGGTGAACTCACCCTCGGCCTCGCGGCGCTCGAGGCCGGCGAGCCCGAAGAGGACGCCGCCCTCGTGGAGGAAGAAGAGGAGGGCGTGCTTCATCCCGTCGGCCGCGTGAGCCTCGAAGTACGTCAACCTCATCCGCTCCGCGTCCGGGTAGAGCTCCCCGGCCACATAGACGCGCCGCGTCGTCTCGACGACGCTCTTGGTCTCGAAGCCGAAGGCCTGCGTCAGACGAGTGCCTTCCGGGCCCTTCAGGGACCCGAGGACACCATCGACGAGACGCGAGGAATCCGCATAGGCACGCCCGTCCTCGGTGCCGAAGCAGATGAACGCCCCGGACGCCGGGACGACCTGACGCATCGCGTCCATGACGCGCCGCCGGAAGCTGGAACGCGTCCCGTGCTGGACTACCGAGAGTCGTGCGATGTCGAGGGCCCCGAGCTCTTCCATCGTGTCGTCACTCCTGTGAGCGTGTGTCGTGGCATACTGTAGTCATGTCCGAGTTCGCCACCGAGCGCGATCGCGCGGCCGACCTCATCTTCGACTGGAACGAGGTCAATCGCAAAGGTCGGATTTTGCCGAAGAACGCCACGTTCTTCGACGAGACCCTGCGTGACGGGCTCCAGAATCCCTCGGTCGTGGACCCGGGAATCGAAGAGAAGTTGAAGATCCTCCACCTCATGGAGGACCTAGGCATCCATGTTGCGGATGTCGGTCTCCCCGGCTCCAGCAAGCGCGCCTTCGAAGACGTCCTGCGCCTCTGCAAGGAGGTCGTCGACTGCAAGATGAAGATCGGGATCGCCTGCGCGGGTCGCACGGTCGTCGGCGACATCACCCCGATGATCGAGCTCTCGCAGCGCGCGGGCATCCCCGTTCAGGTCTACGCGTTCATCGGGTCGAGCCCCATTCGTCAGTTCGTCGAGAACTGGGACATCGAGCTCATCGCCAAGCGCAGCACCGAGGCGATCGACGTCGCGGTGAAGGCGGGCCTCGAAGTCGCCTACGTCACCGAGGACACGACGCGCTCACGGCCCGAGGTCCTGACGACGCTCTTCCGCGCCGCCATCGATCACGGCGCGAGCCGGCTCTGTCTGTCGGACACCGTCGGTCACGCCACACCTGACGGCGTGCGCAACCTCATCCAGTTCACGAAGAACGTCGTCGCCGGCACCGGCGCCGAGATCGGGATCGACTGGCACGGCCACAACGATCGCGGGCTCGCGCTCGAGAACGCGATCTGGGCCTTCGAGTACGGCGCCGATCGCGTCCATGCGACGGGCCTCGGCATCGGCGAGCGCGTCGGCAACGCGCAGATGGAGCTCTTGCTCCTCAACCTGAAGCTCCTTGGTCAGCTCGACGGTCAGGACCTGACCAAGCTGCTCGAGTACTGCCAGACCATCGCCAGCGCGGTGCACTGGGACATCCCGATCAGCTACCCGCTGGTCGGCCGCGACGCGTTCCGAACTGCGACCGGCGTTCATGCGTCGGCCGTCATCAAGGCGATGGCCAAGGGCGACACGTGGCTCGCGGATCGCATCTACAGCGGCGTGCCCGCGGGGATGATCGGCCGGTCGCAGGAGATCTGCATCGGCTTCATGAGCGGCGCCTCGAACGTGAACTTCTGGCTGTCGCAGCGGAAGATCGAGGCCGATGACGCGCTCGTTGCCGAGATCCTGAAGGCCGCGAAGACCAACGACCGCATCATGACCGACGACGAGGTCATGGCCGTGGTCAAGCGCGTGCGCGGCTAGCGCCGCTCCCCTCCTCCGCCGTAGTTCCAGTACAGCCGCAAGCTCGCGTGAGAAGGGCATGGTCCTCGACGGCGACGTCGGCCAATTGCCCCTGCCTTGCAGCGCAGCAGCCCCTCGGCGGAGCGTCGTTCCTTAGCAAGCGAAGCACCCATAAACCCCGCAAAATGGCGGGTGCCCGTGCCCGAACTCCCTCTCCGAGAGCGGAGCTCAGCGATGCCCTACTCGTTCAGCGCGGACCAGAGGGCTTCGGGAGAGAGAGCGGGTGAGCCTCGCTGCGCGCGCTCGGCCTCGTGGACGAGCTCGACGATTCGCTCGTTGAGTGGCGCGCGCGCGCCGCACTCCGCGGCGGCGCGGACGATCTCGCCGTTCAGGTAGTCCACCTCGGTCGGCCGGTTCTTCGAGATGTCCTCCCACATCGAAGAGCGCGCCGACGGATCGATCTTGATCTGGGCTGAGGCCAGCACCCGAAAGAGGGGAGCCGGCAGCCCGAGGAGAAACGGCAGCATCCGGGTTGGCAGAGGCCCGAGGCGGCCGGTCGGGATCTTCGCGGCGCGCAGCACGGCGAGCGCCTCCGCCATCACCGCGCGCAGGATGCGCCGGTAGCCTTCGACCGAGAGCAGCTCCACGGTCGGGCGATCGCTCAGGGCGCCGGCGGCGTTGTTCAGATTCATCACGAGCTTCGAGTACTGGAGCGGGCGAATGTCCGCGACGAGCGAGGGATCGAGCCGCGCCGCAGCGAGCAGGGCCACGAGCGCGTCGATGCGCGGATCATCGAACGCCCTCTCCAGCACGAGCGGGCCGCTCGTCGCCCGGCGAAGGGTGCCTGCGCCCTTCGAGACCACGTTGAAGCCGACGATGCCGCCGAGCACGATATGCTTGCCGAGGCTCTCGCGAAGCACGTCGGCGTTCCGCACGCCGTTCTGCAGGCTCGCGACGATCGTGCCCGGCGCCAGCACTTCGGCGAGCTCGGCGCCCACCTCCGCGGTCTGCGCGCTCTTCACGCAGCAGAGCACGACGTCGCAGTCGGCGAGAGCCGACGCCTTGGTGAAGACCCCGATGCGATCCTTGGAGACGACGCGCCCGGTGTTGCCGTGGAGATCCGAGAGGACCAGCCCCGACGCTTCGAGCTCCTTCTTCGTGCGCTCGCGGCCGACGAAGACGACGTCTGCGCCCTCCGCGGCGAGGCAGCCACCGACGTAACAGCCGATCGCACCGGCCCCCATCACGCCGATGCGTAGAGCGCTGCCCATCGAGGCGTATAGTAGGGGCATGCGAGGGGGGCTTGCTCGGATCGTCATCATCGCTGGAATCGGCGCCGGCTGGGCGTGCGGGAGCTCCGGAACCGGCGCAGCGCCGGTCGTCGAGAAGGCCCCGGACGCGGGGATTGCCGACTCGGGCGTCCTTCCCGACGTCGATGCCGCCCTCCCCGATGCGACGACGGACTCCGCCGTACCCGCCACGGATTCGCTGACGGCGAACCGCGATCGGCTGCTCACCACGTACCTCGCATACCTGACCGCAACACCGGGGAAGCAGTCGAACGGTCTCGACGGGAGCACCCTCACCGGCGTCTGCGATCTCTGGCGGACCCTCGTGCCTTCGGCGCAGGGCGTTTACCTGACACTCACGGCACGCCTCCAGGGCTCGAAGCTCTCCGCGGATGCGAGCTCGATGCTGTCCCACGCGACGAAGCTCTATCGCGTGGCCGGCGGAGACGGCGCGACCAGGTCCGACCACGGCTCGTGCGGCGGAGACGGCAACCGCATGTTCGTCTCGATCGACGAGGCGCTGCACAAGGCACTCGTCGTCACGAACACCACCAAGGGAATGAGCGACGGCGGCGCCCCCGAGCTCGCCGACATCCAGGTCGGCGCGGGGAGCTCCTGGCACGACTCGCAGGACCTCGCCGGCCCGCACGCGCCGTTCAACCTGAGCGACGAGACCGTGAACGGTGGACCCCGCGGTCAGGTGCAGTTCTTCGTGAGCACGACGAGCGCCGATGCGCTGAAGCCCCTCGGTCGAACCGACGTGACGGGGCTCGTCGACCCTTACGCGCTCGAGCTCGACCAGGACTACGACTGCGCGCACAACTCGAACCCGCTCTGCGATTACATCCTGTACGGGCCCCTGTGCGGGCCCGCACCGTCGAAGAGCGGGACGGACATCTACACGGCGAAGTACGGGACCATCGACCCGACGTGGCAGCCGGTCGACTGCGCCGGGAAGTGACGAGCAACTAGAGCGCGGCGATCGCGGCGCGCACGGCGTCGGGGACGCGGACCTTCTGCATCGTCCCGTAGTCGACCATCACTGCCACAGACGTGCCACGCGCATAGACCGTCGCCGTCCCGACCGTCGTGGCCGCGTCCTTGATCTCGTACTCCATCCCGATGCTCGTCTCGCCGACGCGCGCGACGCGCACGCCGATCTGCAACGTGGCCGGGAAGACGACCGGGCGCAGGAAATCGCAGGTGGTCGTCGCGAGGATGGGGCCCACCTCGGACGGACGGCTCGTGGCCACGCCGATCCGCTGAAACAGCGCGATTCGTGCCGATTCGAACCAGCTGAAGAACCTCGCGTTGTTGACGTGACCGAGAGCATCCATGTCCCCCCACTGCACGGGGATCGAGACGGAGACCGGGTGAGCCGTGGACATGCGGGGATGGTAGCGATGATTCAGAGGCCGGGGATGGCCTTCATGAGGTCGGACTGCGCGAGAAGGTCGTTCACCTTCGCGACCTCCGCCTTGTCCTTGAAGAAGGAGAGTTGCTTGTCCGCGCGCTCCAGCGCGAAGCGTGACGAGGTGTTCAGCACCACCCCCTTCGCCTGCGCCGTCGCCTGCGCCTTCACCTCCGCCGCCACGGCATCGAGGCTACCGCTGGAGACCGCCTTCAGGCTCGCCAGCACGGTGCCGCCTACCTGGCGCGCCTTGTCCGTGTACTCGATGGCCTCGAAGATCGTCCGCGCGACTGCGCCGCCGTGCGGAACGAAGCCGGCGATCGTCTTCAGGTAGGTCAGGTAGTCGTGGTCGCCGCGCCATAGGTTCAGCACCGTGCGATACACCTGCGAGGTCGGCAGCCCGGTCATCGTGTCGAGCGCCTGCAGGAACGCGCCGAGCGCGGCGAGCTTCTTCTCGGTCTCGACCTTGCGCCATGCGAGGAACTCGGGGCTCGCTTCGAGCTTGCCTTGGAGCGCGCGTGCAGCGGCGAGGAGCTTCGTTCGTTCGCCGTGGTCTGCCGGGAAAATAGGCTCGCGAGGCTTGGCGCTGCCATCCTCGAGCACCGCGAGCAAGACCTTGCGAATGCTGGCGGCCATCGTCGCAGAGCCTGCGTCCGTCGCGCGGACGGTCATCCCCACCGCGACTACATCGCTCTCGATGACGCCGAGCCGCGCGCGATCGTCCTCGAGCCGTTCGAGCAAGAGGAGCAGGATCTCCTCGTAGTCCTTCGGCGTGACTTGATAGGGCAGCTCATACGGGAGGCGCGTCGGATCGGCCTTGAGCTCGGCGAGCTGCACGACGATACGGTACTGCTCCACCCGGCCTTCCTCGATCGCGTTGCGTAGCCGCTGCAACTCGCCGAGCAGGCGCGTGAGCGCGTGATCGAGGCGGTGAACCTCCTCGTAGTCGAGGTGGATGCTGTCGCGCGCCTTCTTCCATGACGCTTCAGTGTTCTTGCGGTCGGCTTCGGTCATGTCCGCGGTGAACGTGAGTCTCTCGGGGACCTTTCGCTCGATCGCGAACGAGTGCGCGGAGGGGTCGACGCGCACGTAGAACGGCACGTCGCGGGATTGCAGCGCGTCGAGCGCGACGATGCCCTTCTGCGCGAGCACGCGGTAGACGTCGCGGCTCGTGTCGTCGGCAGACGTCTGCACGGCGGCGTACTTCGTCGAGTAGAGCTTGTACGCGCCATGCACCCACTCGTGCCCGTACAGGTGCGCGAGCGGGGTCTCGGGCGGCCGGCTCCCGCACGCCGCGAGGAGCGGCGGTGAGCTGACGAGCGCGACGAGCGGCAGCGTCGCAAAGCCGCCGAGCAGCTTGCGCCGCGTGACGAGGCTCAAAGCGGCGTGACCCCGGTGCGGCTCGCGAACCTGTCCTTCACGACGCCCGCGGCGGCGCTCGCGCG
>JANXVA010000270.1 GCA_025351875.1 Myxococcales bacterium | reverse complement strand
CGGGAACCGTGCTCGGGAGCCCTGTCTACATGTCGCCCGAGCAAGCGCGCGGCTCGAAGGCGAGCGACCACCGCTCGGATCTCTACTCGCTGGGTGTCGTCCTCTTCGAGTGCTTGACGGGGCGTCCTCCGCACGACGGCGAGAGCTTCAACGCGTTGCTCTTCAAGATCGCGCTCGAGCCCGCGCCGAGCGCTCGTAGCCTCCGGCCGGAGATCGACGAGGAGCTCGACGCCATCCTCCGGCGTCTGCTCGCGAAGCACCCTGCCGAGCGCCCTCAGTCGGCCACCGAGCTCGAAGGGCTGCTCAATGGGTGGCTCCGCAAGAGCGGCGTGAAGCTCGGCGAAACGCCCATCGACGGCGGGCCGCGCGCCCTCGAAGGGCTCGCGAGCTCTCCGCTCGGGAGTTGCCAGCCTCTCGCGGCAGGACGCTCCGAGCCCGCGCGCGGAGGAACCGCGAGCCTCGAGGCAACCCTGGAGGCCGACTCGATCCCGATCGTGCCCGCGCCCAGCGCCTCCGCGCCGACGCTCGACGACGCGTCGCTCGCGCGCGCGAAGGTCGCGGTCGGCGCAGCGCCGAGCCGTCGTAGCCTCTACGTTCTCGCGGGCGGGGTCGCCCTGGCGCTGCTCGTTGGCGGCGTCGCCGCGAGCACGAGGCGCGGTTCGCAGGGGAGCGGGCTCGTCTCGACGGTTCCGACCAGCGACCAACTCGCGGCCGGTGGCAGCGCCGCGGTCAGCAACACACCGAAGACGGCGCCCACACTCGCGGCCGGAGACGTGGTCGACGTGACGAGCACGGGCGTGGGAACGAGCGCGACAGTCTCGTCGCCCGTGCCAGTCGTCGTCCGTCCCGTGGGTCACAGCGTCGTTCCCAGCGGCAGCGCGGCGCTCGCGAAGACGACGCCGTCCTCGGCTCCTAGCGCCGACCCGCAGCCCGCCGCGAGCGCCGCCGGGTCGGCGAGCGTCGGCGGGCGAACGATCCGTACCGAGTTCTGAGCGAGCTCGGGGCAAGTACGCTCGGTCGCTGCGCTCCCTCGCTCAGTGCCCGAAGTGTCCCATGAGGGACCCTTCGCCGAGGATATGGCCGTCCATCGCTTCGTCGACCTTCAAGCGCGACGCGCCCTCGCCGAGCTTGAGCACCGTGTCGATCGCGAACACGCGGAACCGGTAGCGGTGGGCTTCGCCCTTCGGCGGGCACGGCCCCTGATAGCGCACGCCGCCGAAATCGTTCACGCCGTAGCGTGCGCCTTCGCCGGCGGATGCGAGGTCCGGCGCAGCGGGCAGCTTGCGCACCTCCGGCGAGATGTTGAACGCCACCATGTGCGTGAACGAGCCACCCGACGCATCGGGATCCTCCACGTACAGGACGAGCGACTTCGTGCTCTCAGGCGGCGAGCTGAGAACGAGCTCGGGCACTACATCCGAGCCGTCGCAGGTGTGGTCGACCGGGATTCGCGTGCCTTCCGTGAAGGAGCGCGAGGTCACGGTGATCGACGCGCCCTGCCCCGCACCCGCCGCATAGCGCGGCTCGATCGGAGGCTTGCCGCAGCCCGCAAGGACGCCGAGCGACAGGACGAGCACGAGGCGGGGGAGAGGAAGGCGCATGGGTCAGTCCACGGGGTAGACCGCGTTCGGATCGTGAGAGTACAGCGCGCCGAACTTTTCGCGCTCGAACGTCGCTGCGCCGACGAGGTTCCAGGCGATGGCCCACAGCGCGGCCATCCAGAAGGCGCGGCCCATGCGCCGCACGCCGATCGCGAGCATGACGAAGAGCATGACCGCATAGTCGTTCGAGAAGCGGTAGCCGAACTGGAACCAGCCGCTGTTCTGGTAGAGGAGATTCATCACCAGCGGGCCCAGCGCGGCGATCCCGGCGGCCCAGGTGAGGAAGGTCACGCGGCTCGGGCGCAAGAGCCAGAAGTAGAGCGGCGTCGTGAACCAGAGCGCCACGCCGTGGCCGCTGATCACGAATGGCGGTCGCCCCGCCAGCGCTTCGCCCGGCGGGAGTCGCCACGGGAGGCTGGCCAGCATCACCCCCAGGTTCCTCGGCAAGAAGTGGTAGCTGAAGAGCCCCCAGCGGCGGATGCGCGTCTGCCATCCGACGGTGAGGTACTCGTGGCCGAAGGCCCACGGCCGCGGATCGCCGAACCTCGTGTAGTTCATCCACGACGCGAGGAGGAGCGCGCCCGCGACCGGCACGGCAAACACGACCGCGCGCGAGGCCACCCACCTCCAGTGGACGCCCCGCAGCGTGGTGCGCAGACGGTGCTCGAACGTCCCTTCGGTCGGCAACGCCTCCTTCGACCGACGCGTGTAACTTGCACGTATCAACTCGAAGACGAAGAACGCACCGAGCAGCAGCGTGGTCGTTCGCGTGAGGAACATGCACCCGAGCATCAATCCGGCGAGGAGCGGACGCTCGACGTCGAGCGCGAAGAGGACGAAGAGCGCGGTGAGCCCGATCCCGACGACATGCGCGGCGAACCAGACCGTCCCCTGGACGGCCGTGTAGAAATAGACCGTCCCGAAAGCGAAGAGCAGAGCGAGCTGGAGGTTCTCTGCCTCGGTGCGCGCGGAGCGCTCGGTCCGGCGCATCTTCTCGAAGACGAGGAAGAGCACCGCCGGTCCGATGCCCGCGAGCCACACGATGAACTGCGCATCGCGAAAGTTCTCGGGGCTGCCGGCGATCCAGACGATCGGCGCCATCAGGATCGCGGGGAAGGGGGGGAAGCTGATGAACGTCTTGCCGTCGAAGACGGCGAAGTCGTTGTTGCCGGCGTAGCCTGGCGCACCGCCGCGCAGGTCCTGCCGCCCGTGCAGCCATGCGTCGGCGAGGTGCGCGAAGTGGTTGTAAGGGGTGTGCGTGGACAGCCGGTCGCCGGCCATGAGCGCGAAGACGACCAAGCACCCGGCGTAGATCGCGAGCGCGAAGAGGAGCCGCCGAGAGCGGCTCTCGGGCTCTAGCCATGACCGCGCGCTCGTGGCCCCGGTCCCCTCGGCCGCCGCCGGCTCGCTCATCGCGCGCACCCTACCATGACCCCGCCCTCGGCCTTCGAGCAGGGGCGATGTGTGCGAGCGCACGCGTGTCCGCGTAATTTTTTACGCACTGAATGCGGCGCGGGTGAGCAGGCTCGTTCGCGTCCACATCGTCGCCGCACCCCAAATAGTCCGTGATTTCTACGAATAATGCGTCGCGGGTCCGTGGCATGGGGCTTGTAGGGCAGGGAGTTCGCATGGCACTTCCCTTCGATACCCAGCCCGGAACCGGCGACCCCAAGGCGCTCGCGATCCTGGCGAAGACCATTTATCGCGAGCTTCGCGCGAGCGGCTACGCCGAGCGCGACGTGATGGCGCTGGCCGGTGAGCTGCTCGGAATGGTCGCGACCGAGGTCAAAGGCCGTCGGACGCCCCGCGGCGACTGAAATGGCGGCCGCCCGGTTGCCTGGGCTTTACGGGACTTCGCTGCCAATGGCGACGACCAGCAGCCCCGTAATTGACAGACTGCGCGAAAGTCCCTGACAATCCCGTTGAAATCCGACCGCCTTAGCGTGCAACGTGCGACGACGTTGCAGGCTGGCAAGTCGGGGTAGCCCGTTCCCGGAACGGATCGCCTCGAAGCGGACAGGAATGCGGGCTCAGAGGGACGACACGCGTGTTTGCGATCATCATCAGCGAAAAGGGCGGGGCAGAGCGTAGGGAGAGCTACGACAAAAGCGAGATCAACGTCGGGCGCGTTCAAGGGAACGACCTGATGCTCCCGAAGGGGAACGTCTCGAAGCACCACGCGCGTCTGCTCTTCCGCGATGGCCGGTTCATCGTCACCGACCTCAAGAGCACGAACGGGACGTACGTCAACGGGCGCAAGATCGCGCAGGCGACGATCGTCCGCGAGGGCGACAAGATCTACATCGGGGACTTCGTTCTCCGGCTCGAGACGAACAGCGGGGCCGCTGCGCAGCCCGAGCCGTCGCAGAACGAAGAAGAGTCGATCCGCACGCTCGCGCGCGACAACATGCCCCCACGTCCGATCGCGCATGCGCCGGCCGTGACGCTGAAGGCGCCGACGCACCCGCCCGGTGCGCCGATGCCGCGACCGCAGGCCTCGAACGTCTCGAACGCGCCGCCGCCACCGCCGCAGCAGCAGGCGCCCACGCGGCCCCCCGAGGGCGGCGCCCCGCCGTATCAGCTCGATCAGGAACCGGACGACAGCAGTGCGCAGATCCAGAAGCCGCGCATGCAGTCGGCTGCGCCTCCGGCGGCCGCGCTCCAGGGCAGCTCCGGCAGCGGGCAGCGACCGATGACGATGCCGCTGAACCAGATGTCGCCGCCGATGATCGGCGGGCGTCCCTCGGCTGCTCCTCCGGGCGTCGGCCTCCAGCAGCCCCCGACCGCTCAGCCGATCGCGATCGTCGCCCCGCCGCCCCCGCCGCCTCCTCC
>JANXVA010000259.1 GCA_025351875.1 Myxococcales bacterium | reverse complement strand
GTGCGCGGGCCTTGCGGCGGCGCGAAGTCCGACGGCCCGGCGGACACCGCCGCGGCGGCGAAGCTCGACGTCGACGGTCGGTTCGACGAGACGGACGGGACGCGTGGATCCGACGAGACGATCGACGGCGGCGGCGTCGGCATGCCCGAATGCGTCGGCATGCCAGAATGCGTCGGCATGCCAGAATCTTCGAGGCGCTGGACCTCGCTCGGGAGCGCGCGAGCCTCGATGACCTCACCCTCGGAGAGCACGACGGCGTGCTCGATCGCGTGCTCGAGCTCGCGCACGTTGCCCGGCCACTCGTACCGCTGGAGCAGCACCGCCGCCTCGTGGCTGAGCCGCGTTGCGGGGCGACCTGCGAGCTGGGCGTGCTTCTGGATGAAGTGGTGCGCGAGCAGCAGGATGTCGTCCCCGCGCTCGCGGAGGGCAGGGAGCCGGACGGCGATGACGGTGAGCCGGTAGAAGAGATCCTGACGGAACGTGCCGGCGGCGATGGCGGCGCGGAGGGCGACGTTCGTCGCCGTGACGACGCGCACGTCGACCGTCTTGACGATGTCGCTTCCGACGGGCCGTACCTCGCCCGACTGCAACGTCCGCAGGAGCTTCACCTGCGCGCTGGTCGGCAGGTCGCCGATCTCGTCGAGGAACAGGGTGCCGCCGTTCGCGGCCTCGAAGAGACCTCCGCGGGCAGACACGGCGGTCGTGAACGCGCCGCGTGTGTGCCCGAAGAGCTCGCTCTCGACGAGCTCCTTGGGGATTGCGGCGCAGTTCACCGTCACCATCGGTTTGCTCGCGCGCCGCGAGCGATCATGAATGGCGCGCGCGACGAGCTCCTTGCCCGTTCCGCTCTCACCGAGGATGAGGATCGTCGAGTTGGTCGTCGCGACGCCCTCGATGCGGCGGTAGACGTCGCGCATCGAGGCGCAACCGCCGACCATCTCCCCGGCGGGAGGACGAGCCAAGAGCTCACGCTGCAGGTGCTCGGTGCGCTCGCGCAGGCGCCGGAACTGCGCCGCGTTGAGCACCTCGATGACGACCGATTCGTTGGAGACGAACGGCTTGGTCAGGAAGCCGTGCGCGCCGGCCTTCACGGCGCTGACGGTCGTGGCGATGTCGGCGAACGCCGTCATCATCAGGACCTCCACCGGGTAACCTGCGGCCTTCACGCGCTGGAGGAACTGCGGCCCCGTCATGCCCGGCATGCGCACGTCGACGAGGACCACGTCGAACGACGAGCGCTCGAGCATGTCGAGCGCCGCGAACCCGTTCTCCGCCGTCTCGGCGATGATGCCTCGCTGGCGGAGGACGCGTGCCAGCGTGCTGCGCAGCGCGTCCTCGTCGTCGACGATGAGCGCGCGCACGGCTTCCTCGCCGTCGTGGCGAAGCGTGTCGATACGGTTGTCGCTCGTGGTCGTCGTCGCCAGCTCCGTCACTGAACACCACTCAAGCTGCGAGCTTCACATCCTCCGCGGAGTCCTCTGTCTCACCGAGATTATCCCGGAGGTGAGTCATGGCGCGGGCGTGAAGCTGAGAGATTCGAGCTTCGCTCAAACCCATCACTCGTGCAATGGCCTTGCTGGGCATCCCCTGGAAGTAGCGCATGCGGACGATCTCGCGCTCGCGCTCGGGCAGAGCGGCGACGGCCGTGTGGAGCGTTTCGTGCTCACGACGCTCGAGCATGCTCTCGAGCGGGGACGGGCACTCCTCTGCAAACCCCGAGGCCGCACCGGCCCAGAGATCGTCGAAGGCAACGACCGTGACCCGCGGCCGCGTCTCGGGCTGCGCCGCACCGATCGGCGTCACGTTCGAGACGGATTCCGCTCCACTGGGAGTCGGCTCCTTGCGGCGGCGCGGGGACCAATCGTGACGGCGAAGCTCGTCGACGATCGAGCCGCGGATGCGTATGCGCGCGTAACTCGCGAACATCTCCGGACAGGTGTGGGCGCTCCAGCGGAGCGCGTCGAACAGGCCGAGCGTTCCGGCGGCCATGAGGTCCTCGCGCTGCACGCTGCGAGGCAACCGGCGCATGAAGTGGGCGACGATCCGCTCGACGAGCGGGAGGTGTTCGGCGATGTCCGCAGAGGTGGGCATCGCTTTGGCGGTTCGTTCGGCTTGCATCGAGGAGTGCTCATCCACCCTTCGTGCCACGGCCGATCGTCATGATCTGGACGCAGAATCGTGGATGAATCGCGCGTGGCGCCCCTCCCGACCCATCGGTCCTGTCATCGTGCTGGCATCGGGCGCGTCAACGCGATGGCGCCGTCACGTCACTCGCCGTGGAACTCGCGCATCTGCTTCAGGACGAACTGCCCATTTTCCAGGAACTTGAACTCGACGTCGAGGCTCCGCGGCTTGGTCTCGTCGAGCCAGACGTACTTGCAGTCGCCGGGGTAGTACCCCTCCTTGACCTTGCAGTACGCGACCTCGACCGCCTTCACGAGGTCGACGATCGTCGTGAGCTGCGGCTCCGTCATCACGCTCGAGGTGAGCGGAGCGCTGGCGGCGGTGGGCTTCGCAAACCGGGTGGTCGTGAAGCGTGTCGGACGATCGATGCCGCCGAAGGTGGCGAGCGTCGACTGTGCGATGGTCCCGGGCTCCGGGTTGGTGACGAGGTTGTTGTCTCGCTGGAGCCCCAGCGTGTACGCGAGAAAATCGCTGTTCACGGCGCGCGTGATGACGACGCCGTTCGCGGCGACCTCGGACTCCGTGTCGTACGCGGGCACGACGGCGAGCCCCATAGCGGCGGTCGCGTGGTCGATGCGCGCGAACGAGCGCTCCTCGACGGCCCGCGTGTTCCAGAGGCTGGCGTACACGCCCTTCAGCGCGCACTGGACCGTCTTCGGCTTCATGTCGACCTTCGTGACGACGCCGTCCTGCGACTCCTCGCGCGT
>JANXVA010000249.1 GCA_025351875.1 Myxococcales bacterium | reverse complement strand
CGGAGATCGCGATCGACGACCATGCCCAGGTACATCTCGGCGGCCATCTCGAGCCCCTGCTCGATGTAGAGGCGCTTGACCTTCTGGCCCTCGGGGCCGGTCTGGTGCGTGACGAGCTGCATGCCGAGGATCTTCTCGGCGGCCTGCCTCGCCTCCGCGGCGCCGCCCTTCACGACCTTGACGCCGCCGCCCTTGCCGCGACCACCCGCGTGGATCTGGGCCTTGACGACGACGATGTCGGTACCCGAGAGCTGCTGGACCTTCGGAATCGCCGCGAGCGCCTCCTCGACAGTCATGGCGGGGATCCCGATCGGGACCGGCACCCCGTACTTCTGGAACAGCTGCTTGCCCTGATACTCGTGGATCTTCACGGGCGGGACCCTACCAGAAACGCAAACCGTCGTCGCTCAGGTCGTATGCCCTGGGTTCACGGCCCGACCTTGACGGCCGCCGACCCGGTCACGGTGGTGGTCGGCTCGGGTCCGGTGGCGCTCACGGTCGTGTCGCCGGGCGCGATGCCCGTGACGACACCGCTGGGATCGATGACGGCGAAGTCGGGTCGGGACGAGCGCCACGTGACCGTCTTCGTCAGGTTCTTGCTCGACCCGTCGCTGTAGACGCCCACGGCGGTCATCTCCAGGTTCATCCCGACCAGGACCTTCGCCGGGTTCGGCGTGAGGACGATGGCCTGGAGGACGGCCGAGCCGCCGGTGACGAACACCGTCGCGCGTCCAGCCACACCGGTCTTGGCGTCCGTGGCGAGGATGGTGGTGTCGCCGTCGGCGACGGCGCTCACCACACCACGGTCGATCTGGGAGTTGCCGACGAGCGCCGCCGCGGTGTTCGTCGAGCTCCAGAGGACCTGTTCGGTGACCTCGCGCGTCGCGCCGTTGTTGAAGCGCGCGGTGGCGGTGAACGCACGCGGCGGAGTGGCGCGCGTCATGACGAGCACCGAGGGGGAGATGTCGATCGACGTGATCTGCGCCTCGACGATCATGAACGAGGCGAGCGCGGTCGCGTTGCTGCCCGGGTCGAACACCTTGATGACGACCGTGCCCGTCTCGCTACCGGGCGTGAGGACGCCGCGATCGCTCACGGTCCCGATCACGCGGTTGCTCGAGGTGTACGTCACGTTGCTGGTGACGTCCTCGATCGACCCGCCAGGAAACCTGCGCGTCACGGTCAGCTGGAGCGCCTGGCCGCTGATGACCGTCTGGCTCGCGGGCGTGAGGTCGAGCGTCGGCTGCACGGGCTCCGCGCAGCTCGGCATCGCACCCGAGAGCAGCGCGACGAGCGTGACGAGCCCGAGGAGCGAAGAGAGGAGCGCGTGCAGTCGGATTCTCACGTCCCGCAAGGTACCATGCTCGAGGCGTGTCTTCGGCGCCCAGACGACTTAAGGTGGTCCGACGATGATGCCCCGCTCGGTGCCCACGCGCGTCTCCGCCGCTGCCTGCCTCCTGCTCCTTCTTGCGACGGCGTGCGGACGGCGTGCTCCGCGTACGGCTCGGCCGCTTCCTCCGCCAGCCGTCACGGCCTCCCCGGTCGAGGCGAGGCAAGCGCCGGACGCAGACCCGAACCCGCCGCAGCTGAGTGACGCCGAGAAGAAGGCCGCCGCCCGTGCGGCCTTCGCCGAAGGCATCGACCTTCAAGAGAAGAAGGACTGCGTCACTGCTCTGCCGAAATTCGAGCTCGCCGAACGCATGTATGATGCACCGACACACCTCCTGCACATCGCGCAATGCCAGGTGTCGACCGGCAGGCTCATCGAGGCGCAGGAGAGCTACGCGACGCTCGCTCACCTGACGCTTCCGACCCAGGCCCCGGCGGCGTTCCGCGAGGCGCAGGGCGCGGGCGCCAAGGAGCTTGCGCGACTGAAGCCGCGCATCCCGACGCTGCGCATCGAGACGACCCCGGCAGCCGCGTCGCTGAAGAACGTCGGCGTGCAGATCAACGGCACCCAGCTCCCGCCCGATCTCCTCGGCATCGCGCGGCCGATGAACCCCGGAAGGTACCGGGTCATCGTGGCCGCTGGCCCAGGACGTTCGGGAACGGGTGAGGTCGAGCTCAAGGAAGGCGAGACCAAGACCCTGGAGGTGAAGGTCTCGCCGTGAGACGCGCCGTGCCACGCCCCCCGTGACGCGCCGTCGCTTCGCAGGCGGCGTGTTCACCGAGCGCGCGCCGAATCAGCTCTTCTTCACGACGTCGACGATGCCCTGCACGCTCGCGGCGCTCTTGGTGAGCATCCCCTTCTCCTCGTCAGTGAGCGGGATCTCGAGGATGCGCTCGACACCCTTGCCGCCGATGATGCACGGGACGCCCATGAAGAGGTCCTTGTAGCCGTACTCGCCGTCGAGGTAGGCCGCACACGGCAGCAGGCGCTTCTGGTCGAGGAGGTACGCCTCGGCCATCGCGACAGCCGCGCTCGCGGGCGCGTAGTACGCGCTGGTGCCCATGAGCGTGACGATCTCGCCGCCGCCCTTGCGCGTGCGCTCGATGATCGACTGGATCTTGTCCTTGGCGATCAGCGTGCTCACGGGGACGCCGTTGATGGTCGTCATCGAGAGGACGGGGACCATGTCGTCGCCGTGGCCGCCGAGGACCATCGCGCGGACGTCCTTGACGCTCACGCCCGCCTCGCGCGCGAGGAAGAGCTGGAAGCGCGCCGAGTCGAGGACGCCGGCCATGCCCGCGACCATGCCCTTGGCGCAGCCCGTCACGCGCTTGTACTCGTAGACCATCGCGTCGAGCGGGTTCGAGATGACGATCACGAACGCGTTCGGGCAGTGCTTCTTCGCGTTGTTCGCGACGTCGCGGATGATCGGAAGGTTCGTCGCGACGAGGTCGTCGCGCGACTGGCCAGGCTTCCGCGGGATGCCCGCGGTGACGATGAGGACGTCGGCGCCCTCGAGGTCCGTCCAGCTCGACGTGCCCTTGACGGCCGAGTCGTAGCCGAGGATGGCGCTGTTCTGCTCGAGGTCGAGCGCCTTGCCCTTGGCGAAGTTCTCCTTCGCGGCGATGTCGAAGAGGTAGACGTCGCCGAGCTGCGCGTTCGCGCAGAGGCGCGCGAGCTCGCCTCCGATGTTGCCGGCGCCAATGAGTCCGATCTTCTTGCGGGTAGGCATTTGGTGATCCTTTCGAGCTTTCGGCGCTCTTCTACCACACGGAGGCGACGCGGGAAGAGGCGAGGCTCGTGGAGTCCCCGCGGAGTAGACTCGCGCCATGGACCCTGCCTCCTTCGCCGCGCTCACGATCCTGCTCCTCGTCGCGGCGATCGTCGCGATGAGGTCCGTACGCCAGGTCAACCAGTGGGAGACAGGCCTCAAGTTCACCCTGGGGAAGTTCACCGGGCTCGCCGCGCCGGGGCTCAACATCGTCGTTCCCGGCGTCCAGCGCCTCGTGAAGATCGACACGCGCGTCCGTAACCGCGACCTTCCCCAGCAGGCCGTCATCACCGCCGACAACGTCACCGCGTGGATCGACGCGGTCATCTACTTCAAGGTCGTCGACGTCGAGCGCGCGACGCTCAACGTTCAGGACTATGAGAACGCCGTTCGCGACCGCGCGAAGGTCGTCCTCCGCGACGTCGTCGGCGAGACGAAGCTCGACGACCTCCTCTCTCACCGCGAGGAGGTCGCCGCGAAGGTCCGCGCCGCGGTCGAGCAGTTCGTCGCGCAGTGGGGGCTGCACGTCGAGCTCATCGCGCTCCAGGACATCCAGCTCCCGCAGCAGATGCAGGAGGTGATCGCCCGCAAGGCCATCGCCGAGCGCGACCGCCAGTACGTGATCATCAAGAGCCAGGCCGATCTCGAGAGCGCGAAGAACTTCGCCGAGGCGGCGCGCATCCTCCACTCGTCGCCGGGTGGCATGGAGCTACGCCGTCTCGAAGCGCTGCAGAACCTCTCCGGCGGGACGACCAAGGTGATCTTCGATCTGGCGAAGCCCTTTGGCGACTCGCAGGCCGCGGCGGTCGCGGCGGCGATGGGCGCGAACGTCCGCGTCGCCGACGACAAGCCGGCCGAGGTGGTGGGCGAGCGCACCGTCGATGGAGAGCCGCCGAGCGGCGCGATGAGCGGTCCCCCCGCGCGACCTGCGAGGCGCGCGTGAGGACGTGACGCCAGCGAGCGCCGAGCGCGTCGCCGACGAGCCGCTGCGCCTGCGCGCGCTCGAGGTGCTCGGGCCGCTCGGGGACGTGCTCGCGCGCGAGGCGCTCGAGTCCGGCTCGGTCACGGTCGAGCACGACGTGCTGGCGTGGGAGGGCTCGCACGGTTCGATGCACGCGCATCGCGTGGTCGTCGTGCTGCCCGAGGAGCTGACCGCGCAGCTCGCGTCGAACCACGCCGCGAAGGATGCGCTCGCCGCCGTGCTCGCCGCGGCGATGGCGGAGCGCGCGGGCCAGTCCGTGGCCGACGTTCGGTTCGAGCCCGGCGAGCTCGCGGCGCGGGCGCTCGGCCCGTATCGCGAACCGCGATGACGTTAGAAGAGCGCGCAGCACCCGAGGATCTGCCCCGGCCCGTTCGCACCAGTGCGTAGCTGACGCAGCCCGAGCGCGCTCGCGAGCGCTCAGGACGCCACGGCAAACACAAGCGAAATAGGGCACAACCCCCGTGACGCATGCGCGTTTTCGTGCGACGGAATGCCACGGACGGCGGGGCGGATTCCAGTGCTTTCTCCTGGTTCGAGCCTTGCTTATTGGTGATTCAATGGTTCAACCACTTGCGAAGCCGACCACGAAGAAGACCACGCGCCTGAAGGCGATGCTCGGAGCGCCCAGCCTCTCGTTCCTGATGGAGGCGCACAACGGCCTCTCCGCCAAGATCGCGGAAGAAGCGGGCTTCGAGGGGATCTGGGGAAGCGGCCTCTCGATCTCCGCGGCCCTCGGCGTGCGCGACAACAACGAGGCGAGCTGGACGCAGGTCCTCGAGGTCGTCGAGTTCATGGCGGACGCTACGTCCGTCCCGATCCTCCTCGACGGCGACACGGGCTACGGAAACTTCAACTCGGCGCGCCGCCTCGTCATGAAGCTCGAGCAGCGCGGCGTCGCCGGCGTCTGCATGGAGGACAAGATCTTCCCGAAGACGAACAGCTTCCTCCGCTCGACGGCCCAGCCGCTCGCGGACATGGAGGAGTTCGCCGGCAAGATCCGCGCGGCCAAGGAAGCGCAGCGCGACGACGCCTTCGTGGTCGTGGCCCGCGTCGAGGCGCTCATCGCAGGCCACGGCATGGTGGAGGCGCTGAAGCGCGGCGAGGCCTATCGCAAGGCCGGCGCCGACGCCGTTCTCATCCACTCGCGCGAGCGTCACCCGGACGAGATCCTCCAGTTCAAGAAGGAGTGGGGCGATCGCCTCCCGCTCGTGATCGTCCCGACGAAGTACTACACGACGCCGACCGACGTCTTCCGCGAGGCGGGCTTCAAGATCGTCATCTGGGCCAACCACCTGATGCGCTCGGCGCTCACGGCGATGCAGGCCACCGCAAAGCAGATCTTCACCGCGCAGACGCTCATCGGCGTCGAGGAGAAGGTCGCGCCTCTCGCCGAGGTCTTCCGCCTCCAGGGCGAGAGCGAGCTCGAGCAGGCCGAGAAGGCGTATCTCCCGAAGGGCGGCCCGGTCGCGCGCGGCATCGTCCTCGCCGCCGGTCGCGGCGACGAGCTCGGCGAGCTCACGAGGGACCGCCCGAAGGCGATGGTCCCGATCGCGGGCAAGCCGCTCCTCGAGCACATCCTCGACGCGTACCGCTCGGCCAACGTGCGCGAGCTCGTCGTCGTCCGCGGCTTCGCGAAGAGCGCGGTCGACGTGCAGGGCGCCTCGTTCGTCGACAACGACAACTACGCATCGACCGGGGAGCTCGCCTCGCTCGCGTGCGCGAAGGCGTCGCTCGACGGCCCGTGCATCGTCTCGTACGGCGACGTCCTCTTCAAGCGCTACGTCCTCGACGAGCTCCTCGAGACCGAGGGCGACTTCGTCGTCGCCGTCGACTCGATCGCCGCAGAGCCCGCCGCGGACGCGACGCCTGCGAAGGCCGCGCGCAAGGCGGACTGGGCGGCGTGCTCCGAGCCGCATTCGCGCAAGACTCTCCTCGCGAACGTCCTCCTCAAGGACATGCTGACGGACCCCACCTCACCCGGGATCACCGGCGAATGGACGGGCCTGCTCAAGATGTCCGGAAACGGCGCGAAGGCCGTTCGCGAGCTCCTCGGCACGCTCTCCGAGAAGGAGCTCGCCACGGCCTCGGTCCCCGATCTTCTCCGCCGTCTCGTCCGCGAGGGGCGCGAAGTGAAGGTCGTCTACACGCGTGGCGGCTGGCTCGATGTCGACACCCTCGGCGACGTCCTCCGCGGGAGCTCGTTCCAGTGATCGAGGCAAAGGCATTCTGCGACACGGCCAAGCTCGCGGGCTTCTCGCTGTACACGGGCGTCCCCTGCTCGTACGTGAAGCCGTTCATCAACTTCGTCATCGACGCACCGGACCTCACGTACATCGGCGCGACGAACGAGGGCGACGCCGTCGCCATCGCGACGGGCGCCGAGCTCGGCGGCAAGCGGGCGGTCGTGATGATGCAGAACTCCGGCCTCGGCAACGCGGTGAGCCCCCTCACCTCGCTGAATGCGGTCTTCCGCATCCCGGTGCTCCTCATCGTCACGCTGCGTGGTGAGCCCGGCGGTCCGCACGACGAGCCCCAGCACGAGCTGATGGGCGCGATCACGACGCAGATGCTCGACACGATGAACGTCGCGTGGGCTTTCTTCCCGCAGGAAGGTTCCGAGATCGCGCCCGCGATCGAGAAGGCCGTCTCTCACATGACCAAGACGGGGCTCCCCTTCTGCCTCGTGATGAAGAAGGACAGCGTCGCTCCCCACAAGCTCGCGACGAAGCCGCTCGTCCGGCAGCCTGACGCGGCGGCAGCGACCCCGACGCCCATCACCACGGCGAGCGCCACCACCGAGAAGGCCAAGCGCCCGTCACGCGAAGAAGCGCTGCGCGCCGTCCAGCGCGCCGCGCTCCCGCAGGACATCGTGATTGCTACCACCGGCTTCACGGGCCGTGAGCTCTATGCGTGCGACGACCGGCACAACCAGCTCTATGTCGTCGGCTCGATGGGCTGCGCGTCGAGCATCGGCCTCGGTCTCGCCTGGGCGCGCCCCGATCGACGGGTCGTCGTCCTCGACGGCGACGGCGCGATGCTCATGCGCCTCGGCGCGCTCGCGACGCTCGCCTACGAGCAGCCGAAGAACCTCGTGCACGTCCTCCTCGACAACGAGGCCCACGAGTCGACGGGCGGTCAATCGACCGTCTCTCATTCCATGGATCTCGCCGGAGTGGCTCGCTCGTGCGGCTACGCCGACGTGTCGAAGGTAGACACGGCCGACGCCCTCGAGAGCGCACTCCGCGATCGCCGGCCCGGTCTGCGCTTCGTCTCGCTGAAGACACGCCACGGCGTTCCGGACGATCTTCCCCGCCCCAAGGTGACACCGCGCGAAGTCGCGGGACGCATCCGCAAGCTGCTCGCAGACGAGTCAGGCGCACCGTCCTGAGGGTCACGAGCATCCACGGATCCACCATCGATGCAGCAAAGCACCTCGAGCTCGTCTGCGCCCCCGGCGGCACCACTCTTCGTGGTTCCCTCGGCTGACGCGAGCGCCTCGCTCGAGGTTCGGCGCTCGCTGGCCGCGCATCTCGATGATCCGCTGAACCGATATTACCGGTACCCCGCCGCGCGCGCGCTGCTCCGCATCGCGGGGGGGTTGCCGTTGCGTCCTGACCACATCACGTACCTCCACACGGCGGTCGGTGCGCTCGGCGCCACGGTGATGGCCTTCGGCACCTCGCGCACCGCGATGGTGGTGGCGTACCTCCTGCTCGAGGTCCGCATGGTCCTCGACTGCTACGACGGCGTCCTCGCGCGCGCGAAGAAGCTGTCGTCGCCTCGCGGGCGCACGCTCGACGAGCTCGGCGATGCGGTCGGGTACATCGCGATCTGCATCGGCATGAACGTGCACCTCCACCGCGCGATCCCTGGCATCCCCGGCGAGCTCTTCGTCCTGCTCGGCATGGTCGTGCTCGCCGCCGGCGCGATGTGCGGACACGCCTACGATTTCTACAAGCGTCGCCTCGGCTCCGCACTCAAGGACGGCCGCGACGCCATCGCCGAGGAGCTCGACCAGAAGCACGCGCTCGTTCGGGCAGGCAACGCGAAGTGGATCACCCGTTTCGGCATCTGGTTCGATCGCTGGCAGGTGCGCCTCTACGAGCCGCTTTACCCAGCCGGCAACGCCGTCGGCACGATCCTCGAACGGTCGCAGAGCACGGGCGTTCGCTTCCTCGTGCGGCTCATCGGCTTCATCTCCTGGGACAACGTCCTCGGGATGATCTCGCTCGGCGTGCTTCTCGACCGCATCTTCGAGGTCGAGCTCGTCGCCCTGGCGTACGGAATCGTCATGTTCACGATGGCCCGCGTCACGATGTGGCGCGTTCTCGGCCGACGAGGTCAATCATGAGTGCGGCAATCGACAAGGCCATCATCCTGGCCGCGGGAATGGGCAAGCGTATCGCCGGCGTCGCCGGGACCGGCGCACAAATCCCGAAGCCGCTCCTCCCGCTCGACGACTCCGGCAAGCTCACGTTCCTCGACTGGCATCTCCGCGCGCTCGCGGCGCACGGCGCGCGCGAGATCTACATCGTGGGCAGCAAGGCGACGTTCGGCACGAAGGTCGCGGCGATGGAGCAGCACCCGGCGACGTGGATCATGAACGATTTTCCGGGCGACGTGACGGGTAGTGGTCACTCCACGCACCTCGCCTTCACGAGCGCGCACGCGATCCTCGACGGTAAATCGCGCGTCGTCCTGATGGATGCGGATGTCGTCTACGACCCGTCCCTGTACGCAGAGCTCGCCAAGGGGCCGCCGGGCCGCTCGCGTACGCTCGTGTGCGGGCGCTTCCGCGAGACCGACGAGGAGGTCATGGTCTTCGGCGACGAGCGTGGCGTGCCGCGCCTCCACGGGAAAGGTCTCCTGAAGACGCCCATGGTCCGCGACCTCACGTGCATGGGCGAAGCGACCGGGCTGCTTCTCCTCGAGCCCGCAGACCACACGGTCTGGCTCCAGGCAGCCGCCTGGTGCATGAGGTTCTCGACCGCGAAGACACGTACCGAGCACGAGGACATCACGCAGCGCCTGCTGACGCTGGGTGCGCTCGACGCCGTCGTGTTCGACGACGACACACGTTGCATGGAGTGTGACACGCCCGACGAATACGACGTGGTGCGCCGCGACATGGTGCCCCGATGGCTTGGCGCGCTCCCGGCCTGAGCGCCCGAGCGCGAGCCGCTACTTCGGGATCCGCTTGATGGCGCTCGTGGTCGCCCAGTAGACGAACCCGTCGTCGATCGCCATTCCGTACGCCGCGGCTTGCTTCTCGGCGAGGACCTCCTTCGGACCGCCGCCCTTCGGTGCGCGCATGATGCGCGCGAGGGGCGAGCCCGTCCCGTCCGCGCCGTCGGCGGAGGTCCAGTAGACGTGCGTGGCGTCGACCGCGAGCGACGCCTTCACGAGCGTGATTGCCGTGAGCGAGAACGATCGCTCACCCGTCGCGACGGCGGCTGCGGCGCCGGTGTTCTTGTCGATCGCGACGACCGTCGCTGCCCCCGCGAGGGCCTCGTCGTTGTTGTAGATCGTGTAGAGCGACGTGGCGTCAGACGCGAGCGGAGCGCTGTTGTACTGCCCGGGGGCGACGAGCGACGACGAGCCTCCGGCGCGGGAGATCCGGTAGATCCCGGGCGAGGTATCGCGGTAGCCGACGTAATAGAGGAACTGCGCGTCGAGCGTCATCCACTGGCTCTCGCCCGCGCGGAAGGCGCCGGCCGTGAAGTCCCACTCCTCGCTGTAACCACCGCCGTTGGGGGTGCGCTTCGTGATGTGCATCGGCGCGACCGCGCAGACGCCGCTCTGCGAGCCGTGGGCGTAGTAGACGGCGCCGGTCTCGTCTGCGGTGAGACCGAGCGCCGTGTTGCACCCGTCGACCTGGATCCCCGGTACGGGGTTGCCGGTCACCGCGTCGAACGCCCGCACGCCTTCGGCCGACGAGTAGATCGTGGCGCCGACGTACCTCGCTCCGGCAAAGACGGTCGTTGCGTCGAACGTGACGGCGCTCGTCTTGATCGCGGGGGTACCGCCGCCCCCCTTCGCGACGACGTAGAGCGCCTTGCTCCCCGCGCTTGCCCAGTAGAGGTTCTGCGCGTCGACGGCCACGAACCCCGCGTAGTCGAGGGCACCGCCGCTCGCGATGGTCTGCGGCGCGCACTGCCCCTTGTCGCACGCGAGGCAAGCGTGGCCACACGAGCCGCAGTTGGCAGCGGTCGTCGTGTCGACCTCGCAGCCGTCGGCGGCCATCTTGTTGCAGTCTGCACGGTCCTTCGGGCAACCGGAGTCGAAGACGGCAGCGTCGAACGCCAGCGTGGCGTCGCTGCCGGCGTCGCCACCGACGGGGATCATTTCGGGAACGGCGCTGTCGCGGGCGGCGGCTCCCACGACCGCCACATCGGGCTCGTGGATGCCGAGGATCGTGCTGCATGCGCCGACGCCGGCGGCGAGGACGCAGAGAGCCAGGCGTCGGCGCGTCATCCCTCGCTCACTTGGCTACGCGCTTGATGGCGGTGGTGCTGGACCAGTAGACGAAGCTCTCGTCGATGGCCATGCCATGCAGGCCGCCCTCGTCGCCGACGACGAGCTCGCTCGTCCCGGAGCCGTCCTTTGGCGCGCGCATGATGCGACCGAACACGCTCGGGTTCTCGGCCCCGACAGCGGTCGTCCAGTAGACGTGGGTGGCGTCGACCGCGATCTGGGCGCGCACGTTGCTGGTGCCTTCGAAGAACCCATGCTCGGTCATCGTGACGACGCGCCTGGTCTTCAGCGAGAGATCGATCGCGACGACCTCAGGGGCGGCGCTGAAGATGTTCTCGATCGTGTAGAGGGTGGTGCCGTCCAGGGCCATCGGCGAGGAGAGGTAGCCGCCAGCCTTGACGAGCGAGGGGATACCGCCGGCCACGCGCGACACCGCGTAGATCCCGTTGGGGGCAGTTGGCTGGACGGAGCTGTCGAAGTAGAGGTTGTTCGCGTCGAGCACCATCCACTTGCTCGTGGTGGCGTTGAAGGTCGAGACCGGGATGTCCCACGCGGTGGCGTAGGCCCCGCCGACCTGGGGAACGCGCTTCGTGATGTGGAAGATGGCGCCCAGACACTCGCCCGTGTCGTTCAGGTGCGCGTAGTAGACGGCGCCGGCGGCGTCGGCGACCGCACCGAGCCCCGTCGCGCAGGTCTCGGCCTTCGGGTTCTCGAAGCCGCCGCCTGCGATCGCGTACCTCGCGACGCCGTAGAAGTCGTAGTCGGCGACGACGAAGAAGGCGTCATGCACGTCGAGCGTCGTCGGCGCGAACGCCGTCGTCCCGAAGTACTGCAGGAACGTGCCCCCGCCTTTCGGCGCGCTGAAGACACCCTTGCTCGGCTGGTTCGCCCAGACCACCCGCGTCGAGCTGAGCCCTGTGTAGCCGGAGTAGTCCGTGAGCGGGGCGCCCGTCTGGAGCGTCTGGGGCACGCACCGTCCCGCGACGCACGCGGTGACGATGCACGTGTGACCGCACGCGCCGCAGTTCGCGGCGCTCGTCATCAGGTCGGTCTCGCAGCCGTCGGTGCCGCCGTTGCAGTCCGCACGCGGGGCCACGCACGTCGTGCCGCCTTCCGCGGAGGCTCCCCCCTCGTCGTCGCCGACGCGGACGTCCGGTCCGCCCTCGAGGAGGGGCAGACCGTCGACCACCGGCGCCTCGATGCCGAGGATCGCGCTGCACGCGGTCGCCGCGCCGGCGCTCAGCAAGGCGAGCCAAATGTTTCGGGCTACCCGCACGTGCTGCGAAGGATAGCCCAGTCGCGGTCGTGAAGGCCCCAGGGGAGTTCAGTCGGTGATGCTGAACCTGTAGTTCGCGCCGGATTTGGAGTCGTACTGCATGCAGCCGCCGAGGCTCGTGACCTGGAACCAGAAGGAGAGCTCTCCCGCGTGCGGCAGCTCGACGAGCGCCTCGATCTCCGTACGGTCACTGCCCTCGGGGCGTGCGGTGTCGATCCCGCGCGGTTGGGCGAGGATCCGCGTGGATCACGGCCGACCATGGCCTGCTCGATCTGCGCACGAGCGACGCGAGGCAGAGGGGCGCCGCTCGCGACTGTCACGCAGCGCGCGAACCGCGCCGCTCCGAAACGACGACGGCCTCCCTGGTCTCGGAGGACCGGGGAGGCCGTGAGGTCGATCAGCGGGAGCTGATCACCTGAGGATCGATCCTACTTGCAGGACCCGCCCTTGCAGGTCTTGCCGGCGTCGCAGACGGTCCCGCAGGCGCCGCAGTTGTTGTTGTCCTTGTTGAGGTCGTTGCAGACCTTGCTGCCCGCGACGCACTCGGGGCGGTTCGGCAAGCACGTGCACGCCGATGCCGTGCAGTTCGCGCCCGACTGGCAGATCGTCCCGCACGCCCCGCAGTTGGAGCGGTCGGTGCTCGTGTCGGTGCACGTTCCAGGCGTGCACTCCATGATCGGCGCTGCCCCGCAGGAGCAAGCGCCCGCCGTGCAGACCTTCCCGCCGGTGCACGAGATCGCGCACGCGCCGCAGTTGTCGTTGCTCGTCTGCGTATCGACGCAGTTGCTGACGCAGTTCGTCAGCGTCGCGTCGCAGCCAGCCTTGCACGCGCCGAGGCTGCAGACCGAGCCAGCGTTGCACTTCGTCGGGCATGCCCCGCAGTGAAGCGGGTCGCTCGCGAGCTCGACGCAGACGCCGCCGCAGTTCGTGGCCGTCGGCGAGGAGCACTCGCAAATGGCGTTGTTGCAGGTGAAGCCGGCGCCACACACCTTGCCGCAGGCGCCGCAGTTGTTCGGGTCGTCGAGGAGGCGAACGCACTGACCGCCGCAGTCGACCTTGCCGTTCGACGTCCCGCCGCCGCCGCCGCTACAGCCGCCCGCGGTGCAGGCTCCCCCGAGACAGACCTCGCCGTTCGCGCACTTGGTGTTGCACGCTCCGCAGTTCAAGCGGTCGACGGTGACGTCTGTGCAGATGTTGTTGCACGAGAGCTCGCCCGTGGGGCATCCGCACTTGCCCGAAACGCACTGCTCGCCGTTCTGACAGGCGACGCCGCAGGCTCCGCAGTTGAGGTTGTCGCTCTTCTCGTCGACGCACGAGTTGGTGCAGTTGGAGAGTCCGGGCGCGCAGCCGGCCGCGCATGCACCGAGGCTGCACGCGGCCAACGTGCTCACGCAGGTCGTGCCGCATGCACCACAATTCTTGGGGTCGGAGCCGAGATCTACGCACGTGCCGTTGCACGGCGCCTTGCCCGCAGGACATCCACAAGAGCCGTTCAGGCACGCCTGGGAGGCCGCGCACTTGGTCCCGCAGGTACCGCAGTTGTTCGGGTCGCTCGTCTTGTCGACGCACGAGCTACCGCAGGTCGTGAGGACTGCGCCGGCATCGCCGGCGGGACACGAGACGGCGCACTGGCCGAGAGCGCAGAACGGCGTGGCGCCGCTGCAGACGGTCCCGCATGCACCGCAGTTCTTGGGGTCCTCGCGGAGGTTGGCGCACGTGCCGTCAGCGCACTTCACCTCTGTATCGCGACACACGAGCGGGCCGGCGTCGACGCCTGGGCTCGTGTCGCTCGCCGCGTCCGGTGGTGGAGGCGACGACGTGTCGGGCCCGGCCTCGGAGCCCGCCTCCTCGCTCGGGGTGATGGCCGTGCTGCCATCATCACCTCCGCACGCGGGGAGCACCATCGAGGCGCCCGCGCAACCTGCCGCCATCAGAACCACTACGCGAAGGATTGATTTATTCATGGTTTCCTCGTCCCCGCGCCCCGCGCGCGATCACGCGACCACTCGAGAGACGCGTCGGGGAGACGTCGTCATGACCGAGGTGCCACGTCGATGGCGGGATCATGCACCGATCTCGACGATGAAGACCAGTCGGTGAGCTCGCCCTGGTCAGGCCACCGACCACTCAGGGGCCGAGCGCGACGATCGCCTCGGCCTCGCCGCGCGCGAAGCCGCGCGGAAAGCGCGCCAGGTAGTCGTGCGCGGCGGCGACGCTCCGGCCGCGATCGATCGCGCCGAGTGTTCGCATCCGCTCGACGGTCGCCGACTCGACGATCGGGCTCGACGGGTACTCCGCGATCAGCTTCTCGAAGAGGCCGACGGCAGCTCGTGGGTCACCGCCTCGACGCGCGGCTTGTGCGCTCGCGAAGAGCTCGTTCGACGCCGCGAGCTTCGAGACCGACGCCACGCCTGCGGGAGCCGACGAGGGAAGCGGCGAGACCGCCGAGGGAAGAAGCCCGGGCGACGATACGCTCGGCGCTCGCCCCGTGCTTGTCTCCGCGGGCGAAGGCGTGGGGGCACACGGCGCTGGCCACTGCTCGCCGGCCTTCACACGGTCCTCGGCCCCTGCGTTTCGCACGACCACGACCCCCTCGAAGACGATGACGCGCGTGTGGACGTCGGGACGGCACTCCGAAGCCACGTCGACGTGCTCGACGCGGAACGACGTACCGCGAACCTCGACCTCCGTGTCCGCCGTGCGCACGAGGAAGCGCTCGCCTTCATGAAGCTTCGCCACGTCGGCGCGCACGTTGCCGGCGCGAAGCGCGAAGACCTGCGCGTTCCCCTCCTCGACGACGGCGAGGTCCGCGCCCTGATCGAGCGTGAGCCTCGTCCCGGTGGCGACGACGACCGCGACGAGGCCTGTCCTGCTCGTGACGTGATCGCCTGCACGGAGACGCTCGGGTGCCCCGGGTACGGCAGCAACGCCATGGTGAATGTCGTCCGGGCCCGCGCCGTCGACATGCACGTCATACGGCGTGGAGAGCGCTGCGCGCGGCGCGACCACTCCGCGGTCTCCAAGAAGGACTCCACGCACGCCGACGGCGGCGAGCGCGGTGGCCGCGATGGCAGCGGCGCCCAACGTCCATCGGCGACGCGACGCGCGTGACGCGCGCGCCGCCAGTGAGCGCTGCTCGCAAACCGAGGCGGCGAGCAGCGCCAGGTGAGCGTCCCGCTCTCCTTCGGCGCGCGCGGGGACCTCCGCCTCGGCGCGACGGAGCTCGCGCGCCGCGAGCCGCGCGAGCGACCGCCCCGACGACGTCGACCGCGGGTCGCCCATCAGTCCTTCCCCTGATGCTGACGTGCGCGCAGACGCGACGCGAGCTCGGCATCGGCCGTGAGGCGATCCTCGAGCTCCAGACGTCCGCGGAAGAGGCGCGACTGGGTGGCCGAGAGGCTCGCGCCTGTGATCTCGGCGACCTCGGCGAGCGTGT
>JANXVA010000202.1 GCA_025351875.1 Myxococcales bacterium | reverse complement strand
GCACGCCCCCTGCTGTGCGGTGGCGCTGTCCATGATGCGCTCCGCACCGCGAGGCCAATGATGAAGAAGACCGAAGTTCTCGTCGTCGACGATGAGCGCGAGACGTGCGAGCTGCTCGAGATGGCGCTCACGCGCCAGGGCTTGCAAGTCACGACGTGCACGACGGCCGCCGACGCGCTCGAGAAGATCGCGTCGCGGGACTTCGACGTGGTGCTCACGGACCTCAGCATGCCGGAGACGAGCGGTCTCGAGGTCTGCGAGCGCGTCATCGCGATCCGTCCCGACGTGCCGGTCGTGCTCATCACCGGAAACGCCACGCTCGAGACGGCAATGGGTGCCATCCGCGCCGGCGCGTACGACTTCGTCACGAAGCCGATCGAGAGCAAGACGCTAGGCGTCGTCGTCGCCCGTGCCGTCCAGCACCGCCGACTCCGCGAGCAGATCAAGCAGCTCCGTGCTGCCCGCGACGCGAACCAGAGCAGCATCATCGTTGGCGGAAGCCCGGCCATGCGAAAGGTCGCGGACCTGATCGAGCGCGTCGGCGAGAGTGACGCCTCCGTCCTCATCCACGGCGAGACCGGCACGGGCAAGGAGCTCGTCGCGCGCGCCGTGCACAACAAGAGCAAGCGCCGCGAGGGTCCGTTCGTCGCGATCAACTGCGCCGCAGTCCCTCACTCGCTGCTCGAGAGCGAGCTGTTCGGGCACGCTCGAGGCGCGTTCACCGACGCCAAGGCGACGCGCGTGGGCCTCTTCCAGCAGGCGAACGGCGGGACGCTCTTCCTCGACGAGATCGGCGAGCTTCCGATCGACGTGCAGCCGAAGCTGCTCCGCGCGCTGCAGGAGCGCAAGGTTCGCCCCGTCGGCGACAACCGCGAGATCCCCTACGACGCGCGCATCGTCGCGGCGACGAACCGCGACCTCGAGAACGAGGTCCACGAGAAGCGCTTCCGTGAGGATCTCTACTACCGCATCAACGTCGTGAAGCTCGAGGTGCCGCCCCTGCGCTCGCGCGGTTCGGACACGCTCCACCTCGCCCATCACTTCTTGAAGCAGTTCGCCGAGCGAAGTGCGAAGCCGACACTGGAGCTCTCCGAGCGCGCGGCTGAGCGGCTCATGGCGTACGAGTGGCCCGGCAACGTCCGTGAGCTCGAGAACTGCATCGAGCACGCCGTCGCACTTGCGCGCTTCGATCAGGTCACCGTCGAGGACCTACCCGAAAAGCTCCGCGGATACCTCGCGGGGAGCTTCGTCGCGACCGCCAACGACCCGACGGAGATCGTGACCATGGAGGAGCTCGAGAAGCGCTACCTCCTTCGCGTCTTCACGCTGGTCGGTAACAACAAGTCGCGGGCGGCTGAGGTCCTCGGCATCGACCGTCGCACCATGTACCGGAAGCTCGAACGCTACGCTGCGCTCGACGCCGCGGAGGGCGCGCCGTCCGGCGAACGAAAGAACGAGAATCCTTCGCAGCCACCGACCTCCGACGGCGCAACGGACGGCGTCAAGCCCGTGGGCGCCCCGCTCCCCTCGTGAGCGAGCAAGACAGCCTCGCGATGAGGCACGCCTGAGGTAGGCTCCTCGGCGTGAAGCGAGTCACGCTCGCCCAGGTGTTCAGCGCCGCCGCGATCGCGATCACCATCGTGGTGGTGGCATCCTTTGCGCTCTTCGTCGAAAAGTCGCGTTCCTCTGCCCTCGAGACGGCGCAGCGAAAGCAGGACGCCGCGGCGAGGCGCATCGAGGCGCGTGTCATCCGCGAGCTCTCGCGCGCCGAGCGCGTGCTCGAGCAGATCGAGCGTGCCATCGACTCGGGGGTCGTCAGCATCGACGATTCGAGGTCGCTCGAGGGCGCCCTCTTCACGCGCATCGTCGACGACTCGCACCTCGAGGAGGTGACGTTCACGCATGCGCACCGCCTCGGCTACGACGCGAAGGGCGATGCCGAGCTCGCGCCCGAAGGTCGCTGGCAGCTCTCGGTCGCTCGCACCGCGAGCGGGGCCGTGGTGACCAGGAGCACGCGGCGCGACGAGGATGGCTCGTTCACGACCCAGGTTCGCGCACGCGGCAAGGACAACGCCTTCGCGAGTGTTCCGCTCGCCTCGAGCGCCAAGGCTCCGGATCCGACCGGCCACTTCACGTTCTCCGTCCTCGCGACGGAGGCGCTCCACGGCCAGGCGACGTGGAGCGATCTCCACTGGTCGGAGCTCGATTTCGCGGCGCCGGAGCCCGAACGCCGCGTCGTCGTGAGCGTGCAGAAGGCCGTCGACGACCGCGAGGGCCACTTCCTCGGAGTGATTCGCGTGGGTATCATCACCGACGAGCTCGACGCGATCGCAAAAGCGCAGACGTCACCCGCCGACGACGAAGACGTCCAGCGCGTCGCGCTGCTGGCGACGACTCCGTCCCGAGGCACACCGCGTCTCGTCGCGCGCCTCGACCCCTCCGACCGCATGGTCGCGGTCGACGGGGAGATCCGTGTCGCCTCGGACCGCCCGCCGCCGGAGATCCGCGAGCTCTTGCGGAGCCCGATCGTGAACAACCTCGATCGCGCGCATCCCGACGCGGCAGGGTCCCTCGTCGTGGACGGAACCCCCTGGCTCGCCACGTTGCGCGAGATCGACCTCGGCGAAGGTGGCACGACGGGGTGGATGGTTGCGGTTCTCGCACCGGAGGCGCGCTACACATCCGAGCTCGTCGCCGTCGAACGCATGCTCCTCGGCGTGTTCGGGACCACCCTCGCTCTGGTCCTCGCCATCGCTGGCGTGACCCTATCGACCGTGCGTCGCGGCCTCGGCCGGGTGACGACGACGACGGACCGCATGCGCGGCTTCGATTTCACGCCGACCAGCGAGGGCAGCACGATTCGCGACATCGACGACGTGATGCAGGGGCTCGAGCGAGCGAAGACCGTCGTTCGCGCGATGGGCAAGTACGTCCCGCTCGATCTGGTCAGGCGCCTCTACGTCTCGAACGAGGAGCCCAAGCTCGGCGGCGAGCTGCTCGACATCTCGCTCATGTTCACGGACATCGAGGGCTTCACGACCCTCGCGGAGAAGCTCGCTCCCGATGAGCTCGCCACACGCCTCGGTGATTACCTCGAGGCGATGACGACCGCGATCGAGTCGACGAACGGCACAATCGACAAGTACATCGGCGACGCCGTCATGGCGATCTGGAATGCGCCCACGAGCGTACCCAATCACGAGCTCGAGGCCTGCCGCGCGACGCTCGCGTGCATGAAGGCGACGCGCAAGCTCTACGCGTCGAGCGCGTGGAAGGGGCTTCCGTCACTCGTGACACGCTTCGGGCTCCACGAGGCGAGCGTGCTCGTCGGCAACTTCGGCGCACCGACGCGCCTGTCGTACACCGCCCTCGGCGACGGCGTGAACCTCGCGGCGCGGCTCGAGCCGCTCTGCAAGCAGTACGGGGTCGTCGTCCTCGCGAGCGAGGCCATCGTCGCAAAGGCCTCGCTCGAGTTCGTCTTTCGCAGGATCGACCGTGTCGCCGTGAAGGGCAAGACGACCGGCATCGACGTCTTCGAGCTCCTCGGCGCGAAGGACGACGACATCCCCGGCCTGCCTCGAGCCAGGCGCTACGAGGAGGCGTTCGACGCCTACCTGGCCCGCGACTTCCCGCGCGCGCTCGCGATCTTCGACGCCCAGCGCAACGACGATCCTCCGAGCGCAGTCCTCGCCGACCGCTGCCGCGAGCTCGGCGCCGCACCGCCTCCCCCGGAGTGGACGGGCATCCACGTCGCGCGGTCGAAGTAGCTACCCCTCGGGCCGCGCGTACTTCTTGGCGAGCAGGTGGTCGATCGCGATCGCGCCCGGCCCGAGGATGGCGATCATCACGAGGACGATCAGGTACGTGAACTCCTCGAACGCCACGACGTCGAACAACCCGTGGATGTCCGGCCGCTTGGCGGTCAGGATCGCGACGACCATGCTCACGATGAGCGGAATCGTGGCGAGGCGGGTGAGCACGCCGAGGACCAGCGCCGCGCCGCAGAGCAGCTCGCTCCACCCGACGAGCACGGCGTGGAAGCCAGGCGCCGGGATGTGGAGCGACGTGAAGAACTCCGTCACCTTCGCGACGTTGTGGACCTTTCCCCAACCCGTCGAGAGGAACACGAGCCCCACGGCGAGCCGGCCGAGGAGGAGGGCGACACCGCGGAGCCGCTCGAGCCCCGCCAGGACCTTCGCCCGCACCGCGAGCGAGCGGTCGATGATTCCTGTCGACATGGTTATGCTGCTCTCCCAGTGAGACGCCTCTTCCGACGGACGATACGCGGCCGCGCGCCGGAGGTTTCGGTCTCGGGCGCATCTTGTCACGACCGCACACGCATGCCCATCTCGCGCGCGGCGGCGCTCGCGCTGCTCGTGGCCGCGTGCGGCTCCACGCATGCGCCCCAGCCTCGCGGCCCGGTCCCGTCCGGGCCCGCGGGAGGCAGCGCGATCGTCTGGGACTACGAGGTGACTGTCGATGCCGCACTGGACCTCGACGTGCGCGCGACCTTCACCGGCCCGATGGCCGGCACGCTGCGCGTCGACGAGGCCGCCGCGAGATTCCTCGAGCGCGTCGAGCTCCAGGTCGGCGACGGCTGGCGGAGCGTCGGGCTCGCGGAGCATGCCTGGCGTGACGCCTGCTCGGGGAGCTGCACGTTCCGCTATCACTTTCGCCTCGGCGCGGCCGCGAAGAACGTCGCGGACGCCGACGTGGCCATCGCTTCCGATGGGGCGATCTTCGCCCCGCCATCGACGTGGTTGATGAGGCCGTCCGAAGGATCGCAAGGGAGGTACCGGTTCCATGTCGCGCCTGCAGCCGGCGTTCGCTTCGCGACGGGCATCCGTCCCGCCGGGGCCGCGCTCACGTTCGAGGCCCCGACCTCGTCCTTCGAGGAGGCCGCCTTCGCGGCGTTCGGCGCGCTCCGCACCGGGCACCTCGCCGACCCGGCGATCGACTACGCCCTCGCGCCGAGGCTCGCCCTCACAGACGAGGTCGCGGTCGACTGGCTGCGCACGGAGGTCTCGGCCATCACCGCGTACTTCGGTCACGCGCCGGACGGGCACGCCATGCTGTTCGTCGGGACGAACACCTCCGCGGACACCGGCGGCAAGACGCTCGGAGGCGGCGGTGCCTCGCTCTTCGTCCGCATCGGAACCAAGGTCTCCGCGGCCAATCTCCGCGACGACTGGGTGGTGGCGCACGAGCTCGTTCACGTAGCCTTCCCCGACCTCGACCGCCGCTACACCTGGTTCTCGGAGGGCCTCGCCACCTACGTCGAGCCGATCGCCCGTGCACGCGCGGGGCTCATCGCACCCGAGAAGGTCTGGGTGGAGATGATCGAAGGTCTCCCTCAGGGCCTCGGCGGAGCCCGTGACGGCGGGCTCGACGGCGCGCGCGACTGGGGCAGGGTCTACTGGGGCGGCGCGCTCTACTTCCTGCTCGCGGACGTGCGCATCCGCGAGCGCACCCATGGCGCCCACGGGCTGGAGGACGCCCTCCGGGCCATCGTCGCGAAGGACGGAAACGTCGAGGCGATGTGGCCGCTCGCGCGCGTGCTGGAGATCGGGGACGGCGCCACCGGGACCGCCGTCATGCGCGAGCTGCACGACGAGCTGGGGCGCGCCAACGGAGCGGTGGACCTCGACGCGCTATTTCGCCGGCTCGGCGTGCGCGCGGACCACGGCGTCGCGACCTTCGACGATCGCGCGCCCCTCGCTGCGGTCCGTGACGCGATCCTTCCGCGCCGCGTGACGAAGTGAGCGCGTACGGCGTCAGTCCGCGCCCTCGGGGGCGGCGGGCTTGACGCGGATCGTCTTGTGTTCGGCGAGCTCGACGAGGCCCGCGGGCGCGCCTCGCGGCTTCGACACGTGGGACGCCTTGCAGTAGTCGACCCCCACCGACTTCGCGTTGCGGGACTTCGAGTACCACGCAGCAAGCGAGGCGGCGCGTTCGAGGATGGGCTTCGGCAGCTCGCCCTTCGTCGGATTGCGGACGACCACGTGGCTCCCCGGAGTGCCGTCCCCCACGTGCATCCAGAGATCGTGCGGCTCGGCCACGTCGAACGTGAGCGTGTCGTTGTCGTCCTCGCCCCTTCCCACGAGGATCTCGAAGCCTTCCACTACGAACGTGCGGTACGGGCGTCCCTTGCTGGCCATTGTCGTCCTCGCCTCCGCGAGCCTCCTCAGCTGATGTCCGGATCGGCCGCGGCGCGCGCGGCGAAGAAGGCCTGGACCTCGGCCTGATCGAGATGCACGAGCACCGCGACGAAGTCGCCCGCGGTCGCCCCCTCGAGGGCGCGCTCGAGCGCGTCAACCTCCGAGTCCACGACGGCGAAGGCTTCGGGCGCGAAGCCGCGCTCCACGAGCGTCTTGCGATAGAGAGCCGGCACGTCGCCGGGGGCGCGCCCGCGCAGGTACTCACCGAGCTCTCGGACGAACACGCGATCCGGGCCAGCTTCGTGCAGAATGCACGCAACATCGGTGATCTCCTGATCGCTGCGGTCGCCGGGACTACCGGTCACGATGGTGAGCCTGCCCCTCCGCTGCGTCTTCGCCTCGGCGTCGCGACGGAGGGTCGTGACGAGCCGCATCACCGCGCGGACCCCCTCCGGGTTGTGTCCGAAGTCGAGGAAGATGGTGACGCCGCCGCGCTCCACGACCTGCCCGCGCCCGGGGTTGTCGTGCATCGTGAACCCCTGGAGGCCGCGGGCAATCGCGTCGGCCGCGAGGCCGAGCCCGTCGGCGACGGCGACGACGCCCAGCACGTTCTCCACGTTGTACCGCGCGGCTCCCCCGAAGGTCACGGGGACGGCATCGACGCGCACGATGGTGCGCTCGAGCCCCTCCCCTTTCGCCGCGACGATCGCGCCGTCACGAGTGAACACCGCGCGCCCCCCTCGGGCGCGGTGCTCGGCGACGACGGTAGCCGCCGGTGAAGCAGCCGAGGCGTGCTCTAGATCGGCGAAGAACGTGACGTCGCACGAGAGCTGCTGGGCGAGGGTCACGAGCCTCGCGTCGGTCGCGTTCAGCGCCGCGGTTCCTCCCGCGCGTACGACCTTCGCGATCACGCCCTTGACCTCGGCCATCGCGCCGACGTCGTCGATTCCGTAGAGCCCGATATGATCATCGCTCACGTTGGTGATCAGCGCGGCGTCGCAGGAGTCGACGGCGAGCCCACGGCGGAGGATGCCACCGCGCGCGGTCTCGAGCACAGCGAGGTCGACGCCCGGGTGCCGCAGGACGATGCGCGCCGCCGCCGGCCCGGTCCAGTCGCCGTCCTCGAGGACCTCGGTGCCGACGGTGATGCCGCCCGTCGACGTGATCCCGACGCGAAGGCCCGCCTCCGTGGCGACACGAGCGAGCAGCCGAGACGACGTCGTCTTCCCGTTCGTGCCCGTCACGAGCACCGTCGGGATCGACCCGAGCGCGGCCCAGTCGATGCTCGACGGATCGGGGAGCGCGCGGACCGGGAACGAGACCGCGCGCGCGCCCGTACCGAGGCTCACGAGCTCGTCGTCCCAGAGGAGCGGAATCGCCTTTGCGCGCGCGGCGCGGACCAGCGCCACGAGCGACGGATTCCGATCTCGCGCGAGCATCGCCTCCACCTCGGCGAGCTTGGGAAGGAGCGCGCGCGGCGGACGACCCCCGAGCGCGTCACATGCGCTCTCGGCGGCCCATTCGCTCATCTCGGCGCACGCGAGCATCACGTCGATCGGCGCCGTGTAACCGAAGATCACGCCCCCCGCGTGCGGCCGTGTAACGAGCGTCACCTGACCGGGCAGGCCGAGCGCGGCACGCATACGCGCGAGCTCGCGAACGTAGACGGTGGACGCCTGCTCGACGGTCTCGGTCGCCTCGAGGGCGAGCTCGACGATCACGAGCGGCGACAGCGCCATGTGGTTCGGACCGGTGAGACGACGAGCGTCGACGAGGCGCATCGGTGGTTCGCTCAGTCGTCCCGCTCACGGGCGAGGCGCACGCCGCGCTCGTCCGCGATCACGAGCGCGCCGTCCATCACGGGATCGCTCCCGGGGCTGTCGCCGCCCGTGAGTGGCGGGAGCGCCGGAGAGCTGTGCGCCGGTGGAGGAACGGAGCCAACTTTTTCTCCGTCGAGCGGCTTGAAGTAGATGACCTGCTTCCAGCTGCGCGACACCTTGTCGGCGAACACGATGAGGAGGTCCCCGCGATCCGCGCCCTCGAGCGCCGCCTGGATCGCCGCCTGCTCGTCAGGGATGACCTCGATGTGCTCCGCTGGGAAGCCTGTCTCGAGCAGCTCGGCCTCCATCATGCGAGGGACCTCGTCGGAGCCGCGGCCGCGGAGGTCGTCGTCACGGCGAAGGATGATGTGATTGAACGCCTTGCCGGCGACGCGGGCGATGGCGCGGATGTCCTCGTCGCGGCGGTCGCCAGGCGCAGAGAGCACGCACACGCGCCGCCCGCTGCACTCGAGCCGCAGCGCGAGCTCGGTCATCGCCTGGACGGCGGCCGGGTTGTGGCCGTAGTCGAGGATCACCTTGAAGGGCAGCTCGTCGAAGACGTTGGTGCGCCCAGGCACCTGAAAATACGAGGTGTCGAAGGTGCGGAGCCCCTGGCGGATGTTCTCCACCTTCACGCCCATCGCGTACGCCATGACCGCCGCGAACATGGCGTTCTGCACGTTGTGCATGGCCTTGCCCTCGATGGTGGCGGGGATGAGGTGCGTCCAGAGCAGCGGCAGGTGCGCCGCCTTCTCATAGAGGGTGATCATCTGTCCGTTGATTCCATCTTCCAGGACGCACGCCAGCCCGCCGGCGCGGATATGCTGCCGCACCAGCTCATGGCGCGCGTTCATGGTGACGTATCCAATGCGCGCGGCCTTGGTGTGGTCGGCCATCCGCAAGCAGTGGAGATCGTCGGCGTTGAGCACTGCGCAGTCGCGCGCCACCTCCACCACGATCCGCTTCACCTCGGCCAATTGCTCGAGCGTCTCGACGCCCTTCTGTCCCAGGTGATCGCTGGTTACATTGAGCACCGCGCCCACGTTGCAATAGCGATATCCAAGGCCGGCGCGCAAGAGACCGCCGCGCGCCGTCTCCATCACCGCCAGGTCGACGCTGGGATCGCGCAAGACCATCTGCGCCGACTGCGGGCCGGTCATATCGCCCACCACCGTGCGCTCGCCGTCGATATAGACGCCGTCGGTGGTGGTCAGTCCAACCGTGTGGCCGTTCATCTTCTGGATATGCGCCAGCATGCGCGCGGTGGTGGTCTTGCCATTGGTACCGGTCACTGCCGCGATCGGCACGCGCGAGGGCGAACCGGGCGGGAACAGCATGTCGATCACCGGACCGGCGACATCGCGCGGCGTGCCTT
>JANXVA010000198.1 GCA_025351875.1 Myxococcales bacterium | reverse complement strand
TGAAGCGCGCGCGAACGGCCGCCCAGCGCGCGAGGACATCCGCGCCGCGAACGCTGTTCGTGCGCGCGACGTGCTCCTCGAGGCGCTCGAGCTCGACGACGAGGGGCGCGTCTTCGCGCTCCTCGAGGAGCACGTCGCGCGCACGAACAGCGTTCGCGGCGCGGATGTCCTCGCGCGCTGGGCGGCCGTTCGCGCGCGCTTCAAGAAGGTCATTCCCACCGAGTACAAGCGCGTCCTCGAGCAGCAGAAGCTCGCTGCGCGACCCGAGAGCGCGCGTCACCTCAAGCTCGTCCAGGGGGCCTGACCGTGGCCGACCCTCGCGGTTTCCTGAAGGTGAAGCGCGGCAAGGCGCAGGAGCGCCCGGCGGCCGAGCGCGTCGCGGACTACGCCGAGTTCGTCGTCGAGCCGCCCGAGGCGGACGTTCGCGCGCAGGCCTCCCGCTGCATGGACTGCGGCATTCCGTTCTGTCATCAGGGCTGCCCGCTCGGCAACGTGATCCCGGAGTTCAACGATCTCGTCCATCGCGGTCGTATGGCCGACGCCGTGCGTGTCCTCCACTCGACGAACAATTTCCCCGAGGTCACCGGGCGCATCTGCCCCGCTCCTTGCGAGGCGTCGTGCGTCCTCAACATCGACAACGTGCCCGTCACGATCAAGGACGTCGAGCGCACGATCGCGCGCGCCGCGATCGTGGAGGACGTCGGCGGCGGCCTCTCTCCCGTGATCGCATCAGGTCGCACCGGCAAGAGAGTCGCGGTCGTCGGATCGGGCCCGGCCGGCCTCGCTGCCGCGCAGCAACTCGCGCGCGCGGGCCATGACGTCACCGTCCTCGAGCGGGACGATCGCATCGGCGGTCTGCTCCGTTACGGCATCCCCGACTTCAAGCTGGAGAAGGGCGTGCTCGACCTCCGCATCGCGCAGATGCGCGCGGAGGGGTGCTCGTTCGAGGTCGGCATCGAAGCTCGGGGCAACGATCTCCTCGCGCGCTATGACGCGGTCGTCCTCTGCATGGGCGCCCGCACTCCGCGTGATCTGCCGGTGTCCGGTCACGAGCTCGAGGGCGTCTGCCTCGCGATGGATTTCCTCGTGCAGCAGAACCGACGCGTCGCCGGCGACGCCGCTCTGCCGAACGGCGAGCTGCCCATCCTCGCCACCGGCAAGCACGTCGTCGTGATCGGCGGCGGCGACACCGGCTCCGACTGCGTCGGTACCTCGAACCGGCAACACGCCGCGAGCGTGTCGCAGCTCGAGCTCATGCCGAAGCCGTCGCTCGTACGCATGCCCGAGAACCCGTGGCCGTCGTGGCCGCTCGTCCTCCGCACCTCCTCGTCGCAGGAGGAGGGGTGTGAGCGTGACTTCTCCGTCATGACGAAGGCCTTCGTCGCAGATCCTACTGGCAAGCGTGTGGCGAAGATCGCGGCGGCGCGCGCCGAGCTCTCGGGTGGCACGATCCGCGAGATCCCCGGGAGCGATTTCGACATCCCCTGCGATCTCGCCCTGCTCGCGATGGGCTTCACCGGGCCCGAGCGCGAGGGGCTCGTTGCCGAGCTCGGACTCGTGCTCGACGCGCGCGGGAACGTGGTGACCGACGCCGCGGGCGCAACGAGCGTGCCGCGCGTGTTTGCCGCTGGAGATGTCTCGAGAGGGCAGTCGCTGGTCGTCTGGGCCATCGCGGACGGTCGCCGCGTCGCGGCCGGCGTCGACGCGCGCTTGCGGACCTCGAGTCTCCGCGCGACCGGCTGAAAACTCCGGCAACGTCACAGGCGCCTCGACGCACGCTCGACGCCCTCTACGCGTTCGGTGGTCGCTCACTTCTCCACCTCACCGCCAGCGTCGACGCATTCAGGACCGTCTCGAGCTCCGCGGCGTCCTCGACTTGGCCTCGGCAGCGGCGATTGACGCGGGACCTCTCGTCCACGGCATCCGGTAGCAAGAAGGCGCTGGTCTCGCCGGTTCGTTCCGCTGCTGCTTCTCGCGGGCAACCGGTCGCGGTGCTTCCACGTGATCTCTCGCAGTAGTCTGAACCGTGGTGGTAAGCTCGGAACAGGCCTGACCTGAGCGCGTCGGGCCCACATTTCGCAATGAGCCACGCAATCGGTATCGATCTCGGCACGACCAACACAGTCGTCGCGGCTGTCGCAGACGGCGTCGCCGTCACGCTGGAAGACGAACAGCAGCGCAGACTGCTCCCGTCAGTGGTCTCGTTCCATCCGTCAGGGACCGTCCTCGTCGGTGACGCGGCTCGTGAGCGTCGCCTCATCGATCCGGAGAACACGATCTTCTCCGTGAAGCCGCTCATCGGCCGGCCGTTCGACTCCGACGAGGTCAAGGCCGCGCGCGGTCGCTTTCCGTTCCAGTTCGCCGAAGGGGCCAAGAACAGCACGATGGTGCTCGCTCGCGACGTCGCCTACGCGCTGCCCGAGATCAGCGCGTTCGTGCTTCGCCGCGCCAAGGCCATCGCCGAGCATGCCCTCGGCGGCACCGTCGACCGCGCCGTCATCACGGTCCCTGCGAACTTCAACGACCTCCAGCGCGCCTCGACGAAGATCGCCGGAAAGCTCGCCGGCCTCGAGGTGCTCCGCATCCTCAACGAGCCGACGGCTGCTGCTCTCGCGTACGGGCAGTCGATCGCCAAGGCGGAGAAGATCGCCGTCTACGACCTCGGTGGCGGCACGTTCGACGTCACGCTCCTCGACCTCACCGGCAACGTCTTCGAGGTGCTCGCCACCGCCGGCGACACCTCGCTCGGCGGTGACGATCTCGACCGCCTGCTCGCCGAGCGCATGTCGCTCGAGGTCATCAAGCGCTTCAACTACGACCCGCGCACCAACCCCGTCGCGTTCGCGCGCCTCCGCTTCATGGCGGAGGAGGTGAAGAAGCAGCTGTCGAGTCAGCTCTCCGTCGACCAGGAGATCTCGGGCATCGGCTACACCGAGGGCGGCGCGCCGATCTCGATGACGATGACGATCTCGCGTGAAGAGCTCGATCGGATCGCGCTGCCGCTGATCGAGCGCACGATCTCGGTCGCGAAGCAGTCGATCGAGATCATCAACCTCAATCCGAAGGACTTCGATCGCGTCATCCTGGTCGGTGGCTCGACGCGCATGCCGCTCGCGGCGCGTATGGTGGAGCAGCTCTTCGGGCAGTCGCCTCACCTCAAGGTCAATCCCGACGAGGTGGTCGCCGCTGGCGCCGCGCTGCAAGGGGCGGCGCTGACCAACGACAAGATCGAGGTACTCCTGCTCGACGTGACGCCGCTCTCGATGGGCGTCGAAACGGGCGGCGGCGTTTTCACCCCGCTCATCCCCCGGAACACGACCATTCCCACCGAGCGCAGCGAAGTCTTCACCACCAGCGTCGACAACCAGAACTTCGTGCCCATCCACGTCCTGCAGGGCGAGCGTCAGATGGCCGCCGACAACCGGAGCCTCGCGCAGTTCGAGCTCACGGGCATTCCGCCCGCGCCGCGCGGCGTCCCGAAGATCCAGGTCGCGTTCCGGATCGACGCGAACGGCGTCGTGTCGATCGACGCGAAGGACCTCGGCACCGGCAAGGTGCACGAGGTCCGCGTCACGCCCACCAGCGGCCTCACCTCGGACGAGGTCGATCGCCTGGTGGACGAGGGCGATCGCTTCAAGCAGACCGACCAGCTCCGGCG
>JANXVA010000032.1 GCA_025351875.1 Myxococcales bacterium | reverse complement strand
TCTACCTCGGCAACCGTTCCGGTCTACGCACCGGCGAGATAGCCGGCCTCCGCATCTCGGATCTGGCGTACCTCGCCGATGGAACGATGCGGGTCCGCTACTCCTACGAAGGGCCGCTTAAGGAGGACAAGAACGGCGGCGGCAAGGTCAAGTGGGTCCCTGCCTGTGACGACGCGGAGGCGGTCCTCGGGCCCTTGCTCAAACGACGCGAGGCGGATGGCGCGCAGCCCGAGGACTTGGTGTTCCCCTGCCCGACCCGCAAGAACCGCTGCTATCGGAAGGAACTGATCGAATCGCGCTGGGATGTCGTGCGCGAGAAGAGGAAGCTTGAGCTCACGTGGTATCAGGCGACGCGCCACAGCTTTGTCACGCGTAGCCTCGTCGCAGGCGCGTCCCTTGACGAGGTAAGCGCAGCGGTCGGGCACTCGTCGCCCGTCGTCACGCGTCGCTTCTACGATCACTTCGTCCGACGAGCGTTCTCGTCGACTCTGAGAACGGGCCTCGGGCTCGGCGGGGAGGCAAACGGCGTTGTCGTCCCCTTCCCGAAGGCGACTAGCGCATCGAAGGCTCGAGGCGCCAAGAAGTCGACGCGCGGTGCTCCTACGCGGGCCGACGCGCCCGCTTCGGCGGACGGCCCCGTGGACGTGCCTTCCGCGTCGTCGGCGGACTGAGGAGCGCTGCCGGGCGAACAGCAAGAAGCTGAGCGAGCCGGAAGAAGTTGAGCAACGTGAGATTCGCTCCGGACTCGATCCTTCTCACCCACTGAACCGATCGGTTCGCGCGCTCCGCAAACTGCTCTTGGGTCCAGCTGCGAGCGGCGCGCAGTTCGGCGACGCGCCGACCAACATCGGTGATCTGCGTGGCGACTGCTCGTGGCACCCGAGCGACCTTCGGGCCCTGACGGTTTCATAAAAAGCAGCATATATATGGTACTTTCCATCGAAGGCTCCGGAGGTCGAATGCAGAAGAGGGCGCGGACTAGGGGTGCGGTAGTCGTCATCGTGATGGGGGCCGGCTGCGCCATGTCGTGCGGGGGCCCGCCGGCTAAGCCGTCGCTGCAGGCACGCGCGACGCAGCAATGCGCGACGGAAGCCACCGTCGAGCAATGCGAAGCGCTGCTTACGGAGGCGACCGAGCGCGTGAATGGATGCGAGACCGGCCCGAAGGACGCCTACTGGGCCGGGTGCGGCACGCAGCGGCGGACCCGCGCCGACATCGCCACGCAGCTCGGTCGGATCCGCGACCACAGGACGGCGAATCGAGCGGCGCCATCCGATGCACCTGCGACCGCAGCGCCGACCGCCCCGCATCCGCCGACGGACACCAATGCCCCTGGGGAGGTACCGACCCCCGGGCAGGTGCAGGCCGCTGCAACAGCCGCCGCAACGAAGGCGCCTCCCGCGTGTGGTGTCTCGAACGAGAGAGCCCTGATCACCGCGACGGTCGAGGTGGCGCCAAGCGGTGAGATCGCCGATGCGAAGCTGAGCGACGCCTCGGTCGGCTCGCCATCGCTGCTGGAGTGTGTTCGCAAGGCGTTCGCCGACCTCAAGTTCGCGTGGTACAAGATGCCCGCGGACGCCAACGCGAGTTGGCGGCACGAGGGGTCCGCGAGCTGGCCGATCTACCTTTGCTCGCGTGGAGGAGCCGGCACGTTTCACAGCTGCCGTGCGGTGATGTACGAAATCACGCTCATGCTCGGGAGCGATGGCTCCGCCGTGAAGCCGACGAGAGATCAGATCCGCGCCTTCAATGCGGAGTCCGCAACCGTCGCGAAGAAAGCGGACCAGGACGCGAGAGACGCGGCGTGCGCCGCGACCAGGGGTTCGGGCTTTCCTGCTGGAGCGTACTCGGGCCAGGCCTCCCAGAACGTGACCGGGAAGGACGGGAGCAAGGTCCGCGGCTGGAAGAGCCTTACGATCAAAGTCGACGCAAACGGCTGTGCGACGTGGCGCGGCTACGACGCCGGGGATATCTGGGTGCCGGGTGACGAGGCGCGCGATCTACAGAAGATCAACACGACATGCATCACGGACGGCGACGCAGCGATCACCAAGACGCCAAGCGGCTTCAAGTTGACGGCGAAGACCCTGACCAAGCGGGCCGGCGGCGCGCCCACACGCTTTCACGTTTGGAAATGCCCGGGCGGGAACGTCCAGACGCCCATGAGCGTCGACTTGGCCGGAAAGCACTGCGTCATGCTCGGAAACGCCGCGGACGCTCAGGAGGAGCTCGCGGGCGAGTTCGTCTGCCGCAAGAGCGACCCATTCGGCGAGCTCGCCGACCGGGCGTTCACGCTCGACAAGGATGGATCGATGCGGCTCCCGCTGACGATCGTGGACCCATCGACGATTGTCCTGCATCGCATCGACTCGAAACAGTAGGCGGCGACCGCTTTGCACGCTCCGTCCGTGTGCTTACGTTCTTCAGTGGAGAGTGGACGCGTCGGAGGGCGTGTTGGACATGACAACCCTGCGCGAGTATTTCACGCCGTGGCGGGCCGAGGTCTTCAGCTGCCGATGCGGCTGGTCGGGACGGTCCGACGCAATGAACATCGAGCCGTTCGCGGAGCTCGCGCAGTACGCGTGTCCGCTCTGCGACGTGCACCTGATTCTCCTGTCGTACCCAACCGAAGACGACGTTAGGGAAGCCGCCGCGCGCGGTGATGAGGAGGCCGCGAGGATGCTGCGGGATCGCGAGTAGTTGTTGAC
>JANXVA010000266.1 GCA_025351875.1 Myxococcales bacterium | reverse complement strand
AGCACCACACCGGCGGTCAGCTCTCGGTCGCCCCCGAGCACAACGAGTCGGGTGTGCTCGACAAGATGAAGAAGCCCGGCATCGCGAGCTACGAACGCTTCGCGCAGGCGTTTTGCCAGGCGAGCGAGAAGGCGGGCAAGGAGCAGTACCTCGTCCCGTACTTCATCTCCGGTCACCCCGGCTCGACGTTGAAGGACGCCGTGAGCCTCGCCGTCTATCTGAAGACCAACAACATGCGCCCTCGGCAGGTGCAGGACTTCATCCCCACGCCGATGGCCGTCGCCACCGCGATGTTCTACACGGGCGTCGACCCGCTCACCGGAGAGACCGTGTATACTGCACGTGATCTGCGCGAGAAGCGGATGATGAAGGCCCTCATCTTCTACTGGGACGCGCAGCACTGGCCGCTCGCCCGGGAAGCGTTGAAGAAGGCCGGCCGCTCCGATCTCATCGGTCGCGGTCCGCATGCGCTCGTGCCCCCCGAGGGGGCTGCCGATCGCGTCGCCGCTGCCGGGCGATCGCCCGAGCGGCCCGCGGGTGGTCGCTCCGCGCGTCCGACGTACGGTCGCCCTCCGCGTCATCGCTGACGCCTCGGGCGCCGCCGCCGTATCCGCAGGACGGCCCGCGGTCGCGCATATTTCCAGGGTGATCGACCTCGAAACCCTCGCTAGCTGCGTCGACCTCACGTCGGATCATGCCAAGCATGCCGCGTCGTCCTCCGCCTCGATGCGGAGCCTGCTCGAGCGTGTTTGCCGCCATCGCCCGCCCCGGCGACGGCTGCCCGGAGACGACGAGGCGACGACGCTGACCGTGATGGTCGACTACGGCGTCGGGATCCGCGAGCGCATCTTGCGCTCCGCGCGGTTCGCTATTCCGTTCGACGAGCTCGCGCGGGCGCTCGAGCTCGCGCCGGACTCGTGCGGCCGCTGCGGATCAGCGAGGTCGGCGAGAAGCTCGTCCTCACGCCGCTCCTCCTCACGCCGCTCCTCCCGCCCGAGGAGCAGGGGAGCAGCCGCCTCCTACCTTCGAGGTCGACGACCGCAGCCTCGGCGAGGATCTGCGCAAGACCGCACCGCCTCCGCCCGAGGAGGTCCAGCTTCGCGAGAGCTTCAGGGAGGAAGTGCCGACGCGGCCGAACCACACGACGCTGATCGACAAGGGTGACGGAGGGCATCTCTGCCGCGATCGTGGCATTCGGTCACGTGGTCGTGTGGCTGAGGTAAGCGGAAACGGGTGCGTGCGTGCGATCGCGCGTCACCGGCGCAACGGCACGAGATCTGCCAACGGGCGTGCATGAACTCCCGCGCTCGAACGTCCCTCGTGCCCTTCGTCCTCGTCCTCGCGGGGGTGACATCGGTCGCTTGTGGAGGGCCGCCGCAGGTTCGCTCCGCGGCCGGAGAGCGGCTGCCGGCGAACGGTGCGCCCGCGGCGAAGCCGGTCTCGGCCATCCCGTCGAAGACGATCGCGCGGGACGCGTGGACCAAGACCCTCGGCGAGCGGATCGCTCCGACCTGTGACGGCCACGAGGGCGTGCGCACCGCGGACGCTCGCAACCTCGAGGGGGCCGGCAAGCTGCTCGGTTCGTGGACGGAGCTCCACGCTGCAAAGGGCAAGTCACACACGGCCGCCGGCAAGAAGGCCGACGGTGTCCCCGAGCCGACGCGTCTCGTCGATTCGATCGGCATGACGTGCGTGGCGGGCTCGAGCATGGTGCAGGTGAACGGCGTGAAGTACCCGTTCGACCTCGCGTGGGTCGTGACCGGCAAAGGGAAGGGCAAGACCCTCAACGGTGACATGGGCGCCGGCGAGTTCGTGATGATCCAGGCGATCTCGTTCACCGAGCAACGTGTCGTCTTTGCGAAGGTCTTCGTCCCTGGCGACGCGAACGACGACACCGACGACACCGTCGTCGTCTCGAGCCTGGCGGGCTATCTCCCGGCGGACCGCGAGACTCCGATCGTCCACATCGTGAGCGATCGCGAAGACCCCAAGATCGAGACGTTCATTCCGTCCAAGGGCTCAGGCGGGCAGGATGGGATCTCGATGCAGGTACCCGAGCAGGACCCGCTCGGTCGCGCGCGTTACCTCGGCGTCGCGAGGTTCGACCTCGCGCGCTGACTCGGGCCACTCGCCCGGGGCGCGGTAACGTGTAGGATCGCCCCGTGAAACCCGTCACAGTGGTCGAGGTGATCGCCCTGCTCGAGGAGCACGTCGCGCGCGAGCCTGGGGGCGCCATCGCGTTCGACGGCGACGGAACGCTCTGGTCCGGCGACATCGGCGAGGACTTCTTCGAGGCGCTCCTCGAGGACGGGAACATCGAAGAGCTCGCCCACGCCGCGCTCGCGCGCGAGGCGGCGGCCGAGAAGCTCGAGACGTCGGGCGGCGCCGTCGCGATCGCGCGGCGCATCCATGCGGGCTACCTCGCGGGGACGTTTCCGGAGGAGCGCGTCTGCGAGATCATGACCTGGGCGTTCGCGGGCTGGCCTCACGAGGCGGCAGAGGCGTTCGCCGAGGAGGTCCTCGTCAAGGTCGGGCTCGAGGGTCGCTTGCACGGCGAGGCCATGCGGGTCGTCGCGTGGGCGCGCGAGCATGGCGTCGCGACGTACCTCGTAAGCGCGTCGCCGAGGGCCGTCGTCGAGCAGGCGGCGCGTCGCGTCGGGATCGATCTCGCCAACGTCGCGTCCGCGACCGAGGAGCGCGACACGAACGGCGTCATCGTCGCGTCGGCGGTACGCCCGATCCCGTACGGCCCCGGCAAGGTCATGCATCTCCGCGCCAAGCTGGGCGCGCGCCCGCTGTACGCGGCCTTCGGCGACAACGCCTTCGACGTGGCGATGCTGCGCGAGGCGCGCACGCCGGTCGCCATTCGGCCGAAGCCGCGCCTGGTCGACCGCGCCGCGGAGGTCCCGGGCCTCCTGGTGCTCGAGCGGGTCTAGCTTCGTTTCGCGGAGAGGGCTTCTTCCGCGAGCTCGTCGAGGGACATGCCTCTCGCGCGCGTCAGCTCCGCTTCGGTCGCGAGGTACTCCATGAAGCGCGGCTCCGCGCCGACCACGCGCGCGACCGCCTCCTTGCCGATGCGGCCCATCCAAGGCTTGTTGTAGAGCGTCATCATCGACGACCAGAACTTCGTGAGCGGCAGCTCCTCGAGGCCGGGACGCGTGCCGAGGAGCTGCATGCGCTTGAAGGCCTCGCGCAGTCGCTCGCCCGTCGGGTCGATGCGGTCCATCGGACCGAAGAACACGTCGCGGAAGAACGGTCGCCCCCAGAGCGTCATCGCGGCGAACGTGCGCGCGGCGACGGCCTGCTCACGAAAGGACACCTTCGACGTCGTGCGCGCCAGCTTGTACTCGTCGGACGCGTAGTACCCGACCATGTGGTAATCGACGGCGATGTGCCGGGATTCGTCGCGGTTGATGAGCTCCATCGCCTGAGCGCTCAGCGGGTCGGCGACGAAATCGTCGATCGAGCGGAGGAGCGCGACGTCGAGGATCAGCTCGCCCGACGTGATGTATGCGTTCGCGACGTCATCCGAGAGATGGCGGATCGCGTCGACGAAGTGCGGGAAGAAGCGCTCGAGGCTCGGGCTCGTGCGGTACGTGCGCAGGCGTCGGACGTCGTAGTGATCGGCCAGCATCTGAGCGACGTGGGAATGCCGCATCTCGTCGACCACGAAGCTCGCGTAGATCTGCTTGAGGACCGGGTCGCTGACACGCCGCTCCTGCTCGACGAAGAGCGCCCCGGCGAGCCGTTCGATCTGGGCCATGTCGGTGAAGTACTGGACGACCGAGCCCTCGTCGTCCGGGGACATGGGCCTCGGGACCTGGGAAAAATCGAGATCCCCGACGCTCCATTGCCCTTCGCGGCACATCCGGAGCATGCGCTGGAGGTCCATGGATTCGTCAAGTGTAGCGGAGGCCCGTGTATGATGGGGAGGTGACGGACCGCAGCGAGCTCGAGGCCCTGCGCACGCAGGTTGCGAACCAAGCGGCATCCCTTGCCGACACGGTCAATGACGGCTTCGAGGATTTTCACATGGGCGCCGGCGACTACGTCGTCGAGCTCTCCGTCCCCGAGGGTCCCTCCACGGGCGGCGGGACCGCGGCGCGCCAGAACATCCGGCTCGTGCCGCGGCGCAAGGGCTACGCGATGGTCATCGCGGGGACCGTCGACCCGGTCACTTCCACGGCCGAGCTACGGACCTTCGAGCACGTCGCGCTGCTGCACGAGCTGCGTTTCAAGCAGCCCCTCGAGATCAGCGGCGAGGAGTACGACGACTTTCTGAGGAAGGCCGACGTCGTCCTCAATCTCGCCCGCGTGAAGGCGAAGCGCGTCGGTCCGTCGCCCGAGCTGATCTCGGAGCAGGCCGCGCGCCGCCGGCTGAACCTGCCGATGCTGGCCGTCTTCTTCTTCGTGATGCTGCTCGCGGCGCTCGTCGTGTATCGCGTCGCCTTGACCATGAAGCACTGAACACCGCTTGCGCGTTCGCGCCCGGAATCCCTTGAAAAGAGCGTGCCTCCGACCCTAGAACGAGGGGGCCCTTTTCCCTTCCCGAGAGCCTGGAGCCGCCGATGGACTTCGACCTTACCGAAGAGCAACGTCTCGTTCGTGACGCGGCGCGCGACTTCGCCGCCCGTGAGATCGCGCCCAAGGCGTCCGAGATCGACAAGAGCGGCCGCTGGCCCGCCGAGATCGTCGCCAAGATGGGCGAGCTCGGCTTCCTCGGGATGGCCGTTCCCGAGGAGTACGGCGGCGCCGGGATGGACAACCTGTCCTACGCGCTCGTCATGGAGGAGATCAGCGCAGCGTGCGCCTCCTGCGGCGTCATCATGAGCGTGAACAACTCGCTCTTCTGCGACCCGATCTACAAGTTCGGGACCGATGCGCAGAAGAAGGAGGTGCTCACCGCGTGTGCCTCGGGGAAAAAGCTCGGCTGCTTCGGCCTCACCGAGCCGATGAGCGGCTCCGACGCGCAGACGATGGCCACCAACGCCGAGAAGACCAAAGATGGCTGGGTCATCAACGGCGCGAAGAACTGGATCACGAACGGACCCCACGCCGACTACATCCTCGTCTTCTGCGTGACGGAGCGGCCCGCCGCGCCCGGCGCGAAGATCAAGCACACCGCCTTCCTCGTGCCGAAGGGCACGCCCGGCTACACGCAGGCGAACCCGGACCACAAGCTCGGCATCCACGGCGCGCACTCTTGCACCGTGTTCTTCGAGAACTGTGCAGTCCCGGACAGCGCGGTCGTCGGCAACGTCGGCGAGGGCTTCAAGGTGGCGATGGCGACGCTCGACGGCGGTCGCATCGGCATCGCCTCGCAGGCGCTCGGCATCGCAAAGGCGAGCCTCGACGTCTCGGTCGCGTACTCGAAGGAGCGCAAGAGCTTCGGCGTGCCAATCTCGCAACACCAGGCCATCCAGTTCATGCTGAGCGACATGGCGACGGAGCTCGACGCCGCGCGCCTCCTCACGTGGCGCGCCGCGATCATGAAGGACGCAAAAGAGCGCCACTCGATGCAGAGCGCCCAGGCCAAGCTCTACGCGAGCGAGATGGCGACGCGCGTGGCGCACAAGGCCATCCAGATCCACGGCGGGTACGGGTACTCGGCGGAGTTCCCGGTCGAGCGTCACTACCGCGATGCGCGCATCACCGAGATCTACGAGGGCACGAGCGAGATCCAGCGCATCGTCATCGCCGCGAGCTTGCTGAAGGCATGAAGGTCCATGCGTTCGCTTCGGGGCTTTCGCTCGTCACGCTCGTCGCCTGCGGCGGGGCTCCGCCGCCCAAGGTCGAGGAGCCCGTCAAGGAAGACAGCCACGAGCGAAGGAGCGGTCCAAACCTGCAGATGTCGCAGGAGCTCGGCTCGATCGACCAACGCGCCGTCGAGAAGACGTTCGCTGGGCTCGTGAACGGCCCGCTCGAGAACTGCCACAAGCAGGGGCGCGATCGCGTCGAGGTCCTCACGGGCGACGTGAAGATCTTCCTGCGCATCGACCCGAGCGGCCGCGTGAAATACGGGTACTTCGAGGACTCGACGCTCGGCGATCGCGAAACCGAGAAATGCATCATGGGGGTCTTCGGGGGCACGAGCTGGCCGAAGCCGGAGGGCGGCGAGGCCGAGGTGCGCAGCGGTTTCGGCTGGGGCCCAGGCGGCGAGCGCGAGCCGACGAGCTGGTCGTCCGACAAGGTCACGACGGCGCTCGCGGACTCGAAGCACGCACGCAAGGACATCGACAAGTGCAAGGGCTCCGTGAAGGGCGACTTCCGCGTGACGGCCTACGTCGAGCCGGGTGCGCCCGAGCACGCGGGCGATGAAACGGGCGCGGAGGGCAAGGCGAAGAAGCCCCCGCCGAAGCCCAAGCCTGCGTCGCCGCATCCGACCAAGTCGGGCAGCGGCGAAGCCGGCCACTTCAAGGCCATCGGAATGGCGCCCCCGAACAAGGAAGGCGCGGAGAAGGTCGATTGCCTCGTCGAGGCGCTCAAGCAGCTCGAGCTCCCGAGCCCCGGTAGCTACGTGGCGAAGGTCACGTTCTCTCTCTGAGCGAATCACGAAGGACGCGTTCATGGACCTCACGCTCGACGAGACGCAGACCCTGGTGCAGCGCACGGCGCGCGACTACGCGACGCGGGTGATCATGCCGGAGGCCGCCGCGATCGATCGCGAGGAGCGCTTCCCCAAGGCGATCCTCAAGGGCCTCGCCGAGCTGGGGCTGATGGCCGTGAACGTGCCTTCGGAGCTGGGCGGCGCAGGCGCGGGCCCCGTCTCCTACGCGCTCGCGATGCAGGAGGTGGCGAAGGCGTGCGCGTCGACCGCGGTCACGATGGCGGTGACGAACATGGTCGGCGAGGTCATCGCCGCGTTCGGGACCGACGAGCAGAAGCAGAAGTACAACCCGAAGCTCGCTAGCGGCGAGTACGCGGCAGGCGCGTTCGCGCTCTCCGAGCCAGGCGCCGGCAGCGATCCCGGCGGCATGAGCACCACGGCCACCCGCGACGGTGACGCGTGGGTGCTCGACGGACAGAAGCAATGGATCACGAGCGGCGCGTACGCCGGCGTGATGGTCGTCTGGGCACGCACCGGCGATCGTGACAAGCTCCCCGGGACGCGCGGCATCTCGTGCTTCCTCGTCGAGGGGGGGACGCCCGGGCTCGTCGTCGGCAAGGCCGAGGACAAGATGGGCATCCGCGGCTCGAACACGGTGAGCCTCACGTTCGACGGCTGTCGCGTCCCGGCCTCTGCGCTGCTCGGCGAGCTCAACTCGGGCTTCCGGATCGCCATGATGGCGCTCGACGGCGGGCGCATCGGAATCTCGTCGCAGGCGATCGGCATTGCGCGGGCGGCGCTCGAGGAAAGCGTGCAGTATTCACGCGATCGCAAGCAGTTCGACAGGCCGATCTCCGACTTCCAGGCCACGCAGTGGAAGCTCGCCGACATGGTGACGGAGCTCGACGCCGCCCACCTCCTCGCGATGCGTGCAGCGTGGCTGAAGGGGCAGGGGCGCGTCTTCTCGCGCGAGGCCTCGATGGCGAAGGTGTTCGCTACCGAGTGCGCGAATCGCATCTGCAACAAGGCGGTACAGATCCACGGCGGCTACGGGTACATCCGCGAGTTCGCCGCCGAGCGGCACCTCCGCGATGTCCGCGTGACGATGATCTACGAGGGAACCAGCGAGGTTCAGCGGATCGTCATCGCGCGGAGCGCTCTCTCCTGAGAGGGTCAGTCGACGCGTGCCCGTCCTAGAGCCGGTGAACCCGATGGGCCCGAGGCGGGAACCGCCTTCGACTCGATCACGAACCAGGGGGCGATCGTGACGATTGGACTCGTGACGACGCCAGTGGCGAGCCGGCACCAACCGCGACGCTCGCCTTCGTGCTCTCCGAGTTGATTTACGGACCCGCGAACGCGGTGCACACGTTCGCGTTCACGAAGCTCGCGTTCGCGACGCACGTGAAGGTCGCGGGGTCGCAGACGAACGAGCTGCAGTAGGAGTCGGTGTTGCACCCGCTGCCAGGGCCGCGGGTCGCCTGGCAGGTCCATGTCGACTCGGTGCGATGCGTGCCGAGGACGGGGTTGTACGCGTCGCAGAAGAGGCCGGACTGCCCGCCGCCGCGCTTAGAGCAGAGGTCTTGCGCGAGGTTGTCGCGCTTGTAGACGTCGGAGCCTGTCTTGTTGAGCACCTCGCAGCTCTGGCCCACCGTTCGGAGCGCCTGGCACGTGCCGGCGCCCGCGGCATTCTGGGCGCAGACGCCGCTCCCCGCGCACTCGAGCGAAGACGTGCACGCTGCGCCGGCGGCGAGGAGCCCAGTGACGGCGCCGAGGCAATCGGTGATGGCCGCCTTCACCTCGACGCTCGTGATCGAGCAGTCGGCGGCATTGTCGGTGATCTTCTGGACGCACGCGTCCTTCACGGCAAGGTTGACCGTGACGTTCGCCGGGTTCGCCGTCTGGATGCCGCGCGCGGTGGCCTCGAAGCCGAACTGGTCGTAGATCGCGTGGCACTTGCTCGAGCTGAGCGTGTACCCGGGCGAGGCGGCGTTGCAGCAGGAAGAGACGCGCGCGCAGAGGGCGTTCGAAACCTCGTCGCGGAACGCGGTCAGCGTCGCGTACCAGCCGCCGTGCGAGGCGACCCGGTTGGCGATGAAGCTGTAAACCATGCTGTCGGCGCTGTCGTCGAGGCGCGCCCAGTAGTCGGTGTCGTTGTTGGGGTTCGCGCTGAGGCCCGTGAAGCGCGTCTCGGTGCCGACGAGCGTGTGGGTGCCTTCGAGGAAGAGCGGGCCGCCGGAGTCACCGGGGGTCGTGAGGCGCAGGGTGTTGTTGTCGAACGTGTAGCCGGCCGGCGTGCTCGAGAGCGTCTTCTGCGGGCTGAGCACGAGGCCGGCCGCTGCCGATGCCGAGGCGCGTCCGACGGCCGAGACCGCGGGATGGGTGGCGCCGATGGGGTAGCGCGTCGACGTGAGCGTGGGGTAGCCGACGCCCGTGAACGGAGTCGACAGGTAGACGAGGCCAAGGTCGTGGAGCTCCGGATGGGAGTCGTAGTCCGCGTACGTCAGGCTGTAAGAGGCAGCATCCATCGGCTCGCCGGAGACCGCGGTGCGGGTCTGCGAGCCACCCGCCGCGAAGGGGGCGGTGATCGTCCACGTCCCGCCGACGTTGAAGATGATGCAGTGCGCGGCGGTGAGCACGACGTACGGCGCGACGAGCACGCCCGAGCAGAAATCACTGGCGGCGTTGTTCACCTGGATGGCGACCGCCTCGGTGTAGCCGGCGGCCGAGCGCTGCGGAGTGATGATCGCTTGTGCGGCCTCACCGGACGTGGGCATACGAAGGCCAGGCTCGCCGGTGGTGGATGCGCACCCGACCATGCCCAGGACGGCGAACAGCGGCGGGACGAGGGCGCGCATCAGACGGCTCGATCGTACCACGCGACCCTGGCTCGGCAACGGCGGCACCCCGCTTCTCTCGACGGAGCTCACCGCGGAACGAAGCCCTTGATCAGCTCGCCGACGACCTTGTCGACCGCAGAAAGCGCAATGCTGTCGGACTCGTTGGCGACCACGAGGAACGCCACGTTCCTGGCCGGAGCCACCCACACGAGCGCCACGAAAAGCGGCCCGGCGGTCTCCGCGACGAGCGCGAGCTGTTCGCCGGCCCACGGCCGAGACACCGCATTCCAGCCGAGCGCCTGCGTGGTGGCGACCGGCGTGTGGAGCTCGAGGAACGACGCGCTGCTCAGAAGAGGCGTGGGCTCGCCACGCGCGCCTGCGAGGTGCAACGTCGCGAGCTTCGCCCAGTCTCGCAGCGGGCAGCGGACGCGGCCGGCCGGACCGAACGCCGGCGGAGGTTCGGGCGCTTCACCAGGGGCGACCGGTGTGAGCACGTCGCCCATCGTCACGTGCCCCCACGGCTCGACGACACCCGCCGCCGCGCCACGAGCGTCGAACGTGCAGCGCGTCATGCCGAGCGGAGTGAAGAGTCGCTCGTTCACGAGCTGCTCCCACGACGCTGCGGTGACGCGCTCGAGCATGACGGCTGCGATGAGGTATCCGGCATCGGAGCGCCGTACCTCCGTGCCCGGCGCGAGCTCCGGAGCGAGCGTCAAGAGCGCGCGCACCGCCTCCTCTCGACGCGTCCGCCCATCCCCCGGCACGCGCATCGCCTGGTCGATGGCGTCGGGGATCTTCGCCGGAGCGCCGCCGCGATGGGCGAGGAGCGCCTTCAGGGTCACATCCTTGTAAGATGCATGGATCGGATAGTCGGGGAGGACGGCGCCCAGCGTCGACGCCCACGAGAGCTTGCCTTGCTCGACGAGGAGCGCCGCGAGCGTCGCCGTCATGGTCTGGGCGCTCTCTCCGAGGAACCAGTGGTCCTCCGCGGTGATGGCCGCCGGGTCGCCGAGCTTTCGCACCCCCGAGACCCCCTCGGCGACGACCGCTCCTCCGCGGATCACTACCGCGGCGATACCGGGAACACCGGAGCTCGCGCGAAGCGGCTCGAGGAGCGGATCGATGACCGCGGCTGGGCCCGACGTCGCGTCACTCGCCGTGACGGCGTCGGCCCCGCCGTCGACCGACGGTGCCGGGTCGACCTGCGTGTCGTCGCTGCAGGCCGCGAGCGCGCGCGCGACCGTGACGCCCACGCCGAGGAGAAGGAGCCATGCGACGCGCTTGGACAACACCTCCGCAGAGGGTACCACGCGTGCCCCGAGCGCTAGCTTCACCAAGCCCCGAGGAAAGCCTCGACCGCCAGCACGGCGTAGAGCTGCGCGACCAGCGACTCCGAGCCAGCGCCGCTGACGACCGATTCGTACGCCTCCTGGAACGCCTTGGGCTCCACGATCTGGAGATCGGCGAGCCGCGACACCTTCGCCGCCTTCTCGTGCTTCGCCAGGAGCGGCGGCTGGAAGAGCGCTCGATTCACCGGCGCGAAGGACGCCTTGTCCTGCCGGGTGCGGACGCTCTCCGGCATCACCCCTCGCAGCGCTTCGCGAAAGAGACCGCGTCGCTCGCGCGGGTCATCCTGGCCGAGGAGGAGCTCAGGGGAGGCGCTGAGCGCGAAGGTCGCGAGGTCCGCGTCGAGATAGGGATCCACGCGCACGATGCTCGCGAGGCGCTCGAGCTGGAGGCGAAGCGTACTCGCGCGGGCGAGGTGCGGATCACGGAAGCCTTCGAGCACACGCTCCTCTGCAGCGAGCTCCACCCAGGGCTTGATGGCGAGCGCGCGCTCGTGCGACTCGGTGATCACGCGCCGCGTTCGCGAGCCCGCCCAGGCGGGGACCTGCGCGCGCGACCGCAACGTGCGAGTCATGCGCCGGAGGACCCAGGGCACCTCGCGGCGCACCGCCGGCCAGAGCACGCGAGACAACGCTCGTCGCCGACCCGCGTGCTCGAAGACCTGCGCCGCCGCCATCGCGCCGCGCAGGCCAGCACCCGACAAGAGGAGCGAGGCCGCGTCTGGATCACCGTCGAACCACTCGTCCGCGCCGAGGCCCGCGAGCACGCGCGTCGCGCCTGCGTCGTGAGCGCGGCTGAGCAACGCGGCCTCGACGGCAGCGCTTGGCCAGGTGAGCGGCATCCCGGCGGCGGTCAGCGCTGCGGGCAAGAGGGCGTCGGACGGCTTCACGCGGATGGGCTCGACGCCGACCGCACGCGCCAGGGCGACGAGGTGCGGCCGATCATCGCCGGGGCCTTCGAAGTCGATCGCAAAGGCGTCGAGGCGTCGGGCAAACGTGTGCGCCATCGCCAGCAGCGCGCCCGAATCCAGGCCGCCTCCCGTGAGCACGCCGACATGGGAGCTGCCGCCGATGGCTCGCTCCGTCGCTGCGAAGAGCAACGCGCGGAGCCGCTTCACGTCGTGGCTGCCTGGCGCTTCATCGAAGCTCGGAGGCCGGAGCGCCGTGAGCGTCATGCGGCCCGGCACGAGGTCGGCGCGCATTCCCGGCGGGACCTCGCGGATGCCGCGAAAGAGTGTCTCCGTGCGACCCACGCCGCCGCTGTCGAGGATGCACTCGGCCGCGAGACGATCCGGGTCGAGCGAGGAGCTCGACCAGCGAACACCGAGCGCGCGCGCTGCGTCGAGAACCCACGTGAGATCCGTGCTGGCGAGGACGACGTCACGCTCGCAACGGACGTAGGCGGGGCGCCCGCCGAAGCCGCCGCGCTCGACGACGAGGCCGCCGCGCGGCGCGTGCTCGATTAGCACGTACGGGAGCGGCGCCTTGCCGGCGCGATGGCCCGCGGCCGTGGCCTCGGCAGGGACGAACGCCGAGAGCGAGGAGACGCTCCCGGCGACGTCGAGGGTCGTGTCGCTGGCGGACATCCGTGCGCGGTCCCGTGGTAGCGCCGCGAGCGTCGTGCGCGTGACCACGTCGCCGCTGCGGGCGCACCATGCGCGAATCACGAGGTGCTCACCTTCTCGTGCGCCTCACATCATGGGTCGAATGAAGCTGCCGGCGCCCTCGGCGAAGCCGCTCGCGCCGCCGAGCGTGAGATCGCGCACGCAGCCGAGGAGGCGGAGCGTCGGCGCGCGATAGGGACGGCGGCCGGCGCGGGCGACCGCGGGGCTGGTCGGCGCAGGGGCCAGGTCGGTCCCGATCGCGACGCGCGATGCGCTCGCCTTCGCGTCGTCGTCCTCCGGCCGCATCGCGGCACACGGTAACGTATGCAACCACCTGTCTCAAGCTGCAGCTACCCGAGCCGTGGCATCAGTCGTCGGACGCGTACCAGTCCTGGAGCGGGCGAACCCGCGCGGTGGGGTCCTGCTCGAGCGCCGAGCAGCCCAGGCGCGCCAGGCGAATCGTGGTGAAGCACGGGACGTGGGCCGCGAGCGCCGCGGCGCGGAGCTCGCGCGTGCGGACGATCTCGGCGTCACCCCTGGCGGTCACGACGGCGAACGCGATCCGACCGCCGCGGATGTCGTCGAGCGCGCCGTCAAGATCCTCGCTGCCCGCGTCGCGAAACGGGATGCGCGCCGCCGTGAGCGCGGTTCGGACCTCACCGAGCGCGTGCACGTCGAAGCCGATCGCACGAAAGCGCTTGGCGAGGTCGACCGCGGCCGTGCGATCGCCGTCGGTGCGATCACGGCCGTCGTGAGCGTAGAGGAGGACGCCGCGCGGTCCGGCGGCGCCACCTTCGGGCGCGCGGAGAGCGATACCGATACCGCGCAGCGCCTTGCCGTAGGCGCGGGCGGGGCTGTCGTCGAGACCGATGACCTCGCCGGTGGAACGCATCTCGCGGCCGAGCGCCGGATCGACGCCGAGACGTTCGAACGGGAACACGCGCTCGCGCGCCGCGACATGTCGAGGGATCGGTCGCTCGGTGATGCCGAGCTCGTCGAGGGTCTTGCCGAGCATGATCTTGGTGGCGATGCGCACGAGCGGGAAGCCCGTCGCACGCGTGACGAACGACGACGTCCGACCCGCACGGGGCTCGACCTCGAGGACGACGATCGCGCCATTCGCCACGGCGAGCCGGACGCCGACGAGGCCGATGAGGCCGGATTCCAGGGCGATCGCGCGTACGCGGTCCTCGATGCGAGCGACGACCTCAGGGTCCAGCGTGAACGCAGGGAGGATCGCGGCTGCGTCGCCTCCGTGCACGAACGCGGGCTCGAGGTGCTCCATGACCCCTGCGATGACGACGCGCTTTCCGTCGGTGACGGCGTCGACATCGACCGCGATGGCCTCGTCGAGCGCGTGGTCGTCGAGCTGGCGCGCGCCGGTCGCCATCGCCGCGGCGCGAGCGAGCGCGTCCGGTGGGGAGCCGAACACGCGCACGCCACGAGCGGCGAGCTCGGCCGCGAGGCGGAGCGCCGTGTCTCCGCCGACCTGGACGATGACGCCCGCGGCCTGGTCGCGATCGTGGATAGCGAGCACGCGCTCGAGCGTCACAGGCTCGACGTGGACGTGATGGGCTACGCGCGCCGCGATGGCCGTCGACTCGACGCTCGAGTCGATGAAGACCGGCTCGAAGCCTAGCTCGCGAATCGCGATCAGCGCCTCGCTCGCGCACACGGCGAGCTCGGGGCCGAAGCCGATCCGGCTCGGGCCGGCACCGAGCACGAGGACACGATTGCTCGGCGGCATGACAGACCCGCGCTTGACGAGACGCGCGACGCCCCGGCCGTCGTCGGCGCCACGAGCCGCGCTGCGAAGCGCGTCCGCCAGCGTCGCGCCGACGCCGACAGACTCGCCGAGGCTCTTGCGGTGCGCGCCGAGCGCCGCGTCTGCGTCGGGGAAGGTCTCGAACGCGAACCGAGGCCAGCGCACGACCACGCCGCGGTACGCCGGCGGGGCGACGTGGAGCTCTTCGATTTCACGACCGAGCGCGAGGTCGACAGCGACCGCCGACAGCGGGTAGCCCGTGGTCTGGGAGGCGAGCGCGGCCGACCGGGTCGCGCCGGGGACCACCGAGATCGCCTGGACCGTGGAACCGCTTCGGCGCACCGCGAGCTCGCATGTCGCGACGCCCGCGCGAAGACTGGCGGCGAGGATCGCCGCACGCGCAGCGTCGTGCATCGCGGCGGTCAGCGAGGCGTCGACGTGGAGGGGCGGCGTCACGCCCACCGCGTCACCGGGGTGGACGGCCGCGCGATCGAGGCTCTCTATCGTGAGGATCGGGAGGAACGCGCCGGTCGCATCGAACGCGGCGACGACCTCGAGCGAGGTCCACGACGCGTCGCTGCCGAGCGCGGCGCGCCTCTCCGCAGCGATTCCGGCGTCTGCGAGGGCGCTCACGAGCGCTTCTGGCGTGAACCCGGCGAGCCGCGCGTCGGCGAGCGCGAGGGTGCCGTCCTCGTGGAGGGCGAGGGCGAGGGCGAGCGCCTTCCGTCCGCCGAACTGCGCGATGACGAGGGCGGGCTTCTCCGCGAGGACGATCGCGCGTAGCGCCGGCTGGTCGAGCGGCTCGAGATACGTGCGATCGGCCAGCAGCGGATCGCTCGCCACCGTCGCCGGGTTCGACGTCACGAGGATGACCTCGTGACCGCGCTCCCTCAGCGCGCGGACGGCCTCCGCGGCCGCGGCGTCGAGCTCGCCGCCTTCGCCGATGACCGCAGGCCCAGGACCGATGACGAGGACGCGGCTCATGAGAGAACTCCCTTGTTCTCGTCAAATCCGAGAGCGAGGTTCAAGTTGCGTAGGGCTTGCGTAGCCGCGCCACCGAGGAGGTTGTCGATCGTCGCCACCACGACGGCGTGTCGTCCGTCCTCCGAGAGCGCGAGGCCGCCGATGACCGCCTCGTGCTTGCCCGCGATGTCGCGGACGAGCGGGATGTCGGGCTGGAAGGTGACGAGTGGCTCGGAGCCGTAGGCCTCGCGGTACCGCGCCTCGAGCTCCTCCTTGGTGCAGTGCTTCGAGAGCGCGACCGAGACCGTCACGGTGAGGCCGCGGAAGAAAGGCGCGACGTGCGGCACGAAGAAGAGCCGACAGCCGAGGTGGGCCGCGACCTCGCGCTCGTGGAGATGCCCGACCAGCGAGTAGGGCATCAAATTGTCGCGCAGCGCCTCGGGATCGTTCTTCGGCGACGGCGTCGTTCCGGCGCCGCTGTAGCCGCTCACGCCGAAGACGTGAGCCGGGCCCTCGACGAGGGGGAGGAGGGGAGCGAGGGCGAGCTGTGTGGCGGTCGCGTAGCAGCCGGGATTGGCGATGTGCTTGGCCTCACGGATGCGCGCGCGGTTGCGCTCCGGCTGACCGTAGACCCACGACGGCGCGAAGCGGTGATCGGCCGAGAGATCGACGATGACCGCGTCGGGCCGAGCCCTCGTGATGGCCTCTACGTACGCCTCGCTCGCGCCGTTCGGGAGCGCGAGCACGTAGGCGTCGAGCTTCGTCGCGGCGACGTCCGCGGCAGACTTGCCGTCACGCTGCGAGACCGCGAGCCGCATGTCGAGGTCGCCGTGCCGCGCGACGAGTGAGACGAGCTCCTTCCCGACGTAGCCTCGTGAGCCGACGAGTGCGAGGGACCGCTTCATGTCGCCGGCGTTTCCGACGCGGCCTTCATGACGTTGGCGCTCGGGCGGTCATGGAACGTCGCCGGCATCGCGAGCGCTCGCTCGACGGACCGCTGGATCTCGGCGAAGTCGGCCATGCCGCACCAGAAGACCCACCACTTGTCCGTCTTGTAGAGACCGTCCGCGTTCTGCGCGTACCACGGGTTGATCGGGTTCGACGCGCGCGAGCGCCAGAAGAGCTTCGGGTTCTCGGCGCGCATGCGCTGCCAGATCGACCCGCCGATGCCTTCGCCCTGGGCCTCGTTCGTGACGCCGAACTTGTCGAGGTAGGGAACGCCGTCTTCCATCGTGAGGATCGCCGTCGCGCGGTACGACTCGGCGAGGTAGACGCGATAGGGCGCTTTCTGCGTGAAGTAACTCTCGTCGAGCGCGCGACCGAAGCACTCCTCGAGCAGATCCTTGAGGCGCGGGAGGTCGATCTGCTCCCAGCCCTCGTGGCGCATCACCTTCTCGCCGCGGCGCACGAGCGTGCCTTCGCCGCGATGGGTGAAGAGCTCCTTCGCGAGGTGCTCTGGCGAGGTCACGGAGACCGAGGAGGTCGCCGGGAGATCCTGGAGGAGCGTGTTGATCTCGACGAGCTTGCGCCGCGATTCTGGGCCGATCTTCGGGTCGGCGAGGAGCGCCTCGTAGTCCTCGGCGAGGTTCACGGCGGAGCGGACGACACCCGACTCGTCCGCGAGACCGCCAGCCTCGTTGAGGTACACGACCTTGTGCGGCTTGAGGGCGAGCGCGATGGCTCGTGCCACGGTGTCCGCGTGCACGATGAGGATCTGGCCCTTCGACGTCTCGCCGAGCGGAGCGACGATCGGAAGGATGCCGGCGCGCGCGGCCTGCGCGATCGCCTGCTCGCGAACGGCGGTGATCTCGCCGACCAGACCGAGCTCGGGGCTCTCGACGCGGCGCACGTCGAGCACGCCGGACGTGAACGGCCTCACGCGCGTGCCGAGCGCCTCGAGCGCCTCGACGAGCCGGAGGTTCGTGTCGTGGAGCACGCGACGAGCGACCTCGAGCGCGGCGGGGGTCATCTTGCGAAGGCCCTTCACCACGGGCGCGTCGATGCCGGCGCTCGCGAGCGCGCGGTCGAGCTGGACGTTGCCCCCGTGCACCACGATCGGAACCAGGCCGACGCGCTGGAGAAAGGAGAGCGACGACGCAAGGGCATCGAGGTTGCCCTCGATGATCGAGCCGCTCGCCTTGACGACGGCGAACTTCGGCGCGTCGACGCTCGCGTAGTTGCGCAGGTACTGCTCGACCTCCTTGCGGCTGCCGATGTTCGTCAGCAGCCGGGCGATGACGTCCTGGGTGGTGTTGGTCACTTGGCGTGCCCCGAGAGGAGGCGTCGGAGCAGCGCCTTCTGGACGTGGAGGCGGTTCTCCGCCTCGTCGATGACGAGTGAGCTCGGTGAGCTGACGACGGCGTCGGTCGCCTTGACGTTGCGCCGCAACGGGAGGCAGTGGCTGAACAGCCCTTTGCCGCCGTCCACGGTGAGGGCCATCTTCTGCTCGTCGACCATGAAGTGCTTGTGCTTCTCGCGGATGGGCTTCTCGTCCTCCCAGCGGCCGAAGTAGGGGAGGGCGCCCCAGCTCTTCGCGTAGACCATGTGCGCACCTGCGTAGGCGCTCGCGGGGTCGTGCGAGACCGTGAGCGTGCGGCCGTTCTCGGCGACCGAGGCGCGCGCCGCGTCCATGTAGCGCGAGTCCAGCACGTACTCGGGCGTCGGGCAGAGGAGCGTCACGTCGAAGCCGAGCTTCGCGGCGATGATGAGCCCGGAGTTGGCGACCGCGGTGTTGAGCGGCTTCGGGTGGTACGTCCACGTGAGGAGGAACTTCTTGCCGTCCGTCGTGCCGAGCCGCTCCTTCAGCGTGAGCGCGAGCGCGAGCTCCTGACACGGGTGCGTGATCGTCTCCATGTTGACGACCGGCACCGTCGCGTACTTCGCGAAGCCCTTGATGACGAGGTCCTCGCGGTCGTCCTCCCAGCGCTGGAACTTGGGGAACGCGCGGACCGCGATGAGGTCGCAGTAGCGCGAGAGGACGCGGGCGACCTCCTCGACGTGCTCCTCGGCCTCGCCGTCCATCACCATGCCGTCGCGGTACTCGATCGGCCATGCGCCCTTGCCGGGCTCGAGCACGACGGCGTGACCGCCCATCTCGAAGATGCCGATCTCGAACGACGAGCGCGTGCGCAGCGAAGGATTGAAGAAGACGAGCGCGACGCTCTTGCCCGCGAGAGCCCCGGCGCCAAAGCGTTCGCTGGCCTGAGCCGACTTTCGCGTCGCCTTCATCTGCTTCGCGTCGGCGAGCACCGACTCGATCTCCGCACGCGACCAGTCGAGCGTGGAGAGGAAATGGCGGGGAGCGGTCTGCATTGGGGGAAAACCCAATAACAACGCTGCGCCACGACGCAAGAGGAACGACGTCTCGCGTCAACGTTCTCCCACGATCTGCTCGGGATCGCGTGGGGCAAGCCCTCCGGACGTCCGGACGCAGGGCTCCGAACGTCCGGAGTCACCGTCCTCAACGCGACCAGCCGGCGAGGGTCAGGTCGTCGTCGTGGGCGAAGTGTTTCACGTTGGCGGTCGTACTCGAGGATGGCCACGCCGAGGCGCCAGAGCTCGAGAGCGGCTGTGCCGTCGCGCAACGTGCGGATCTCGTCGTCGGTGAACCCGGTCTTGCCACCATACTTCGCGCGAATGCGGGCGAGACCCGCCACCAGGTCTTCGCCCCGCTCGTCGCGCCGGTACGCCTCGCTCGAGAGCAGAACGGCGACGGTCTTGCCTCGCCGCGTGATCTCGACGGGCGCCTGCGATCCCTCCACCTCGTGGATGAGGGCGTACTCCACGCTTCGTGGTCAGTCGCGCTTGCGCCCCCTGGCGGCGAGCTTCCTCTCCAGCTCCGCGACGCGTGCCTCGGCCTGCGTTCGCGCGGCCTCGGCCTGCGTTCGCGCGGTCTCGGCCTGCGTTCGCGCGGCCTCGGCCTGCATTCGCGCGGTCTCGGCCTGCATTCGCGCGGTCGTCTCGGCTTGCCTCGCGAGGACCGCAGCTTCGCGTGCGCGCGCTTCGGCGAAGCGGCCTTCCTTGTCGGTCTCCACGAGGTCGGCCCCTTCCGGATCGCGCGAGAGGCGCAGGCCCACGGGGTAGCCGTCGACCGGCCCCACGACGAGTGTGAGCCCGAGGTTCACGCAAGGCGACCGGTCTTCGGCGACGACGCGCTCGACGAGATCGTGCTCGAGGCGGTCCCAGATGCGCAGGCGTTCACCGGACGGCGCATCGACATGAAACGTGACGAGCTCGCGAACCCCGAGCGCGCGATAACGACGAAGCTTCTCGGCGAACGTCCACCGCTCCGGCGTATCGCTCGGACTGAGGACCTCGAACGCGACGTCGGGAGTGCCTTCCTCCCACACGAGATAGGAATCGAAATCGTGATCGACCACTCCGACGGTGACGAACGCGTCGGGTGCGAGACACCGCTTCGGGTTCGCAGCGTCGAAGTACACGAACTGATCCGCTCCCACGGTGTGATCCGGAACGCATACCGCGCGCAGCATCTGGTAGAGCGCCTCGCAGAGGTGCCGGTGACGTCGCCCTTGGCCCATCCGCTCCTCGTCGGGCTCCTGCTCCGGAAATCGGAGCGGCTGCACGGGCCGGACATGACGAAGGGAGGACGCGCGAGTCGTGCTCACGGTCTCGATTCTAGCGCCGTCTGCCCGTGCAGCCACGACGGGCTGCTCGAGCACCTTGCGTGCCGCGGTCGGGAGCAAGCGATTTCGCGGGCTTTACGGCGACGTAGGGTTGTCCCGGACAGCGTGCGGGGTGGCCCCGGACACCTGGCGACGTGACGTGTTGAAGCTACGGTTTTCGAGCTCCGGACTTCGTCAGCCCAGGATGCTGGCCGTGACACGCGGGCGTCTCGGCACTGCGACGCCGATGCGCTCGAGGTGTGCCGTCGCAGCGAGGACCGTCGCCTCGTCCCACGCGTCGCCGACGAGCTGCAGTCCGACCGGCATGCCCTGCGCGTCACAGCCGACCGGCGCGGACGACGCGGGAAGCCCCGTCAGGTTGCCCATGAACATGAAGCGACAGAGGCCTTCGATCACCTTCGTGTCGAGGAAGCCGGTGCGCATGTCCTTGTCCGAGACCTTCGCGGCCGCCGCGACCGTCGAAGGCATCGCCACGAGGTCGATCTCCTCGAACGCGTGCGCCATCTCGCGGCGCAGGCCGGTGCGGAGCCGGCAAGTCTCGAGGTATTCGACCGCGGTGAACGCGTCGAGGGCGGCGAACGAGACCTGCAGATCGTCGCCCATGTCGTCCGCGTGGTCGCGCCATTCCTTGCGAAGCGCGGCGCGTGCCTCGCACGCGATCACGACGACGCCGATCGCGGACGCATACTTCGCGAGCTCGAGGTCGATGGGGACGAGCTTGGCGCCCTCCTTCTCGAGCGCGGCGAGCGCGGCGCGGCCGGCGCGCTGCACGGGCTCGGTCGCGTCGGCCCATTCGCCCTCGGGGACACCGATGACCATGCCGCGCACACCGCGGCCGAGCGCAGCCACGAAGGCACCCTTCTCGCGCGCCGGTGCCGCGAACGTCTGCGGATCGTTGCCGTCGAGCCCGCTCATCGCCTCGAGCGCGTACGCCAGATCGACGGTCGAGCATGCGAGCGGCCCGACGTGGGCGACCGTGCCGCCGGAGATGTCGCCGGAGCGGCTCACGCGGCCCCACGTCGGCTTGATCCCGAAGACACCGTTGAGCGACGCGGGAATGCGGATCGAGCCGCCGCCGTCGGCGCCGAGCGCGAACGGCACGAGGCCCGTGGCGACCGCGACACCCGAGCCCGTCGACGAGCCGCCCGCGAGGCGATCGAGACCGTGCGGGTTCCGCGGCATCACGCGCTTCGAGTTCGCGCCGCTCGGTGTCATGCCGAACTCGGTCATCGGCGTCGTGCCGAGGGTGATCGCCCCGGCGGCGCGGACGCGCGCGACGCTCGTGCCGTCACGCAGCTGGCCGGCGGCGTCGAGGAACGAGGTGCCGCCCTTGCGCGGCATGCCACGCACGGCGGTCTGCTCCTTCACGGCCCAGGGCACTCCGTCGAGCGGGCCGAGGGGCTTGCCCTCGCGCCATCGCTCCTCCGAATCGGCGGCCTCCGCGAGCGCGGCGTCGTCGGCGTAGTCGAGGATCGGACCGACGCTCGGCGTCAGCGCACCGAGCCTTCGCGCCTCGGCGAGCGCCTGGACGACGACCTCGCGCGGCGAGAGCTTGCCGCTCTTGTACGCGGCCGTGAGCGTGGTCGCCGAAGGAGCCCATCCTGCCGTCGGCCACGGTAACTCCTGGCTCGCATGCGCGCGCGGCGGGCGACCGGCGTGAGGTCGCGTGTCGAGCGGCACGTCCGACCGATGCTCGTCGCCGAGGCCCTCGAGCTTGTCGATGCCGAGGTCGGCGCGGAGGATGCGCTGGAGCGCGATGCCGCCGATGCGCGTCCGCGCGAATCGAGCGAGGTTCTTGAGAGCTGCGCCGCTGAGACGGGGAGACCTTGCCACTGTGACCCGGGTCGTAGAACAACGCCTCGCACGCCGCAATCCGCCCGGACCCCGGGAATGTGGTACCCATGGCAGCCGTGTCGACGGCCACCACCGAAGGTATTCGCGTAAACGTCAGCTCGGTCTACGTACCCGAGCAGTCCTCTCCGCGCCTTCATCGCTACGTCTTCGCGTACACCATCCGGATCGCCAACGACGGGGACAAGGCAGCTCAGCTGAAGAGCCGCCACTGGGTCATCACCGACGGCGATGGCCGGATCGAGGAGGTTCGCGGCCCCGGCGTCGTCGGTCAGCAGCCCTTCCTCAACCCCGGCGATCAGTTCGAGTACACGAGCGGCTGCGTGCTGACGACGCCCCGCGGTGAGATGCGCGGCACGTACCAGATGCATCGGCCCGACGGGTCGAGCTTCGACGCGACCATCGCGACCTTCTCCTTGAGCTTGCCGTTTTCGCTCAACTAGGTTCGGTTCAGAGGCAAAGACATGGACGACTCTCGCTACCAGAAGCTCGCCGACGTCGCCCTCCGGGCGATCGAGGACCTGCTGAAGGACGTCGACGCCGAGGTGGTCGACATCGAGCGCTCCGGCGACGTGCTCACGCTCACGTTCGCAAATGGCAAGAAGGCCGTCGTGAACACGCAGCGCCCGACGCGCCAGATCTGGCTCGCGGCGAACGCGCGGGCCTGGCACTTCGACTACCACGAGGCCGACGGTCCCTCGACGTCACGCTGGCTCGACGACAAGGGCAAGGGCGTGGAGCTCGTGGCGCAGGTCGCCGCGATCGTGAAAGAGCTCGCAGGCGTCGACCTCACGCCTCCGCCCTGATCTCCGCTCGCATCGTGCTGTCGCGTCACGCCTTCGCGCTCGCCGTCGGCGCGGTTCCTCTTGCGTGCGGCGGGGGACTCCACGCCGCCCCCGTCGACCCGACGGGCTGGGGCACCTCCCCGGCGCAAGCGACCGGCAGTGACTACCCGATGCGCTACCCGTTTGCTCCGGCCGAACAGCTGACCGGCACGGTCGCCGAGCTCCACCGGGCGTTTCCGTCATGGAGGTTTGCGCTCACGCGCACGGGGTACTTCGCCTCCGCGGAGCTCGCGGCGCCGATCGATCCCTCGGGGCCGGACCAGCCGCTCGCGCTCGAGCACATCCGCGCGGCGCAACGGATGATCGACGACCACCCGGCGCTGTTCGGCCTCGCCCGACCCGAGCCGCTGCAACGATTTCACGATGGGCTGTACTTCATCTCGCCCGTAAGCGACCCGCGCTTCGGGATCTCGCTTGCGCGCTGGGCCCACCGCGTCGTGCTGGTGGGGCACCTCTGGCCCGGCTTCACGATGCGCTCGCGCGCGCGAAGAGACATCGCGACCCTCATCGCTCCCTGGCAGGGTCGAGAGATCCGCGGCGTCGGACGAGAGCCGCACCCCTGCGATCCCGTCGGCCCTCACGATTGCGCCGGTCCGGGCGAGCCCCCTCGGGTACGCGTGACTCCCGAGAGCGTGCGCTATGCCGTGTTCGGGCGCGTCGTCGACGATCGGATCGAGGTGCGCGAGGTTCTCCTGTTTCCCTTGTTCGACGGAATGCTCGTCGAACCCGAGAAGGGCGACATTCCGCCAGCGGTCGATGCGCGTACCGGGGAGGTTCTCGAGATCTCGGCCAGGCCGGCAACGTATTTCGTCGAGGAGAGCCCCGACGACAGATCCGCAGCGCCCTGCTCAGGCCTCTGCGTGGACTGGTACGAGCACGCGAGGAGCCTGAAGGGTCAGTGGTGGGGAGGACCTTGTCGCGATCCTCTCTCGACGCGCGCGCCGCGGAACGCGACCGGCCGCTATCGCCCCGGGCCGCCTTAGTCGTCGACGCCGAGTCAGCCCTGGACCGCGATCCCGATCGCGCCGCGCAGATCCGCGTAGAGGTCGCTCGTCGCGAACTTGTAGAGCTCGCCAATCTTCTCGCGCGGCGGCAGGTCGGCGGGGGACTGCGGCTCGGCGAGGATCGCTCGCCTCGCCGGACCGACGTCGCCGCAGAGCAGGAGCCCGGCGCGCATGCTCGAGAGGTCGGCAGACTGCGACCAGCGCTTCACGTCGACGAGCCCGGCGGAGTGCTGCGCCTGCATCACCGCAGCGCGGATGCCCTCGCGCTCCTGGGGCATCAGCACAGCGTTGAGGCTCGCGTCGAGCGCGGCGCCGGCGGCGTCCTTCGCGCCCTCCTGTCGGCTCACCCGAACCGCAGCCGCGAGCAGGGCGGTGAGATCCGAAACGGCCGGGAAGAACGCCCGCGCGATGAGCTCGGGCCGTTGCTCCGCGAGGCGCTTTCCGATGACGTACAGGAGCGCGTCCGCGCGCGCTTCGACCGCGGGTACACCGACGTGCACGGCGCCGAACGGAGCGAGCGCTGGCGCGAAGGGCACGGGGGAGCTCGGATCACCGAGCAGGAGCTCGGGCGGCGTCATGTGGAGGATCTCTGCGGCGTTGGCGAAGGTGACCCGCACCACCTCGTACAGGCGTGAGTGCGCGCCCGTGAACGGCCGCCCCGCCGCATACACGAGCTGGTCGGGACGTAGCTGCGCGTAGCGCATGCGCGCGACGCCGGGGGTCATGCGCGAGAAGAGCGTCGTCAACATGGGGTCGAGATCGGCGAGGACGTGCGAGCGCCACGCCTGCTCGACGATCTGGCCGGGCACCTCGGCCAGCGGCATCGGCGCGTAGTCCTCGTGGAAGCGGCGCTGCTCCTCGTTGGGCTCGCGCATCTGGGCGAGGACGTTCACCGCGCACCACGCCTTGTCGAAGGAGTGCTGCCGCAGGAAGAGCTCGTAGAGCTCCGCGTAGAGCTCCGCCTCGTGCGGGTCGCGGGCGATTAGCTCGCGCGTCCGGGAGACCGCCGCGTCGAGATTGTCGGTGACGACGAGCAGCTCGGTGACGATCTTCCGGATCGCGCCGTCGTCAGGACGGATGCGCGCCGCCGCTTCCAGCGCCTCGTAGGCGTGCTCGGCGTCGTCCAGCCGGTCGCGATAGATGAGCCCGAGCTGATGGAAGAGCGCGAACTGGAGGTTGGCGTTCGGCTCGGGATCGTCCTTGGTGCGGGCGATCATCTTGCGGTAGCAACGCTCGAGGAACTCCCAGTCCCTGGCCTCGGTGAGCGCCCTCACGAGGAGCTCGAAGGCGTCGAGCCGCTTCTTGTCGATGTCGAGGACCTGGTCGAAGAGCCCGGCGGCGCGGACCTTGTCGCCGACCTTCTCGAGGACCACCTGGGCCATCGCGAAGAAGCTCTTCGCCTTCTTCTCGGGGCTCTCGTGGAGCTGCGCGATGCTCTCGAGGACGTTCGAGAGCTCGTCCCAGCGGTGCCGCTCGCCGTAGAGCCAGAGCAGCGTATGGAGCAGCCCGTTGTCGAGAGGCTTGATGAGCCGCGCCTCCTCGAAGAGCGTCGCGGCCTTGTCGAGCTCGTCGGCACGCTTCGCCCAGATCTCGGCCGCCTCGCAGAGCAGCTGGAAGCGGACGTCCGCGCTGGTGGCGTTGCGCGCCATGTCGACCTTCAACTTGCAGCAGCGCGCGAAGTCGCCCTGCGCGAGGTAGACATCGGCGAGCTCCTTCAAGACCTCGAGGTTCTCGGGCTCGACGGCGAGCGCCTGCTCCAGCGTGTGCGCCGCTGCGTCGACGTCGTTCGCGCTCCGCTGGATCTGCGCGAGCGCCACGAGCACGCCCGCCGGCAACGTCGCGGTGCCCTCGGCGAGTCGCGTCAGCCATTCCTTGGCGCGCCCGATGACCTTGGGCTGGGTCCGGCATTGATTGCAGACTGCAATGAGGTCGGCCTGAGCGCCTCCGTCGTCCGGCTGGAGGTCGATCGCCGCGAGCGACGAGGTCATCGCGCGCTCGGCGTCACCGAGTGCGGCGGAGATACGCGTGGCCAGGCGGAGCCGTGTGAACAGCGCCGCAGCGTCGCCGTCACGCTTGGCGGCGTTGACGAGCAGCTCGCAGAGCGGCGCGGCCTGGGCCCACTTCTCCTCGCGCGAGAAGGCATCGAGCATCGCGACGGCCGCGGCCTCGTTGGTCGGGTCTGCGGAGATGGCGAGCTCGAACGCATCGCGGGCCGCTCGGTCGGCGCCGTTGCCGTTGTGCAGGTTGGCGAGCTCGACGAAGATCGTGGCGCGCTGGCGGGGCGCGTCGACGTTGCGCGCACGCTGCTCGAGGCACTCGGCGACGCGACGGTCGTCGCCCGCGGCAGCTGCGACCTTCTGGAGCGCCTCCCAGGCGGCCGCGTTCGTCGGATCGACGGCGACGGCGCGTTCGTACTGCAGGCGCGCGATGATCGCGTCGCGGTCAGGCGCGGAGAGGAAGTCGCCGAGCTGCACGAGGAGCTGCGAGGCCTGACGCTTCGACGCGGAGAGCTCGGCGACGCGCGCCTTGTACGTCGCCATGTTCGACCAGTCGCCGAGCTTCTCGTAGAGGCGCGCGAGGTCGGTGAGCGCGCGGCGGTGCGCAGGGTCGACGACGAGCAGATCGCGGTGGACCTCGATCGCCGCGCCCGGGTCGCCGAGCTTCGACTCGAAGACCTCGGCCGCGAGCTCGAGCAGCTCGGTCTTCTGCTTCTTGTCGTAGGTGTTGTCCGCGCGCAGGCGCAGGACCTTGGCGAGCTGCGGCCAGGCTCGCAGCGCGTGGTAGCAGCGCTCGAGCGCCTTGAGGGCCTGCGGGTGCGAGGGCTCCTCGGCGACGATCCGCTCGAGGACCTCGGCGGCGCGCTCACGCTTCAGGAACTTGGTCTCGTGGAGCTCGGCGAGCTTGAGGAGCGCGTCGACACGCTCGGCGCCCGTGAGCGCTACCTCGATCTGGCGTTCGAGGCACCACTCGACCTGCGGGTGCTTGCCCTGCTCGCGGCCGATCCGTTCGAGGCCCTGGAGCGCGACGACCGAGCTGGCGTCGTTCGCGACCGCGGCCTCGTAGTGTTTCACCGCCTCCGGCGTTCCGGCGTGGGCGC
>JANXVA010000061.1 GCA_025351875.1 Myxococcales bacterium | reverse complement strand
GACCCTAGCTCGTGTGCGGTGGCTCGCTCCTCGGCGGCGCGTCGGCGTCGGTCGACTTCGCTTCCGCTTCCTTGTCGGCGTCGGACGGCGCAGCCTCTTCGCTCGGCGCGACGGGCGCCGCCGCTTCGCTCGGCCCGACGGGCGCTTCCGCTTCGCTCGCCGCGACGGGCTCACTCACCACCACCACCACCGCCACCGCCACCACCGCCACCATCACAACGGCCTCCGGTTCGCTCGGCGCGGTCGAGGCTGCGGCCGTCGCCTCCGGCGCTGCGGGCTCGATCGGTGCGGCGGGCGCGGGCGATGCGCCCTCGCTCGCCGCCGCCGGTCCGATCATGATGACGAGTGACGCTTCGATCGGTGCGGCGGGCGCGGGCGCGGACTCGTCGGCAGGTGCGACGGAGGCGCTCTCGGCGACGGGCACCTCCTTGGGTGCGGCCACCGTCGCGTCCTCGACCGGAGCGCGAGGCGCAAGCGGGTGGAGGGGCTCCGTCTGCTGCATCGACTCGGCTGTCTCCCGCACGTCCTCCGGCTCGATCGGCTCGATCGGCTCGATCGGCGGCGGCGGCGGTGCAGACGCGCGGGGCGCGACCGGCGGGAGCGGCTCGGTACGCTCGAGCGACTCGGCCGTCTCGTCCGGCTCCTCCGGCTCGATCGGTGGCGCGACCGGCGCGATCGGCGGCGCGACCGGGGCGGCGGCGATCGCCTCCTCGCTCCCGCCCGTCGGCACCATCGGCGCGTCGACCGACGACTCGACCCCCGCCGGAGCCGGCGATGCGCGCTCGATGATCACCGAATCGAGCGGCGGAGAGGGCACCGGCGGCCGCAGCGTTCGGGGCCTCGACGGCAGAGGCGGCGGAGCGCGCGGCGGCACGCCCGACGAGCGTTGACCGCCGCTGGCCGACGGCGGCGCCGGAGACGAAACCGGCGCCGCGCCAGGGGCCGACGGACGATAGACGGCCGGCGCGGCCGCGATGCTCTCGAGGATGCGGATCGCCGTCGGCGGCGACCCGGTGCGCACGAACGTCTCCTTGCTCGCGTCGAGCAGCACGACGTCGGAGACCCGCTTGCCCTTGACGACGCACTCGAAGCGGACGCTCGCTCCGGGCGCAGCATCGGAGATGCGCACCACGAAGCCGTTGCTGAGCGCCTCGGTCGAGATGCCGGACGCCTTCGCCGCGACCGCGCTCGCACGCGTCGTGGGCTTCTTCTTCTTCCGGCGTAGGAGCATCCACGCGACGACCGCGCTTGCCGCGGCGACGGGAGATGCGAGCAGGAGCCCCCACGAGAACGCGTCCCCCGGGTGGCCGACGGGCTCGAGCCGAAGCGGCTCGCCGTCCGCAAGCGGTCCGGAGCCGCCATTGCCCGAGCTCCCGCCGGGTGCGCCAGAGGTCGACCCGCTCGCGCCGAGCGGACCGGAAGGTACGAAGTCGGGGCCGGGGCCGGTCAGCCCGGGCGTCACGGCCTCCTCGTTCGTCACGACGACGCGGAAGCCGTTGTCCGCGTTGCGACTCCCCGGCGTGTTCTTGTAGCGCGCGGCGCTGCGGCCTCGCTTCGGATCCCTGAACCACGATCCGCCTCGCAGCACGCGGCGCTCCGGCTCGTTGCTCGTGTTCGTCGTCACCTCGGGATCGATGAGCGCGCCCTCGCGGTAGGGCGCGTAGACGTCACGGCACCACTCCATCACGTTGCCGGACATGTCGAACAGGCCGAAGGGGTTCGCCTTCTTCTGCCCGACGGGACGCGTGCCGTTGCCCGCGTTCGGCTTGAACCATCCGTACGACGCAGGGTCGGACTCGGCAGCAGCGCCGCCCGACCAGGACGTCGTCCCTCCTCCGCGCGCCGCGAATTCCCACTCGGACTCGGTCGGCAAACGAACGCGCTTTCCGCTCTTGCGGGACGCCCACCCGACGAACGCATTCGCGTCTCCGTAAGACACGAGGACGACGGGGTGCTCGTCGGTCTGCGTGAAGCCGGGGTTGCGCCAGGTGAAGTCCTTCTTCTGAACGAGGACTGGCCCCTTGCCGCCGTCGGGCACCATCGCGCCTACCCAACCGGCGCCGCCGCTCTGTCCCTTCTCGGCGTCGCTCACGTAGCGCGTGTCGGCGACGAACTTCGCGAACTGACCTCGCGTGACGGGGTACTTCCCCATCCAGAAGTCCTTCGTGATCGTGACGTGGTGCGCGGGCTCCTCCTCCTTGTCGTGTCCGACCTCGCTCGCAGGCGCTCCCTGGGTGAACGACCCGTGCGCGATTCTTCGCGTCTCGAGGGTCGCCCCGCCGAGGTCGAGGACCATGTCGTCGGGAGAGGCCGCGGGCACGCCGTCCGCGAGGGCCCCCCCTCCAGGGAAGAGCGAAAAAACGAGCACAGACAGGCCCACACCGCACGAAAAGCGCAGAAGCGGGGGCGCGAGTCGCATCCCCTATCGTTTTACACGTCAGGGGCGTGCACGGCGACCCTTGAGCGTGGGCCTGCACGCTCTATGCTGCGGTCCATGGCGAAGAAACTGACCATCGAAGAGCACGCCGAGCAGATCCGCGGAGACCTGAAGGTCCCGCACCAGAGCGCCGTGTTCGCACACGCCGTCGAAGCAGGATATCTCGCCGCGCGCGCCGACGGCGAGGTCGACCCGACGGAGCGTGAGACCCTCACGAAGGCCGTCGAGATGCTGAGCCAGGGTGCGGTCATCGAGTGGGAGACCGAGCAGCTCCTCGACGAGTGCCAGACGCGCGCCGAGAAGGAAGGCGCCGAGGCCCGCGCCACGAAGGTCGGCGAGGCACTCAAGGAGCTCGGTCAGGCCGAGGCCGGTCTTCTCGTCGCCGCGTTCGTCGCGCGGGCCACGAACGGCGTCGAGAAGTCGGAGGCCGAGGTCCTCAAGGCCATCGGCAAGGCCGCGGGCCTCACGCCGGACAAGATCAAGGCGGTCGTCAAGCGAGCCACCGATCTCGACGGCTCCGGCAGCTGATCAGCGGCGGATCGAGCCGTCCGCGATCAGAACGTTCCCATGAGGCCGAGGCCTCCGCCCTTGTCGCCCATGCGCATCGGCATCACGCGAACCTCGCCGAGGTCGTTGCGCACGAGCACGGTCTTCGGCGACGTGATGCCGACGATGAGCATCGTGGCGCCGGCGGCCTGCGCGATGCCGTCGATCGCGAGCGTCACGTTGCCGGAGGAGGACTCGGTCTTCGTCATCTGGAGGAACGGACCGGCGACCGGGACGTAGAGGAGATCGCCGGTCTCGCCGCCGCTCCCGCCGTACGCCTTGTTCACCTTGTTCGCGTCGCTGATCGCAGCGCCCACGAGGACGGAGAGCAGGTACATGACGCCGAACGTGACCGCGCCACCGACGACGAGGCCGGTGCGAACGCGCGACTCCGCGTGGTAGCCGGGCGGGATGGGCTCCCCCTCCTCGTAGTCCTTGATGATGCGCGGCCCGGAGAGCGCGACGCTCTGGGGCATGTAGACCTGCTGGGTCTGCTGCTGGAGCGGCGCGACGTACTCGCCGTTCGGCGCCTGGGCCGACGCGGGAGGCGGCTGCGACGGCGGCAGCGTGCTCTGCGCGTAGGCGCTCGGCACGGCGAGCGTCGTGACGAGAGCGACCGCGGTGATTGCGGAGACGAAGCGAAGGCTAAAACAACGAGACATCGAGACCTCCAGGCAATCACGCCCTAAGCAACGGTCGTACCAGCAGAGGTCATGCCCCGGCAATCGATGGAAACGCCTTTCCTCTCGATGGATCCTGATTCGGCGTGAACCTGGCGCATCGGACCTGTGACCCGTGGGTCATGGTCGTGATGGCCGCAAGGCCAGGTCAAAGCGCACTCAGGTCGGCCCGCTGAGCCACTTCAGGAGGAAGACGGCGGCGATGAGGAGGAGCACGAAGACACCGAAGATCGTCGCGGCGGCGACCTTCCCGGTGAAGAACGGCTTCGGCGGCGGCGGCTCGGGCGGCGGTCCGACCGGAGGGCCGTAGACGGGGAGGCTCGGCGCCGTCATGCGCACGGCAGGAAGCGGGATGGACATCGCGCTCTCGGCGGCGGCGCCGAGGCGTGAGAGGCTCGCGCCTGCGTCGGTCGGGGCGAGCGGGCTCTCGCCGGGGGGGAGCGAGTCCTTCGCGTTCTTGGCCCACGGCTCGTCGGGCGGCGGCTCGTTGGCGACGATGGCGTCGCTGCTCGGGCGATCGTCGGCCGTCGCGAGACCGAGCGTGCCTTCGCGGAGATCGGTGGTGGCCGCGACGCCGTCATGCATCGACGCGCGCTTCTCCCACGGCGTCATCGAGCTCTCGAGCTGGTCACGCCAGCGCTCGAGGAGCTTCACGAGAGACGTCTTGCCCTTGGCGAGATCGAAGCTCGCACGGACGGCCTCGAGCAGCTCCTGGGCGGTCACGGTGCGTGCCGCAGGATCCGGTGCGAGCGCACGACCGAAGGCCGCTCGAACGGCCTCCGGGAGATCCGGGCGTGTCTTCGAGAGCGGCAGGACGTTGCCCTCCGACATGGCGAGGAGCGCGCCCGTCGCCGTGTCGCGAAAGCGCGCATACGGCGTGCGCCCGGTCGCGACGCGAAGCGCCAGGAGCGCCATGCAGAAGACGTCCGCGCGCTCGGTGACGGTCCCGCCGCCTGCCTGCTCTGGCGCCATCAGCACCGTGGGCGTGGCGTGATCGGAGATCGCGACCTGACCGAGCGGCGCGATGATGGAGCGGAGGCGCGTCCAGCCGAAGTCGCCGAGCTTGGTGGTGCCGTCCCAGCCGACGACGACGGCGCCTGGGCCGACCGAGCGATGAAGGATGGGAGTCGGAGCGCCGGTCTGATCCTTCTGCGAGTGCGCGAACGCGAGAGCGGAGAGCGCGCGCTCGATGACGTACCAGCCGGCGTCGTCGGGGAGGCGGACACCGCGATGAGCGGCGAAGCGGAGGAGGCGCTGCAGCGACACGCCGGGGACGAACTCCGTGACGAGCGCAGCGACCTCGTCCTCGAGGACCATCGCGCGGGTCTGGACGATCGCGTCGTGGGTGAGGCGCGCGCCCTGCGACGTCTCCTTCGACAACGCGGAGGCTACGTCCGCGGGGATGGGCCGGTCGAGCAGCACCTTGACGACGACGAGCGTGCCGCTCTTCGTGCGTGCGAGGTGGGTCTCTGGCCCGCCTTCGGAGGCGAGCGACTGGATGGGCGTGAACCGCGCGAGCGCAGCGTGACGAAACGCTCCTTCGATGACGGGCACGATGTCGATGGTACTGCTAGAAAGCACTCATGTCCGACGGCTTTTGGCGTTCGCTGAGCAGCTTTATTTACGGGGGTTCCTCCTTCGTTTCGTTCGCGTGCGAGATCGCGATCCTCGTCGTGATCACGACGATCGTGCGGCGGCACCGGCCGGACGCGTACCAGGGACTGCAACTGTGGGCGATCGGCAGCCTCGTGGTGTTCGTGGTAATGAACCTCGCGCGGGTCATGATGCCGTTTCTGACGCGTTCGAGCGGCGATGGGATGGAGAGCTTCTTCCGGGCGAGCACCCTCCTCACGATCCTCGGGACGGGGCTGCATGTCGTGCTGGTCGTGATTTTCATCCGCGGGCTGGCGGCGCTCGCGCAGCCGCCGAAGCCGATCGTGGTGGAGGGGCTGCCGCCGTATCGCTGAGATGATCGACCTCGACCTCTACTTTTCGCGCATCGGTCACCGCGGCGCGCGGACGCCGACGCTGGAGACGCTGAACGCGATCGTGAACGCGCACGTGCAGGCGATCCCGTTCGAGAACCTGGACGTGCTGCTGGGGCGGGAGATCGATCTCGCCCCTGGGGCGCTCGAGCAGAAGCTGCTGCGCGAGCGGCGCGGCGGATACTGTTTCGAGCAGAACGCGCTCTTGCTCCACGTGCTCGGCGCGCTGGGGTTCGACGTGCATCCGCTGAGCGCGCGCGTTCGCTACCAGCGCCCGCGCGATTTCACGCCGGCGCGGACGCACCTCTTCGTGCGCGTCGAGCTCGAGGAGTCGTGGCTGGCAGACGTGGGCGTGGGCGCGATGTCGGTGACGTCGGCGCTGCGGCTCGCGGAGGAGGGACCGCAAGAGACGCCGCACGAGACGCGAAGGCTGCTGCGCGACGAGGAGAACGGCCGCATCTACCACCAGGTGCTCTTCGGCGAGGAGTGGCACGACGTCTGCGAGTTCACGCTCGAGGAGATGCCGCCGATCGATCGCGAGGTCGCCAACTGGTACACGAGCGCGCATCCGGGCTCGCACTTCAAGAACCGCCTCCTGGTGGCGCGCGCGCGGCCGGACGGCGGGCGCGTCGGCCTCTTGAATCGCGAGCTCACGGTGCGTGGGCGCGACGGGCACGCGGAGCGCCGCGTGGTCGCATCGCCCGACGAGCTCCTGGCGGTGCTCGAGGAGCACTTCGACCTGCGCTTCCCGCCGGGCACGCGCTTCCCATGCGAAGCGCTCGACTGGCCGGGCTGACGGTTGATCGCCGCGCCCGCGCGGTGTACTCCTTCGAGCCTCTCCCACGCGCCCGTAGCTCAGCTGGATAGAGCGCCGGCCTTCGAAGCCGGATGTCGTAAGTTCGAATCTTACCGGGCGTGCAACTACTTACCTCGATCGGCGTGACAACGCCGTGACAACTCTCTTCGATGCGCTTCACGGTGACCGGCGTT
>JANXVA010000048.1 GCA_025351875.1 Myxococcales bacterium | reverse complement strand
TTCCGCGCCGACGCGACGTTCGAGACGATCTTCAGCGAGACGCTCGCGCTGATGGAGGCCGACGGAGAGCTCGTGCGCGGCGCGGAAGGTGACGTGAGCCTTCCGCCGGACGGCGAAGGGCGCGAGCGCGCCGCTCTCCATGCGCGGATGGTTCGTAACTTCGTCGAGGGCTACCGCGTGGCGGCGCGCTCCCTGGCCTCGCTCCTCAAAGGCCCCCTCGCTCCGAAGGATCTCGCGAAGCGCGCGATCACGGCGGGCGAGCGGATGTTCCTCGCCGGAGAGGTGGAGCTACGAGAGGCGGTGAGCCGCCCGGTGCTCGAGAACGCGTTCCTGGCCTTCGTGGACCAGGGCTACCTCGCGCGCACGGACGGAAAGTACGTGCTCCCCGAGAGCTACGCGACCGCGGAGGCGGTAAAGACCATCGAAGCACGCATCGCGAGCTTTCTCTGAAGGTTCGACGTCAGTCGCGCATGCGGACGGTCACGGCGATCGTGGGCTCCGCATCGCGGCTAACGCGGCTCAAGCTCGCGTCGACGAGGAAGCGCGGGACGACCTTCTCCTTGCCGGTCCCCACCGCAGGGAGCGCGCCAGTGAGCTGAGCGACGCTGCCGCCCTCCGGCTTGCGAGCGTCGAGGCGCGCACCCGCGAAGGGGCAGCCGTCCGCCGAGATGAACGGAAAGGCGCCCTCCTCGCTGGACGCCCTGCGGGACTCGACGCCTCGTTCGACGTTGCGCGCGAGGAGGACGACGTCCCTGCCGTCGCGGAAGGCCCACACCACGACGCCCGCCGGCGTGCGGGCGACCTCGCGGAGCTCGACCTGCGCGCGCCCCTTCGTCGTCAACGACGCGTCCGTCGGATCGAAGTGGAGGCGCGTGCGTTCGAGAGTCACTTTGCCGTCCTTCTCGACGAGCCGTTCGAGATCGAGGTCGCTCGCGTTTCCCTTGGAGCTCGTGCCCCAGGAGCTCATCCAGCGATACCCGCTCTCGGTGGTGGTGAGGCAGTATCCGCGCCCGACCGCCGCGTTGACGTCGTGCCACACCGCTCCGCGATAGCCCTCCTTCGTCTTCACCGTGAGCCCGGCCACGGCCGCCAACGCCTCGGGCGCGCGCGGCGGAACCGGAGCCGGCAGCGCGGCGAGCGAGGAGAGCGGAGCCTTGGTTCCCGCGTGCGCCTCGGACGGCGCGATCAGCGAGCACCCGACGAGGACGGTGGCCGCTACGATGTACTCTGCACGCATCACAGGGACTCCAGGTAGGCTTCGAGGTCCGCGAGCTCCGTGGGCGCGAGGTGCTTCGTGTGACCCATCTTGCCATCCGACTTGGTGAGCAGCGCGCCGAGCGTCTTGTAGCGACCGTCGTGGAAGTACGGCGCCGAACCGCCGACGAACCGCAGCGAGGGCGTATCGAATTTCACGCGCTGATCGCCGCCGCTCCGGCTCTTCACGTCATGACTCACGCCGTCGGGCAGGTCGCCGTCGGTGCCGTGGCACGACGAGCACTCTGCCTGCGGCGAGCGGAAGATCGCCTGACCGCGCGACACGGCGGGAGCGTCCTTCAGCTTGCGCTCGGGCGGCGGGCGGAGCGCGCTCACGTAGGCCATCAGCGCCTCCTTGTCGTCGCCGGTCAGGCCCTTGCCGCCGAGACGCTTGAAGGTCGACACCAGGTGCATCGAGACGTCGCTCGCGTCGCCGTTCCACCCGTACGGCGCGGCGCCCGAGAGGCGCCCCGCGAGCATCGGAGTCTGGCGCGGACCGTTGGGTGACGACCAGACGAGCGTGTCGTCGCGACCGTCGGGGTGGCAGCTCGCGCACGCCCGGCCGTCGCCCGAGATCCGATCGTCACCCGTCGAGTGGAAGAGCACGCGACCTCGCTCGAGCTTCGCTGACGCGCGCGTCTCGCGCGGGAACGTGACGCTCGACAGCGCGAGCGGACGCTGCGCCGTCGTGCCGTCACCGATCGCGATTGTCGTCATCGCGTGCGCGAACTGCGACCAAACCACGGCCCGACTGTGCGCCTCGTCGAGTGCGATACCGACGGGCCCCGCCGGCACGGCCCAGCGCCCTAGCGACACATCGTGCGGATTCACGGCGTCGGCGTCGAAGAGCGCGACGACGTTGTCACCAAGGCACGTCACGAAGAGCCCCGCTTTGCCGACCGCCGCGGCGCGCGGCAGCGCACAACGGCCCGGCACGCCCTCGAGGCCGGCCGCAAGACCCGTCGACTCCGGGATGACCTTCGCCGCGTCCTCGTCGATGACGGGGATGTGCATCACCTCGGCCTCGCGGCCTTCGGAGCCGCCGCCGTACCCCGATGAGTTCTCAGCCGGATCGCCGGTGAAGACGAGGACATGCGGAGCGAAGATCCGGCCTGTCTCGGCACGTGCGAGCGCGAACCCCTGGCAGGCCGCGCGCTTCTGCTCGTTGGAGCCCATGCGAGAGAAGAAATGCTCGACCCCGTCGACCGCGAGCGCCTTCTTGGCCTTCGCGTTCCCGGGCTCCGCGCTCGCGTCGAGCGTGATCACGTCGAGCTTGTCGCCCACGACGTGAGAGACGAACGCGCGCTTTCCATCGTTCGACACGACGACGCCGCGCGGCTCGCGCGCGACCGCGTGCTCTGCGCGAACGGCCAGGGTCTCGGCATCGAGGACGGTCACGGCTCGTCCCCACCCGCTCGTGACGACGAGCACAGCGTCGTCCGGCGAGAGCGCGAGGCCAACGGGGTCGGCAGCGATGTCGACGCGCTTGTCGACCGTCAGCTTCGACTCCGCGCTGCCCCCGCCCGAGAGGACGACGAGCTGCGAGGTGTCACGCAGCGTGACCACGAGCCGCCCATCCTTCCGGAGCGCGAGCTGCCCGGGGATCCCGCCGATGCGCGCGCTCGAGAGCTCGCGGCCGTCCTCGACGTCGATCACGCGAACGAGCGCGTCGTCCTCGTCGGCCACGTACGCGACGGTGCGACCGTCGAGCTCGGCGAGGACGATCGCAGCGCCGTCACGGGCGGCGGTAAACGGGTGAACGACCGGAGGCGCGAGCCCGCTTCCGCCACCGCCGACCCGGCCAGACGCGACGCGATGAGGCGTGCGAGCCGCCGCCGCGCCGGGCGCATGCGCGGAGGTCGCTTCGACCGAGGGGTGCGCACACGCGGCCGTGACCGCGGCGGTGCCAACGAGGAGGGGGAGTAGAAAGCGCGACCGGTGAACCATCGCCAGGGAAACGCCCGGCAGCCGCCAGACGATTCCACCGATTCCGATCCTCCGATCAGCTGGCGGTGTTGCGAACCGGACGGACCAGCGCGGCCAGCTCGTCGACCAGGCTCGCCGCGAAGGCGCGGGCCATGCGGGTCGAGTGCGCGCGGGCATCTTCGACCGCGGGGGGCGCGCCGACGCTGGAGCGCGTGTCCTCGAGGAGCTCTTCGAGCTGCCGGGCGAGCTCGAGGGCCTTCCGCAGGGTGTCGGGGGCCTGCCCGTCCTGGGGCTTCACGGCATCGTCTTCGGTGCGGGCGTAGTGAAGCTGCGGAAAACGCGGACGCGGACTTTCGAGCGACATCGACTCTCGCCTCCACACCCCAGCGTTCACGAGAGAGGCGGCTCACAGTGAGGGCCGAGGGGACCGTTCTCTAGCCTCAATCGGACGCCGCGCAACCTGGAATTGTCGTGACGCAGCGCGCCGTCAGGGCTGATTTCAAGTGGCCGTTTCGATCGCGTTTCGTACGTCCTCAGAACTCCACGGATCGCCCCGTGCAAGGCATTTCTGGCGCAGCGCGTTTTCGGGTAGAACCCCCCCATGCGCCGCGTCCTCGTCCTCCTTGCGGTCCTCGGGAGCGCCGGGTGCGCCCGCGCCCCTTCACCCCTCGCGCCGCACTGGGCAGGGTCGATCGGGATGCCGCACCGGGGCGTCCTCACCAAGGGGGCGCAGCTCCCCGCCGAGGGCGAGGGCTATCGCCTCCTTGCAGACAACGACCGGCACTTCGGCACGCCGCGCTTCGTCGGCGCGATCCGGCGTGCGGCGGCCAAGGTCGGCCGTGAGCGACCCGGCAGCACCCTCACCGTCGGCGATCTCTCCGCGAGGAATGGCGGCAAGATCTCGTCGCACTCGTCGCACCGCTCCGGTCGCGACGCCGATCTCCTCCTCTACATGACCACGCTCGACGGCGCGCCCGTGACGTCGAGCGGCTTCGTCCACGTCGGCACCGACGGTCTCGCCTGGGACGAGGCAGACAAGCGCTTCCTCCGCTTCGACGTCGAGCGCGAGTGGCAGCTCGTGAAGGCGCTCGTCGAAGATCCCGAGTCGCGCGTGCAGTGGCTCTTCGTCAGCAAGCCCGTCGAGGCGATGCTCATCGAGTGGGCGCGCGCCCGGGGTGAGTCAGGGGACACGATCGTCCGCGCGATGGACACGCTGCTCCAGCCCGCCCCTCCCGCGCAGTCTCACGACGATCACATCCACGTCCGCATCGCATGCGATCCCGACGAGGTCGCCGCGGGGTGTGAGCCAACCGGCCCCGTCCGGCCCTGGATCGCGACCACCGACGCGGCTCCCCGCGCGAGCGAGCCGACCACCCTCGAGCTCGTCCAGTCGCTCGTCGTACCTCTCGATCCGCTCGGACCGGCGCTGGCGGGCGGCCCCACGGATGCGAAGACAAACACCCGCGACTGACCTGCTCGTGCACGCCGACGCGCGCGCGCTCGGCGCGTACGTGACGGCGGGCAGCGCCGACCTCGCCTACCTCGACCCGCCCTTCAAGGTGGAGAAGAGCTTCGGCGCCCGGGTCGTCACGGGCGCGCGCGCGCGCGGCCCCGTCGCGTACCACGACACCTGGGCTTCGCTCGATGCGTACCTCGCGTGGCTCGAGGAGCGCATCGTGGTGGTCCGCGAGCTGCTGTCGCAGCAGGGGACGATGTGGCTTCACCTCGACTCCCGCGCGGTGCACGAGGCGAAGGGCGTGTGCGATCGCGTGTTCGGCGCGCGACGCTTTCGCGGCGAGGTCATCTGGGTGCCGGGCAACGGGAGCAAGAGCAAGAGCGGTCCCGGCATGGGTCACCAGACACTCCTCCTCTACGCGCGCGGCGCGGATCCGATCTGGAACGGCAAGGACGAGGCGCTCCGCGCGCCATTCGCCGCGACGAGCCAGTCGATGCATTTCACGCGGACCGACGACGAGGGTCGACGGTATCGCGACCGCATCGTCGGCAAGAAGACCTATCGCTACTACGCCGACGAGGGCCGCGCGATCGGAAGCGTGTGGACCGACTGCCCTTCGATGGCGGCAAACACTCCGCTACTCGCCGAGACGACGGGCTATCCGACGCAGAAGCCGCTCAAGCTGCTCGACCGGATCGTGCGCGCGACGAGCCACGAGGGCTCGCTCGTGATCGATCCGTTCGCGGGCTCAGGCACGACGCTCGTCGCGGCGGCGGCAGCGAAGAGGCGATTTGCAGCGAGCGACATCGGCGAGCTCTCCATCTCGACCGTGCGCGCGCGACTCGAAGCGGCCGGTGTTCCGTGTCGCTTCGTCTCCGGCGATGCGCTAAGTGGCTGAGCGATAGCGACATGTCCGATCCGCGGGTGCTCTTTCCGGTGTTCCTCGATCTGAAGGACAAGGTCGTCCTTGTCGTCGGCGCGGGCGTCGTTGCGACACGGAAGATCGACGAGCTCTCGGCGATGGGTGCCTCTCTTCGCGTGGTCGCGCCGCGTGTTACCGCGGAGATCGAGGCGCGCGCTAGCGCCGGTGCGCTCACCCTCGAGCGGCGCGCGTTCGAAGAGCGCGACGTCGAGGGCGCGTGGTTCGTGCTGGCGTCCACCGATGATGCCGAGGCGCAGCGGCACGTGGCCGACGCGTGCGAGAAGGCGCGCATCTTCTGCATCGCGGTCGATGATCCGCCGAACGCCTCGGCCTACGGCGGCGGCGTCGTGCGGCGCGGTCCGGTGACGATCGCGATCTCGACGTCCGGCGAGGCGCCGGCGGTGGCGCGGCTCCTGCGCGAGCTGCTCGAGCAGATCCTGCCCGATGAGGGCTACCTCGACGCCGCGCGTGCGCTCCGCGAGAGGTGGAAGGCCGACAAGACGCCCATGGCCTCGCGCTTCGGCGAGCTCGTCCAGGCGTTCAAGGAGCGGTCTGCGCAAAAGCCGTGACCGCCGGGGCGGGTCACGGCTTCTTGCACGTGCCCGGCGTGTGCTCGCTCACGGGTCCCTTCGTCGGCGGCGCGCACACGAGGCCGGGCGCACACTTCTTCTGGATGGCGACGTCGTCACCGCACTCGCCACCTTCCTGCGAGACAGCGCCCTTCGACGCCGGGGCCGGCGCAGGCGGAGGCGATGTCGCGGGAGCGCCGGGAGCAGCCGGGGTCGCCGGAGCCGCGGTGCCGGCGGGCATCGCGGGGTCACACGCCATCGAGGAGGCCGCGAGCGCGAAGCTCATGAGGGCAGAGAGAGCGAAGTCCTTCATGCCCCCGAGGATACACGACGCCACGGGAGCAGCGCCGTCGAGACGACGCGCCGAGCGACCACCTCACCGACGATGACCAGCGCGGGGGCCGGTAGATCCGCACCGAGGACCGCATCCGCGATGTCGCCGAGCGTCGCTGTGACCTCGCGCTGCGTCGGCAGCGTGGCGTGCGAGACGACGCACGCCGGCGTGCTCGACGGGCGACCCGCGCGAATGAGCGCCAGCGCGGTCTCGCGCAGGGTCGATAGACCCATGTAGAGCACGACGGTGCCCTCGCGAGGCACGCGCGCCGCGAGATCCTCGCCGCTCGCGTCGTGGCGCTGGTGAGCGGTGACGAAGGCGACGCTGGAAGATGCATCGCGATGCGTGAGTGGAATCCCCGCGCTCGCCGCCGCACCGAGCGCCGCGCTCACGCCGGGAACGATCTCGAACGGGATGTGCAGCGCCGCGAGCTCCGCGGCCTCTTCCCC
>JANXVA010000030.1 GCA_025351875.1 Myxococcales bacterium | reverse complement strand
GTGACCGCGCCCGATCACGTGATCATGCTGCGCGGAAACCACGAGTACTACGTCGAGGTGAACGGAACGATGTACGGCGGCGTCAAGCCGGCAGAAGCGATCAACACGCTGAAGCCGCTCCTGCCCATCGACGTCTTCCGCCACTACAAGACGCTCTTCGAGGAGATGCCCAACACCTTCCTCTTCGACCGCTTCTTCTTCGTGCACGGCGGCATCCCCAAGGATCGTCTCGTCAAGGAGCGCTGGAAGGACCTCTCGTCGCTCAACGACTCTGACATTCGCTTCCAGATGATGTGGAGCGATCCGAGCACGGCGGACGTGATCCCCGCCGACCTGCAGGACCAAGCCGCACGGTTCGCCTTCGGTCGCATGCAGTTCCGCGCGTTCATGCAGCGCGTGGGCTCGCACACGATGGTGCGCGGCCACGAGAAGGTCCTCACCGGCTTCGTGCCGTCCTACAACGACGACGAGCACGCGCGCCTCTTCACGCTCTTCTCCGCTGGCGGCGCCAACAACGCAGACCTGCCCACCGAGAGCACGTACCGCGAGGTGAGCCCGATGGCGCTCACGATCTCCGGAGACGGAAGCGGCGGCGTCCACATGACGCCCTGGGCGCCCGACTGGGCGAGCTACAACGACCCGGAGCGCAACGCGTTCTTCAAGGTCGCGCCGGAAATCCCCCAGCGCGCCTGAGCCACCGGGTCAGCCATCGCGACTGATCCTCAGCGCAGCTCGACGGTGAGCGGCTCTCCCTTGGCGATGCCGCCCTCCATCAGCACGACGCGCACCTTCGAGGGCGCGTCGGGGATCGGCACCTTGAGCGTCGTCGCGCCTGGATGCGCCGGCAGGAGCACGTTCGCGCGACCGTAGGTCTGCCCGACGATCGCAGCGCTGATCGCGGCTCGCCACGGCCATGCGACTCCCACGTCGTTGGGGACGGGCTCGATCGCTACGACCCACGCTCCGGCGATCGGCGGGAACGCGCGCGCGGGAGTTTCCGGATACGGAGAGAGCTTTTCGAACGTGGAGCCCGTCACGTAGCCGGCGCCGTCGGGCCCGACCACCGGAGGCTGCGTCGCGACGCCGTCTGGAACGGCGAGCTTCACCTCGACGAGTGACCCTTTCCACTTCTTCGCGCTGACGCGCTGCACGGACTGGATCTGCGGAGCGTTGCTCGCGGGGAGAGGACGGCCGTGCTCGTCGAGGTGGAGCGCGCCGCCCTTCTTGTCGCACGCGTTCTCGCCTGGCGCCGAGAGCGTGCTGCACGCCCCGCAGTTGCAGCCATCGCAGACGGGAAGCTCCGCATCGGGGGACGCAGTGGGCGGAAGGCTCACCGTGCCCGGAGTCGCGAGGAGGCCCTTCTCCGCCCGGAGCCACTGCTCGACGGTGATCTCGTTCGGCGTGCCGGGGCCGCTCGCGGCGAACGCCTTCGCGAAGCGCGACGCCGCATCTCTTCCGACGAAGCGGATGTGCCAGTGCTCGAAGCGATAGCCCGTCTTCGGGTTGATGTTGATCGGGATGTCCCAGCGCACCACGCAGCTCTGCTTCGGGTGTCGATCATCCGGATGGATCGGGTAAGGCATGACGAACCCGAAATCGAGCGCGTGCTCCTGGAGGAACTTGCCGGCGGGCGTGCAGCCGAAGCCTTCGCGGAAGACGCCGCGCTCGTCCTTCGCCCACTCTTCGCTGAAGAGATCGACGGTGGTTCCGAGCTGGTGCTGGCTGTGACCGGGAAGTGCCGATTGCTCCGTGGCCTCGCAGAAGCCGCCCTTCGTCGCCCAGCGCAGGAACGTCCCGCACTGCGTGCCGTACCCGCGGAACGCGGACTCGACCTTGCCGGCGAAGCCGCGCTTCTTCATCTCGCCGAGGAGCTCGGCGAGCGCGCTCGCCGCCTCCTTCCGGAGGCACTGCACCTTCTCGCAGTCGCTCGCCGAGGCGCCCTGCCCGGAGCGGAGGTCGACCAGGTCCGACGGTGACCAATCGGGCGCGAGCTGACCCGTCGGCGAGCGATTGACGATCGCGAGCAGGTCGTCACCCGAGACGAAGGACGTGCGGAGATCGCGATCCGTGACGTGCTTGCCTGCGACGCCGCCGCAGTACGTGCGAGGCGCCGTTCGCGCGCGGCCGAACGGATCGGAGGAGGCGATGACGCCGGCGTCAGTGCCGGCGTCGCTGCTCGTCGTCGCCTGCACACTCGCGTCCACCGCCGCCGCGCTCGTCGTCGCGCTGGCCGCCGGGATCGAGGTCGGGGTCGGGGTCGGGCCCTCGGTGCGGCCGCACGCGGTCGAGACCACGATAGCCGCAACAACGACGAGGTGTCCCCGCCTCCGCTCGCGGTTCATGCGTCTCGAGGGTCGGTGGCTCGACGGCCGCCGTCGCGGCGCCGGCCTTCGGGGCGCGGCGGCATCTCACGCCGATCGTCGGTGGCGCGCCGATCGATCCCGGCACGCCGCTCGTCGGGGCGTGCGACCGGCCTCTTGGCTCCAGTACTGGCAGCAGGCTTTCGCGAACGCATGGATTGTCCATCCCCCGTTCGGGTCGAATGGGTCAACTTCTCTACGAGTCAGCCCTTCACGCCGCCGGAGGTCAGGCCGCTGATCAGCTGGCGCTGCGCCACGTAGAAGAGGGCCATCACCGGGACGCTCACCAGGATCGCGCCCGCCGCGAAGGCGCCCCATGACGTGTTGTACTCGCCGACGTAGCTCTGGAGGACGACCGGCAGCGTGAACGCGCTCTCGCGCCCGATCAGCGTCGCCGCGAGGATGAACTCGTTCCACGCGCTCATGAACGCGAACAGCGCCGTCACCGCGATCGCCGGGCGAGCCGCGGGCAGCGCGACCTTCAAGAAGGCCTGCGTGCGCGTTGCGCCGTCGACCATCGCCGCCTCCTCGAGGTCGACCGGGATGGCGAGGAACGCGCCTCGCAGCTGGAAGATCGCGAACGGGACCGCCGTCGCCGCGTAGACGAGGACGAGCCCGGTGCGCGTGTCGAGCAGGTGGAGCGCATCGAGGATGAGGTAGAGCGGCACCGCGCTCGCCACACCTGGAAACATCTGCGTGAGGAGCAGCGTGCGCAGGCCCGACCTCTTGCCGACGAAGTCGTGACGCGCGAGCGCGTAGGCCGTGGGCGTCGCGATCGCGACCGCCATGATCGCCGTCGCGAGCGACACCACGAGCGAGTTCATGAGCTGCTTGGCGAACAGCCAGCCGCGCGCGGAGTCGCCCCACCCCGTGACGATGCGGAAGTTGTCGAGCGACACGTTGTGCGGCACCGGAAATGCGCGCAGCTCCGGCTCGCTCCCCGACGAGAACGCGAGCGAGATGACCCAGAGCACCGGGTAGAGCGCGTACACGACGGCCACGACGAGGATGGCGTTCACGGCGATTCGCTCGAACGGCGAAGCGCGATCGGTGACGGCGACGTCAGTGCTCACGCCTTCGCCTCCGTGTCCTTGCCGATCTTGCCGAGCACACGCGACATGAGCGCGAGGAGCCCGAAGATGATCACCGCGTACGCGGCTGCGTATCCGAACTGCGCATTTCGCGCGAAGGCCCAGCGATAGGCCTCGCTCACGAGGATGTCGGTCGAGCCGTCGGGCTCGCCGCCCGAGACGAGGAACACGACGTTGAACATGTTGAACGTCCAGACCGAGCCGAGCACGACCGCGGGGAGGAGCGTCGGCCTGAGGAGCGGCAGCGTGACGAGACGGAACGCCTGCCAGCGCGTCGCGCCGTCGACCTCGGCCGCCTCGAGGACGTCCTTCGGGATCGACGTGAGCGCGCCCATCACGACGACCATCATGAAGGGAAAGCCGAGCCACACGTTCGTCGCCACGTTCGCGGTGAACGCGGTCGAGAACTTCGCGAACCACGACACTGGCTCGGCGCCGAGCCAGACCAGGATGGCGTTCACCGCCCCGAACTGGCGGTGGAACATGCCCTTCCAGGCGAGGGCCGTCACGTACGACGGCACCGCCCACGGGAGGATCAGGAGAACCCTGTAGAGTGCACGCAGTTTGAGGAATGGCCGCGCGAGCAGGAGCCCCAGGATCAGGCCGATAGTCACGTGGGCGACGACGTTCACCACCGTCCACGCCACCGTCACGACGAGCGTGAGATAGAACGAGCCGTGCGAGAGCCAGTCGCGCAGCGGCGCGCCGCGCACCGTCAGGATCTCGACGTAGTTGGTGAGCCCGACGAACTGCGGCGCATCGCGGGTGCCGGCGAAGAACGAGGTCGCCGCGCCGGCGAGGAGCGGCAGCACCACGAGCACGAGGATCGTGAGCGCCGAGTGGACGACGTACTTGTACGCGGGCTTCGAATCCTGGAGCTCGCGCGCGAAGCCCGGATGACGCGCGCGCTTCACCGCGTAGAACGCTAAGGCGAGGAGCGTCAGCCCGAGCAGGGCCATCAGCGGCGCCGGCGACGGCGACTTCGTCGGCGGTGCTCGCATGATGTCGAGATAGCGAACGCGCCCCTCGTCGAGCGCTTCCTTGGCCGTGCTCTGCCCGCGGATCACCTTGCGAAGCGCTTGCTCGGCGGGCACCCACGTCGCGCGCATCGCGAGTGACGTGGGCATCGGGACGGCCTCGAGCGCCGCCTCGTGGAACGCCGCGAGCACCGCGTCGTCCGCGCGGAGCTCAGGTCGATCGACGTGCTCCTCCCAGACGCTCTTCGTCGCGACGTCCTGCTTGCCCATCGCCCGACGGATCTTCGCCATGTCGCCGTCGGCGAAGAAGCGCGCGAGCGCGCGCGCCTCGGGGAGCCGCGCGCCCTGCGGGGTGAGGAAGGCGCCGTCGACGGTGAGGAACGGGCGCATCTTGCCGGCGCCCTCGATCGAGGGAAGCGGCACGACGCGATAGCGGACGTCGGCGGGGAGATCGCCCGCGAGCCACGGCCCGCTGATCGCCGCCGCCGCTCGGCCCGATGCGAAGAGCTGCTTCACGAGGTCGCCGCTCGGCTCGGGCGGCACGACGCCCGAAGCAATGAGGTCGCGCGCCTTGTCGGCCGCCTGCGAAGCTTCTGGGCCGACCATCGCGTACGTCTTGCCGTCGAAGATCTGCCCGCCGTAGGCATGAAGGAGCGGGACGTGGAAGTAGACGCTCTGGGCCTCGTAGACCAGCGGCCACACGTTCGCGCCGAGCTTGCCCTTCATCCGCGCGAGGTCGTCGAGCGTGGCCGGAGCCTCGGGGAGCAGCGTCGTGTTGATGTAGAGCGCGACGCATTTGCTCGCGAGCGGCACCGCGTAGCGCGTGCCTCGATCGGTCACGGCGTCGACGGCCTTCGCGTCGTAGCGAGCGACGTCGCCGTCGGGGAACGCGTCGCCGGCGGGAGCGACGAGGTGGTTCGAGAGGTAGCTGCCGAGGCGCTCGTGCGGGCTGATGAAGAGGTCCGGCCCGTTGTCGCGCGGGATCGCAGCCTCGAGCTTCGCGGCGTACGCGTCGTACGGAACGGCGAGCAGCGTCACGTGCGTGCCGGTCTTCGCAGTGAACGCCGACGCGACCGTCTCGAGCGCCTTCTGCTCGGCGCCGCGATACGGGTGCCAGACGACGATGCCGCGTGCCGGCTCCTCGCACCCGGGCAAGAGCGCGAGGGCGACGGCGAGGGCGACGAGGAAGGCGAGCGCTCTGCGCATGCGTGTGGCCACGGCTCAGAGGCCGAGAGCTACGCCCGTCTTCGGATCGAAGAGATGAACGCGGGCAGGGGAGACGGCCAGCGGAATGGCGCTGCCGGCGCGCACCGAACGCGCGTCGTCGGCGTCGAGCCGTGCGACGACCGACGGCCCGGCGGCACGCAGCCAGCCGTGTGCGAACGCCTCCGAGCCGAGCGCCTCGACGAGCTCGACCTTCAGCTCGGCGACGGCCGCGGCGCCGTTCTTGGCCAGGCCGAGATCATGCGGGCGAATGCCGATGGTGACCTGGCGCCCTTCCTCGAGCGCGGTGCCGAAACGGTCGTCGTCGACGATGGCGCGTACGCCTCCACCTTCGGCGATGAAGCGGCCTTCCTCGCGGACGAGGACGCCTTCGAGCATCGTCATCTTCGGGGAGCCGAGGAACGTCGCGACGAACTTCGTGCGCGGGCGTTCGTACACCTCGAGCGGCGCGCCCTTCTGCTCGACCTGCCCTCCGTTGAGGACCCAGAGCGTATCGGCGAGGGTCATCGCCTCGACCTGGTCGTGAGTCACGTAGAGCGTCGTCGCCTCGAGGCGATCGTGGAGGCGGCGGATCTCGACGCGTACCTCGGCGCGCAGCGCGGCGTCGAGGTTCGAGAGGGGCTCGTCGAAGAGGAAGATCGTCGGGCGGCGCACGATGGCGCGGCCCATCGCGACGCGCTGGCGCTGGCCGCCGGACAGCTGCTTCGGAAGACGACCGAGCAGAGGCCCCAGGCCGAGCATCGTGCTCGCCTCGTCGAGGCGCTTGTCGATCTCCGCCTTCGGAGTGCCGCGAAGCTCGAGCCCGAACTTCAGGTTGTCGCGGACGGTGAGGTGCGGGTAGAGCGCGTAGCTCTGGAAGACCATCGCGACGTCGCGATCACGCGGCGGCAGGTTGGTGACGTCACGGCCGGCGAGGGTGATGGTGCCGGAGTCGGCCTGCTCGAGGCCGGCGACGAGGCGCAGCAACGTCGACTTGCCGCAGCCGCTCGGGCCGACGAGCACCGCGAAGCTCCCCTCGGGGATGTCGAGGTCGACGCCCTTGAGGATGCTCGTCTCGCCGAAGCTCTTCTTGATGCCACGCGCGGAGCAGCGAAGCCGCGCAGGCGCGGCATCGGCGGCGGGCAGCGGCGTGTCGGCCGCCGTCGAGGAGGCGTTGACGTCGCCTCGTGCGTGCTCTTGGGCCTCGGACATCGCGGGCATTCTAGGCGGCGCGCGGTAGCGCCGGGGTACTCACGAGCGAATCCCGCTCCCTCCATGGAAACGGGCGCGTTTCACGTAACTCATTTTTGAGTGACGTTCGAGCAACTTCGTGGGAGAAAGCCCGGGTTCCGTAACGCCTTGCGTCATTCGGCACGATCGTGAGCGTGAAACGCCGGAGCGGTCCCTCGCGCCTCGGAGGGCGCTCTCAAAAGGTGCCGACGGCGGCGAGGTGAACGCCGACCGCCAGGTTGCTCCCCGCGGCGTCGCGATCGCTGAACTGCCAGAGCTCCCCAGACGCCTTCACGCGGAGATTGCGCTCGAGCGACACAGCGGAGCCGAGCGTGTACCGCACCACGAAGCTGCGCCCGCTCAGCTCGCCGTCGACGGGTGGCGGCGCCCCCGCAGGCGTCGCGAGGACATTGCCGACGTGCAGCAGTCCGTCGACTCGCGCGATCAGATCCACCTGCTCCGCCACCGGAGTCTCGAGCTCGGCATAGGCACCGTGCTTGACGACGAAGTCACCGTTCGCGACCACGTCGTACTTGAGCAGCTTCGCGTCCGACGTAGCGAACTCCTGCCGGCGCACGAGGTACTCGAAGCGGAGGTTCGTTCGGTACAACCGGAAGCCGAGGTCGCCGCCGACGATCGTGTAGCTGTAGTCGTTCGCAGGGTCGTAGGTGCCTCGCATGATGCTCGCGCCCAGCGTCGCTTCGCTC
>JANXVA010000019.1 GCA_025351875.1 Myxococcales bacterium | reverse complement strand
CTGGCACCTACTACGACTCCGCGGAGACCGGCTACCGCCTGCGCGGGAAGATCGTGAGCGACAACCTCGGTCGCTACCGCTTCGAGACGGTCCTGCCGGGTCGCTACGGCGACGCGGCAGGGATCCGCCCTGCCCATCTGCACGCCAAGATCCTGACGCCGGGAGGAAATACGCTGCTGACGACGCAGCTCTACTTCGCCGGCGATCCGTACCTCGGTCAGGCCGACTACTGCACGCGCCAGCGCACGTGCAACTCGAGCGACGCGAAGCGCGCGCTGCGTCTCACCGACGCGACGGTCTCCGGCAAGGCCGGAAAGCGCGCGACCTTCAACGCGCTCCTCGCACGCACCTGAGTCAGTGAGCGCAGCTCGCGGCGGCCGCGTCCTGACACTTCTTGAGGTCGGCGGCGGCGGCCTTCGCGTCGGCACGGCTCGAGATGCACTGCGTGGCCGCGGCCGCGCCTGCACCGACACCGCCCGCTGCGCCGCCGATCACCGCGCCGGCCACGATGCCGGGGCCGCTCCACCACGATGCGAGCGCGCCGAACCCAGCGCCGACGATCGTCGCGAGGAGGGGCTGACCGACGGTCTTGAGCAGACCGCAGTCACCCGAAGCGCCGGCCGCGGCGATGCGGGAGTCGATGAGCTCGTTCTGGCACGCGTTGACCGTCGAGTTGCACGACGTGACGAGCGAGTTTCCGTCGAGCGGCCGGCTCTTGCCGGTGAGCGAGCCCGAGCCGATCGTGCCGCTGCGCGCGGCGCCGTCCGCCTTGAAGCGAGCGAGCACGCGGCTCGGGAGGCCGCCGTCCTCGAACGTGTTCTCCGTCACGAGCGTCTCGAGGACGCCGCCTTTGCCGTCTTCGGTCGGGTGGGCCGTGAACTCGATCTTCTCCGACGCGGACTCCTTCGGGCCGGTCATCGTCAGCGCGAAGCGGTACTTCTGCTCGTCGCTGCGATCGAGCTTCTGGACGACCGTGGCCAGCACCTGGTTCTTGTCGTCGTACCCGCGGTACGTCATGAGGTCGCCGGCGTCGTCGGTGGCGAAGCCCCACTTCGTGATCCCCAGCTCTGCTTTCGTGTCGCCCGACGCCGCGAACACGACGGCCTCGTTCGGCGGTGCCGCGACCTCGACCGGCGCTTCGCCCTCTTGAGAGCTGCCACATCCTCCGAGCGCTCCGGCGAGGGCGAACGACGAGATGACGACCGACGAAAGGCGGAGGTAACGGTGCAAGGTGAGCTCCTTCGATTGGCGCGAGGGTCGCGCGAACGAGAGAGGTGCAACCCCGATGCCCGCGGGCATCACCTGCCAGATGTGCCGGAAACCCGGCATTTTCGCGGGTGCGGCGCCGCGCCAATGGAACGACTAGTTCCGGGTGGGAACCAGCGCTTCCGGCGGCCGGAGCTCACGGCTCCTCGTTCTCCTCGCTCCCCTCGATCTTCGCGAGGAGCATGTGGAAGTACCGACGGCCGATGCCCGAGGCCTGCGCGGCCTTCGTGACGTTGCCGCCGAAGCTCTCGAGGATGCTCTTCACGTAGCGGCGCTCGAAGTCGAGCGCCGCGAGCTGGCGAGCCTTCGAGAACGGCACGGCCTCGCGGATCAGGCGCTGTACGAGATCATCGGCGGCGGGCGAAGTGCCGACGCCCGCGCTCGCGACCGGCGGCGCAGCGAGAGACTCGGGGGCGTCCTCCTGGATTCGCTCGCCGAGCCCCATCTCGCCGAGCGCTTGCCAGCGCACCACCGTGTTGAGGAGCTCGCGCACGTTGCCCGGCCACGTGTGGCCGCGGTAGCGCGCCAGGAACTCGGTCGGGAACGGGCCGGCGCTCGGGCCGAGCGACGCCCAGAAGGCGCGCGCGAGGAACTCGACGTCGGCGCCGCGCTCGCGCAGCGGCGGCAGCTCGATGCGCGCGACCGCGAGGCGGAAGAAGAGGTCGTCGCGGAAGCGTCCTTCCTGGACCTCGCGATCGAGATCGCGACGCGTGGCGGCGAGGATGCGGACGTTGCTCTTGAGCCACCCGGTGCCGCCGACGCGCTGCGTCTCGCCGCGCTGGATGGCGCGGAGGAGCTTCGGCTGGAGCGAGATGTCGAGATCGCCGATCTCGTCGATGAACAGGGTGCCGCCGTTGGCCTGCTCGAAGACTCCGCGCCGCGTGGCCGAAGCACCGGTAAAGGAGCCCTTTTCGTGGCCGAAGAGCGCCGACTCCATCAACGTGCCAGGCAGCGCCGTGCAGTCGAAGACGATGAACGGGCCCTTCGTGCGCGTGCTCTCGTCGTGGATGGCCTCGGCGAGCTGCTCCTTGCCGGTGCCGGTCTCGCCCTCGATCGTGCACGAGATGTCGGAGGCGGCGATCTTGCGCGCGAAGGCGTAGACGCGCTGCATCTTCGGGCTCGTGCCGAGCACGCGACCGAAGCTCACGGCGCGCCCGAGCTTCTCGCCCTCCTCCGCCGGAACGAGGGTCACGACCATCAACGTCTTGCCGATCGTGATCTTCTCGCCGCCGTGGAGGTAGGCGCCTGCGATGCGGATCTCGTTCGCGAACGTGCCGTTCGTCGACTGGAGGTCCTCCACGCGGAGCGTCGTGTCCTCGACGGAGAGCGCGAGGTGCCGCCGCGAGACGCGCTCGTCGGTGAGCACGAGATCGCAGATCGGGCTCGTGCCGACGAGCACGCGCGCGCTCGCGACCGTCAGCCGCTTGCCCTGGTCGGGCCCCGACACGACCTCCAGCACGAATCCGACCGTGGCGGCTGCCTCGGGCGGCGCGCTGATCGCCCGAAGCGCATCCTTCAGTGTGTTTTCCACGTGTCGGGGAATGACAGCACAGCGTGGTCGGGATCGGAAGACCGCGTTGTTTCTCAGGGCCCGGCGGGGCAGCGCGCGAAGTAGGCGGCGACCTCGGCGAGCGGCGTGTCCTTGTTCGGGATCCCCTGCTTGCAGTCGACGTTCGGATCGTTCTTCGGCGGGTCGGCCTTGGGATCCGCCTTCGGGTCGGCGTTCTTGTTCTGGTCGTCCTGCTTCATTTGCTGCCCATTCATCATGGCCTGGATGATGGTCTGGAGAAGCTGCGTGACCGCGCCGGTGATGCCGCCGCTGCTCTGCGCGAGCTGCTGCTGGTTGCCGGTGACCTGCTGTTGGCCGTTCGTCGTCTGCCCGCCGGGCCGCGTGAGCTGCTCGCCCGGGTCGACGAGGTCGAGCGGCCTGATGCTCTTCACGAGGGCGCCGCCCGCCGGCGTGGTCTCGAGGATCTCGAAGTTGATCGAGCGCGTCTCGTGCGTCGTACCGTTCTCGAGCACGAGGAGCTTGCTGGCTGTATCGAGCCTGTACGTGCCGATCTCCGCGCATCCACCGCCCGCGCAGCCTTTCGGCATGAGCAGGTAGTCCTTCGCGCCGGTGAAGGTGACGGAGCCGATCGGCCCCTGGTCGACCGGTCGATACACGCCAGTCAGCTGGAAGGTCGTGGTCTTGGCCGGCGCTTCATCGTCACTGCCGCACGCGGCGACGGTCGTGGCGAGGGAGAGGGCGCAGAGGGCGAACAGGAAGCGGGAGTTCATGTCTCTGGACTGTCGAGCAACAATCGGACCTCGTCCGCGTGGCATGATTTCGCGGGGTTTGGGCCTCGGAGCGGATCCAGCCGTTCCGGAGCGGAAGCAGCGATTCCCATCTGACCGACTCTGGCTTCGAGGCGAGAACCGAAGCTGGCTCGCGCGCCGGGGTGCGACTATGAAGGGCGCATGCCGCACCGTGATCTGCTCATCGTCGCCGGGGATGCTTCGGAGCGCCTCGAGCGCCACGGCCTCATCGCATGCGGGCGCCGCGAGAACGGCCTCGCGCGCCTCGACTTCTGGACGCGCGACGGCCACGCGTACCGCTACGAGCTGAAGGACGAGACGGTCAGCATCGACGACGTGGTCACCGCATGCCTCGCGCTCGCGGGCGTTGAGCCGACTCGCTCGTACAGCCCGCATTTGAGCTGAGCGGGGACGCGCTCAGAGGGGCTGCTCACTCAAACCATCCCCAAAGCGCCCAGCTGCCTCGACACATCGAGTGGCTCGAGCCGCACTCGGCGGGCCTCCCGCTCGGCAGCACGAGCATCGACCTGGTCTTCGCGACGAACGGCTACCCCACGACGACGGTGAGCTCCGGCGATCTCCTCGGCGGCGCACGCTCACATCTGTTTCGGCCCTGCGGCCTTCACGAACCTCTTCGGCGCCTTCTTGTCGCGCGTGAACTTCACTTCGTAGGACGTCTCGCCGTCGACGTTCGGGATCTCGAAGGAGCCCGTCGGGCTCTGCGGATGGACCTTCGCGAACGACGCGTCGCTCGTGTCGAGCTGCAGATCGATGCGCTCGAGGACATCGCCCTCGAGCGTGACGCGCGCCTTGCCGTCCGCGTCGGTATGCGTGAGGACCTTGCCGAGGTAGAGCACCGGCAGGCTGCCGCCGGCGCCGATCGCCTGGATGTTCACGACGAGCTTGTGGCGCAGGCGACTGCAGCGCGTCACGTACTCGGGCGGCGCCGCGCTGCCGTTGTCGAGACGGCGGATCTCGAGGGGCGCCTCCGGCGAGCGGTAGCCGGTCGGACAGCGAACGTCGAGGATGTACGTCGCGCCCTCGCGGCCTCCCACGGTGACCTCCGCGCGGCCGTCTCCGCCCGTCTTCGAGATGACCTGCGACGCCGAGGCGATCTCCGCGTTGCTGACGGGCGCCTTCGACTCGTCGACGACGCGCACGAACACCGTGACCGGCGCCGGTGCGGGCGGCGGCTTGCACGCAGCCAGCGAGGCCACCGCCAGGGCGAGCGCGACGGAGAGGCTCTTCACGGCTGGAGCTTCCCGCGCTGATCGAGCTCCGCGTTCACGGCGCGGTCGAGGAAGGCGAGCCACTCGGTGTAGGGCCCGCGGCGGTGCGCCGTCATCGGGATGAGCACGACGAGCTCGCGCTTCGCGGCGTTCGTCTGGTGCGTGCGATAGGCGTGCTCGAGGCGGACGCGACGGAGGCGGTAGTCCTCGTCGAGCTTCGTGCGGAGGAGGTTCGCAGCCTCGTCGGCGTCCGTCGCCTGCTGGGCCTGCCCCGCGACGCGGAAGCACGCGGCCGAGACCTCGAAGAGCCCGATCGCCTCGATGCCGTCCTGCGGGGCGAACGGGCTCCGCTCGCGCTTCGCCAGCGCGATCCGGAGCTTCTCTGCCGCAAGAACGGGGCGCTGCTCGGCCGAGACGTCTGGACACTTCGCGTCCTTCGCGCCGACGAGCACCGGCGCCTCGGGGATCGGCGGCAGGCCGCGCTCGACGGGGCGCGCGAGGGCGACACCGACGGCGGTGATCGCGATGGCCGGGATGGCGATGAAGAGCGCCCATAGCGGCGGCTTCGCCTTCGCCATGCCGAGGCTCACGATCTCGACCGTCATCTGCACGTTGCCGATGCGCAGCGACGAGCCGCCGGCCCAGCGGCCCTCCACCGTCGCGACCCCGTCGAGCACCGGCAGCGCCAGCAGCGCGTACGGCCGCGTCGCGAATTGAACGTTGCCCTCGTGCGCGAAGACCTCGACGTGCTCATGCGCGGCGATCTCGGGCGGGAGGCGCAGCTCGCAGTGCGACGCGCTGCCGATGAGCGCGCGCTCGGAGTCGACCGTGATCTGCTCCTGGCGGCCGTCGGCGTAAACCACGCGAAAACGGAAACCCAGCTGCGGATCGCCCGATTTGCTCACTTCATGCCTCCAGTAATCTTGTCGATCATCATCGTGGACGGGATGGCGATGAGGGTCATCGAGACGCCGATGATCATCATCGTCGGCATGACCATCTTGCCGCGCATGTCGGACGCCGCCGTCTCCGCCAGGTTTGCGCGCCGTACGCGAGCCGTCGAAGCCTGTATCTCGAGAGCACTCGCAACAGGCGTGCCACGCTCCTCGGCCTGGAGGAGCGCGTGGACGAACTCGCTCACCGCCTCGATCGGCACCCGCGCCGCGAGCTCCTTCAACACCTGCGCGCGCGTCCGACCGAGGTGGAACTGCTGGAGGATGTAGCCGAGCTCGTCCTTCAGCGCCTCGTTGGCCTTCGCCTTGTGGACCACCTGGCTCAGCGCGCCCGGGAAATCCAGGCCCGCGCTCATCGACAGCGCCATGAGGTCGATCGCGTACGGCAGCCCGCGGTTGATCGCGCAGAAGCGCTCGACCCGCGCGTTGTCGACGATGACGTGCGGGAAGGCGCAACCGACGACGAGGAGGACGGGGACGAGGAAGATGAAGCGACCGTCGATGAACGCGACGATGCCGCCGAGCGCGGCGCCCGCGAGGCCCGAGAGGACCAGCATCGCCGCGTACTCGTCGCAGGTGATGCCCATGAAGTCGCCGGCGTACGTGAGGTTCTGGTCGATCTTGGTGCGCGTCTTCTCCGCGAGGATGCCGCTGACGCGGAGGCCCATCCAGCGCACGAGCGGATCGAGCGCGGCCCAGGTCGGGTTCAGCAGCGCGCGCTGGCGCTTGAGGCCGCGCATGCCGAGGCGGCTCGCAGCGCGGGTCGGACGCAGCGCCATCCACAGCGCGGGGCCGCCCGTGATGATCGCGGTGAAGGCGATCAGGATGATGCGCCAGTGCCAGACCGTGACGTTCATATCGATTTTCTCGTGAAGCGGTAACCGAGGTAGAGCGCGAGGAGGTACACCGCGATCATCTGGCCCGCGTAGATCTGGCCCTTGATCGTGTTCCGCAGCGGGTCGAGAAAGCCTGGGAACATGCGCGGGAGCATGATCGCGATGCCGGCGGTCACCGCGGCGCTCACCGCGAGCGACTGCTTCGCGCTGCGCGTCACCTTGTCGGTGAGGCCTTCGAGACGCTTCAGATCGCGAAGCGAGCCAGCCGTCCCCTCGAGGATGCGCGGGAGATCGCCGCCCGTCTGCCGGCCGATGAGCAGCGCCGAGACGACGACGTCGAGCGCCGTGGACTGCACGCGTGTCGAGAGCGCGAGGAGCGCCTCCTCCATCGTGCTGCCGACGCCGACCTGGCGAAGGACCACCTGGAGCTCCTGCTTCAGGGGCGCCGCGGTCACGTCGGTCGCGCCGCGCATCGCGTCGCCGATGCTCGCCGTCGCCTTCAGTGCGTTGGCGAGCGCGAGCGCGAAGCCGTTGGCCTGGTCGTCGATCTTCGCGCGCCGCTTGGCGAGCTCAAATCGGACCGAGAGCGGCGGGAAGATCGCGACGCCCGCGGCGATGAGGAAGAGAAAGTCCTCGGGCACGACGCCGTAGACCGCGCAGAGGGCGAAGATGATCGCGAGCTGCGTCCAGCCGATCTTGGCCCCCGAGGGGTTCTGGAACATCGACTTCTGCTGGGCGTCGATCTTCGCCACGTAGCCGGCCGCGAAGCGGCGGATGGCGCCGCGGGGGTGCTCGATCGACCGGTAGACCGAGATCGCGATCGACGTGAAGACGAAGGCGAGCACCAGCTGCTTCAGCACCTGGGAATCACCTGTGCGCACTGCCGAGATCAGGTGCTTCACACCGGGAAGGACGCTCACAGGAACGGCTCCCCGGGCTTGACGAGGCCGCGCGCCATGATCTCGTCGAGGAAGCTGGGGAGATATCCGGTGGCCTCGAAGTCGCCGATGACCCGGCCCTCGGGCGTCACGCCGGTCTGCTCGAACTCGAAGATCTCGCGGACCTCGAAGCGACCGCTCGGATCGAGCTCGTCGATCTCGGAAACGTGCGTGATCTTGCGGGAACCGTCGGTCAGGCGCGTCTGCTGGACGATGACGTGGATGCTGCGGGCGATCTGCTCGCGGATCGCGAGAGAGGGCAGCTCGACGCCGGACATGAGAACGAGCGTCTCGAGGCGCGAGAGCGCTTCGACCGGCGAGTTGGCGTGGATCGTGGTGAGCGAGCCGTCGTGGCCTGTATTCATGGCTTGGAGCATGTCGAGGGCCTCACCGCCGCGGCACTCGCCGACGACGATGCGGTCAGGACGCATACGAAGCGAATTCCGTACCAGGTCGCGGATGGTGAAGGCGCCCTTGCCCTCCATGTTCGCGTGCTTGGTCTCGAGCGAGACGACGTGCGGCTGGTGGAGCTGGAGCTCGGCGGCGTCCTCGATGGTGACGATGCGCTCGGTGGTCGGGATCGCGGCCGAGAGAACGTTGAGCAGCGTGGTCTTTCCGGAGCCGGTGCCGCCGGAGATGAGGATGTTCTTCTTCGCGATGACGGCGCGCTCGAGGAACTTGGCGATGCGCGGGGTGAGCGAGCCGAGCTGGATGAAGTCCTCGACCGTGAGCCGGCGCTTCGGAAAGCGGCGGATCGTGATGCAGCTGCCGCGCAGCGCGAGCGGGCGGATGATGGCGTTGACGCGCGAGCCGTCGGGCAGCCGGGCGTCGACGAGCGGCTGGGACTCGTCGATGCGGCGTCCGAGCGGCGTGACGATGCGCTCGATGACGGCGCGCACGCGCTCCTCGTCGGTGAAGCGCGTCTGCGTGAGCTCGAGGCAACCGCCGCGCTCCACGTAGATCGTCGCGGGATCGACGACCATGATCTCTGTGATGCTCGCGTCCGCGAGGAGCGGCTCGAGCGGGCCGAGGCCGAGCGCCTCGTCGAGGAGCTCGCCGATGAACGAGTCGCGATCGAGCTGCTCGAGGATCGGTGCGTTCTGCGCGAGGACGATGCGCTTGAGCGCCGTGAGCACGCGCGGGCGGAGCGACGGGTCGACGACGGAGGGATCGATCTTCGCGAAATCCAGGTTCTTCAGGAGCTCGGCGTGGATGCGCCGGCGGAGGTTGATGAGCTCATCGGAGTGCTTCAGCTCGTTGGCACGCGCGCGGGCGGTCTCCTGCGGCGTCATCGCGACGTGCGCGGGCGGCGGCGCGACCGAGAGGAAGCCGGGAGGCGGCTGGAACGGCGGCGTGAGCTGAGGCGGCTGGAAGGCCATCGGCGGAGGCTGCGAGGAGCGCGGGACCGACATAGTCACCGCGGGGCTACCCGCCGCGGGGCCCGTGAGCTGCATCGCATGGACGCCCGAATGCGGGCTCGGCGCGGCAGCCGGGATCGCAACGAGATGAGGCGCGTACGCGTGCGCCTGCGCGTGCGCGTGGCCGTGGGCCAGCGCGTGGCCGCCGTTCGCGGACGCGTGGGCAGAGGTCGGCATGCGCGGGGACATCGGCATCGCCGAGACCGGCATCACGTGCATCGGCATCAGGTTCGTCGGCACGCGCGCCTGTCCGAGCGCGCCAAACGTGATCGGCGTTCCCCGCGCGGGCGTGACGTCGTCAGGCATCGCCGGAGGGCGATCGCTCTGTCCCTCGCGGCCGACCGTGATGCGGAACGGCCCGATCGTGAAGTGCGTGCCGTAGGGAAAGGAGCGGTGCTCGCGGCAGAGGACGTCGCCCGACTGCGTGAGCGTCCCGTTGTTCGAGAGGTCCTCGATCACGTAGCCCTCCGAACCGAGGACCACGCGCGCATGACGGCGCGAGACCTCGTTGCTGTCGAGTCGGACGTCGCAGGCGGGATTGCGGCCGAGCATGAGCTCGAAGGGCGCGACGACGTCGAGGTTCCCGACGTTGTCGATGACGGTGCCGTCGAGCTGGCGCTGGACGAAGATCGGGACGTTCATCATCACTTGTAGGCCGGGGGGGTCGCGGTGAAGGAGGTCACGTTCTCGATCTTGCCGCTGAAGTCCTCGAACTGCTTCATCGCGGCATCCACGATGTCGTGGGAGCGGCGCGGGGCCGTGTCGACGACGCTCGGGATGATGAAGACGGCACCCTCTACCTCGTCCTCGTTGTTCGAGTGGCTGCCGAAGAGGAGCCCGAGCACCGGGATCTGGCTGAGCCCGGGGACGCCGCTGACGCCGTGCGTCTGGCGGCTCGTGCGAATGCCCGAGAGGACCAGCGACTGACCGAGCTTCAGGTGGACGAACGTGTTGATCGTCGAGGTGCTGCGGCCCGGGAGCGCGCCGCCGCCCGGAGCGGTGAGGTCGGAGACGTTCGCCGCGACCTTCACGTCGAGCTGGCTGTTGCTCATGTCGTAGCGAGGGAGGACCGTCACGTTCGTTCCGAACTTGATGGCCTGGATCGAGCTCGTGAGGCCCGCGGCGACGGCGAAGTTCTGCTCGCCGCCGTTCTCGAACGTCGCCTCGCTGCCGCTCGTCGTCACGACGACCGAGTGCTTGAGGACCTTCGCCCAGCCGCGCGTCTGCGCCAGATCGAGCGCGGGGAGCGCCTGCGCCGCGCTGAGCGTCGCCGTGCCGGTCTTGCCGACGAGATCATACGAGGCGTTGAGCGCGCCGCCGCCGATGCGTCCCGGCCACGCGAGCCCCACGCCGTAGCTCGACGACTTGTCGTACTGCACGAAGTAAAAATCGATACGCACGTTGATGGTGTGCTCGAGACCGACCGAGCCGACCACGACGAGCGACTCGACCTGGCCCGGGTAGAGGCTCGCGATGACGGCGATGCGCTTCGCATCGGCCTCGGTGCTGACGCCCCCCTCGATGAAGAAGCGCGGGCCGACGGAGCGAACGCGGAGCCCGTTGTAGCCGGTGAGCAGCTCCTGGAGCTCCTTCTCGACGACCTCCTTTGGCCGCGAATAGACGTTGATCGCGTACGTGACCTCGGTGCCGTTCTTCTTCAGCATGAGCACGGTCGTCGAGCCCGGGCGGAGCCCGATGACGACGAACACGTTCTGGTCGGGCGACACCTTCACGTCGGCGACGTTGGGGGAGCCGACCGAGTAGCTCGCGACGTCGGCCGCGGGGATGGTCTTGTTCTCGCCCACGACGAGGTCGATCTCGATCGTCGCTGCCTTGGTCGGCTTCACGTCGGGCGTGGCGGCAGCCGGGACGCCGGTGACCGCGGGGGCGCCGTGGCGGCGCTGCGCGTGCGCGCCGGAGGCAGAGAGGATGCTGGCGGCAGCCGTCGCGAGGGCGACGAGGAGCTGCGCCTTCGTCGACTTCCTCATCGTGCACCTCCGAACGGGATCGGACCGGCCTTACCCCGGGCTGGCGCGGCCACCGCAGCGGGCAGAGCGATGTCCTTGTCCGAGCTCTCGCCGAGCCCCGCGACCATGATCGTGTCGGGAACGCTGCGGAGCGCGAGCGTGAGCTTCGCCTTGTCACCGGCGACCGCGAGGAGCTTGGACTGGTCGAGCGAGAGGCTGAGCACCGTGTCGGCGCCGTCGTTGGCGGTGTTGCCGCCGCAGGCCGTGGGATGGCCGAGGACGATGACGTTCTGGAAGAGCACGACGCCGACGCGGTGCTCCTGGCTGCCAGGCTGCGGGACCGTCGCGATGACGTCGACGCGGTCGCCGGGCCGAGCGAGCGAGCTCGAACGACCTTCGGTGCGGAGCGCCACGGCGCGCATGCCGGGCTGGACGAGGTTCGAGAGGATGCGCTCGTCGTTGGAGGCGACGATGTCGCTCCAGTTGAGGATCTGCTGCGCCTCGAGCGCTGAGGAGATCCGGAGGTTGGCGATGCGCTGGCGATCGGTCGCGCGAACGGCGCGCGACTCGACGTACGCGACCGGGATGCCGCGCTCGCCGATGTCCGCGTCCGTGATGACGGCGCCCGGCTCGAGCGTCCGCACGACGGTCAGGACCATGATCCGCGGTCCGCCCGAGGCCTCGTCCTCGAAGCGCTTCATGTACGACCAGACGAGAAAGCTGGCCACGCACGCAACCAGGAGACCAATGACGGCGGCTCGCATCGAGTCCCACTGAAGCACCCGCCGTGCCGGCTCCTCGCACCCGGGAAATGCCCAGCTTTTCGCGTTCAACCGGCGGAGAGGGAACGGTTGGTTCCCAGTCTCGGCGAGCGAGTGGGAAGCGCCATGGAACGGCGGGATCTCAGTGCGAGGGGGGCGCCCCGAACGGCAGGAGGGCGACGGTCGACCCGTCGGTCGTGCCGCGGAACGACGCGACGTAGCTACGGCCATCCTTCCGGTACATGCGGGCGTCGACGAGCGAGCCGGTCGTGACGAATCCGAGGGCCGACATTTGCCGGTCGTAGCTCGCGACCGCGGGCTCGAGCGCGAGCGTGCTCTCGTAGACGCGAACTGCGTGATCGGCGGGGCTCCCGACGACCGCGGTCATCGTGCGCCGCGACTGCTCGGGGCGCGCGACCCCCTCGAGATCGCTGCCCGGCGCGTCGCCCTCCGCGGGAAACAGCTCGTTCAACGGCGTCGAGGAGGCGTTCACGACCGTCGTCACCGCGATCGATCCGTCCTCGCGCGCGTGCGCGAGCGTGTAGCGGACGCGGTGGAGCTCCTCGTTCGGAGCGCCGTTCTCGTGGGCGAAGATGCAGAGGCTCGCGCGCACGCCGCCCTCGGATTCCTGGGAAAAGACGCGCTGGAGCTCGATCGGCTTGTTCGCGCCGTCGTCGAGGTTCTTCGAGAGCCCGAAGGCCGACGCCTCGGTTCCGCTCGCGCACTCCTTCGCGATCCGCGCCATGACCGCGTCGAGCGTGCCGCGCTCGCTGGTCTTCTTGAAGAACATGGGCGCGCCGTTGAGCGTCACCTTCCGCTCGCTCCCCGCGGTCAGCGTGACGGCGCCCACGACGCTCGACATCGCGTCCATCTCGCGCTGCGCGCGGAGGTTGGCCCTTCGCTCGCCCGCCGCATGCGCAGCAGCCGGCACCGCGACCGCAGCGACGAGAAGAACGGACAGGAGCCTCTTGCGGGTCGACATGGTCAGTATCCCTTCAAGTTCTGTTCCCAGAGCTTGGCCCGGTACTGGTCCATGCTGCCCTTCGAGGTGTCGATCGGCTTCTCGAGGCAGCCGAGATCACGCTGACCCTCGAACGTCTTGCCGGCGGGGTTCACGGCGCCCGGGACCGGGTCGGCCCCCGCCTGGCCCTGCACGAGCACGTTCTGGAGCGGCTTGACGTAGTTCGGGAACGTGCGCTGCTGGCCGAGGCCGAGCGCCTGGACGAGCGCGACGGCGGAGGCGACGTCCGGCTTTCCGTTGGAGATGACCGACGGGCTCGTGCGGGCGTTCCCGACGTTCGCGCTCTGCGGCTGGCACTGGTTCGCGCTCGACTTCGTGGCCGACTCCTCGGCCGCGCTCTCCGCCGAGCGGCGGGCATCAGCGGCGTTGCTGACGCCCTTTTCACCGAGAAGGAGCGCGACGAACCAGCCCATCACCATCGCGGACTCGAGGATGGTGCCGACGGCAGAGAAGCCACCTTGGCCCGCGCGGGCACGGCCGCGAGAACGAGCGAGCGCGCGTGACATCACTGGCCTCCTTCGCACTTCGTCGTCTGGTTCCACTTCCATGCGGCGACGAACGGCTGCTCGTCCTCCGGCGTCGAGGCGAACTCGCCGCTCCGCGCGGGGAAGTACCAGCGGCCGCACGACCGGTACTCGCGCTTCTTGCGGAGCGCCGTGCTCGGGTCGGATGCCCCGAAGCTCGCGATCGTCCGCACGGCGTCGCTGATGCCGATCATCGTCTGATCGACGGGCTTCTCGCTGAACGCGCAGGTGCAGAAGTTCTTCGGGTTGGACGTGCCCTGCGAGGGCTTGCGCGTCTCGCTGCCGCCGAGCATCGAGGCGAGGTTGGAGACGATCTTCGGGAGCCCGAGGCTGTCGCGCATGAAGCTGTCGGAGTTCTCGCTCAGCTTCTTGTCCTCGCACTTGTCGCGATCGAAGGTGCAGCTGACCACCGCGCCGGAGCCGTTGCGATAGGAGTACCCGCCGCCGCCCATGCGGAGCGGCGAGCTCGGCGAGGCCGCCTGGCACTGCACGAAGGGCTGCGCCTTGCTCGGGATCTCGACGCGAGCGCCGGCGACGGACACGGGGAGCTCGGCGATCTCCGCCTCCGCGCCGTCGTTGCAGGCGCCCGCGTTTCCCGAGGCGGCGGAGACCGCGCAGCGCATCGAGTCCTCGATCGCCTTGCAGTCGGCCTTCGTCTTGTCAGCGACCGCCTTGATCTGCGGGAGCTGCGGGGCGTCGCCACCACCGCCGCCGCCACCGCCCGCGGCGGCGCTCGCGGCGCTCGTGGCCTTGCAGATCATCTGCGGCATGGCCTGCACGAGCACCTTCGGCAGGCCCTCGAGGAGGTTCGGCGAGATGAGCAGCGGGAACGCGTGTCCGGTGACGGGCGACGGGAGCGTGTCCTTCATCGACAGCTTGCACGCCACGTCGGCGTTGCTTCCGCCCCAGATTTCCCCGCTCGAGGACGGGTCCTCGAAGCGCATCTTCACCTTGGAGTCGGCCTTCGCGACGTCGCCATTGATGAGGCCGGAGCCCTGCTGGAAGGCGAGCTTGTCGACGTCGCCCGAGAGCTTGCCGAGCGTTCCCCAGAGGAGCTGCTGCTTCGCGCGGACCCAGACGAGCTTCGCGAGCGCGCGCGGCTTGTTCTGCTGGTACTGCCTGCAGACCGTGCAGATGTGCGAGTGAGGACAGGTCGGACACGCGATGGCGGCATTCGCGTCCATCGTGATGTTGTCGGCCTCGACGCCGAAGCGCGGGCCCATGATCGCGCCCATCGTGACGTTGTTGTTCACGACGACGTTCGCCGAGCGCGCGTGGTCGGCGGCGAGCTTCGATGCGCCATAGTCGGCGTGGCCGAGCGTCGTCTCGTGGTGGAAGGCCGCGTTCACCTCGGTGCCGCGGAACATGCCGATCCCGAGCGACACCGCGCCGATGAACATCTGCGAGACCGTGAGGGCCATCGCGCCGCGGCTGTCTCGGAAGAACGAGCGCGCCATGTCAGCTCCCCTTCCCGTCGCAGCCGAGGGCCACGGTCTCGATCTTCGCGTCGAGCTTGCTCGTGCCGCCCTTGCACATGACCTGGGCCGCGAGCGGCACCTTGCAGTCGAAGGAGCACTCGAGCGTCACCTCGAGGGACTTCGCGCCCGGGTCCGAGCTCCCGCCGCTCGCGTTGACCGAGAGCTTGCACGCCTCGTTGCCGCCGGCGGAATCGAGCACGTTCTTGATGGCCTTCTTGGCCTCCTGCTCGGTGGCGGATCTGTCCTCTTCCTTCATGCAGTAGGTCTTCTTCGCGACGTCCGCGGCGATCGCAGCGGCGTGATCGACGACGTCGCGGCGGTGGAAGAGCTGGCCGAGCTGCACGTTCATGAGGAACACGAAGAACGCGACGAACCACGTCAGCGCGAAGCCGAGCGTGTTGGTCGTGACCTCACCGCGAGTGTCGCGAAGGAGGCCCTGGCTCATCGAAACGCTCCGTGCTGAAGGAGCGTGAGCGCGAACGCGACGCCGATCGCGGGGGCGAGTATGACGGGCGGCAGCTTCGGGCCCGTGAGGTAGGGCTCCTGAGCGGCCTTCGACTTGAACAGGTTGATGACGCCGATCTTCATGTTGCGGAGCGCGACGCCGACCGCGCGATGACGAATGAGGCGGTAGGGGAAGAGCACGATGAGCGAGAACGCGAACGCGCGCGCCTCGACGTCGAAGCCCACCGCGGGGCCGACGAGCGCGCCGATGGCGGCGAAGAGCTTCACGTCGCCGCCGCCCATTTCGCCCTTGTTCCACGCGAGGAACGGGACGACCCCGCACGCGGCGGCGCCGAGGAACGCGAAGCCGGCGCCGCGGAGGCCACCGAGTGCGCCGCTCTCGACGAAGCCCGAGGCTCCGTGGATGGCCAGACCGACGACGATCCCGCCGAGCGTCACGACGTTCGGGATGCGCCTCGTCGCGATGTCACTCGCGACGGCGACGAGCACGACGATGAGGCAAATCCAGAGCGAGGTGGTCATCATGAGGTCTTGGGGCTCGTGGAGCTCATTTGTAGACAGCCTCGGTCGGCACGGTCGAGGCGGTGGCGCCGATCGGGACCGTCAGCCTGCAGCTCGACGTAACGTCCGTTTCGGGCATCGATGCGAGCGGAAGGCACACCACGAACATCGACGCGAAGCCGCCCGTGAAAGAGAGGACGACGAGCCACGGCGTGGGCCCGTACACGTAGGGCTCGCGAGCGCCGCGTGACCGGACCAGATTCAGCGCGCCGATGCAGAGGTTGGGGAACGCGGCGACGAGGCTCGCGAAGACCGCCACGATCGAAGCGGCCATCCAGAACGCGAGATTCATTCGCGGGCCACATGACGCTTGCGCGCGCTCGTCATCACTTGGCCGCCGCCGGCTTCTTCGGGGGATTGCTGGCGGGGGGCGCATCGGCCGAGACGACCGGGCCGCCGCCCGCGTTCGCGAGCTGACCGCCGCCGTTCGCGAGCTGGCCGCCGCCGTTCGCGAGCTGACCGCCGCCGTTCGCGAGCTGACCGCCGCCGTTCGCGAGCTGACCGCCGCCGTTCGCGAGCTGACCGCCGCCGCCGCCGCCGAGTGAGCCCGCGAGCTGACCCAGGCCGCCCATGCCGCCGAGGTCCCAGCCACCGCCCCCGCCCGCGCCCCCGCCTGCGCCGCCTGCGCCGCCCGCTCCACCGCTCGAGCCGCGCTGGAGGATCTCGACCTGCTTCTCGAAGGTGTCCGAAGCCGTCTTCGACGACTTGAACAGGTGCGGCGCGGTCAGGCCGACCATGGTGCATCCGGCTGCGGTGAGCAGCAGGTAGGTGTTGAGATCTGCGCTGCCGCGCCGATCCTTGAAGAAGCGCGGGAGCAGCTGGCCGAGACGACGAAGGATGCGTACGGGGTTCATCGCTGCTGTCCTCTTCACTTGCTGACGCCGCCGCCGGCGCCCCGCTGGAGAATCTTGACCTGGTTCTCGAACGTGCTCGAGGCCGTCTCTGACGACTTGAACAGGTGAGGCGCCGTGAGGCCGACCATCACACACCCTGCTGCGGTGAGCAGGAGGTACGTGTTGAGATCGGCGCTGCCGCGTCGATCGGTGACGAAGCGCGGAAGCAGACGGCCAAGGCGACGGATGATGCGTACGGGGTTCATGGCTGCTGTCCTCCAGGCTTGTGGAACGGAAATGAGCGAAGAGCCCGAGCACGCGCGGTGTCGCGCGCTCGGGCCACCCAGCTCACACGCTCACTTGTAGACGGCCTGGCTCTGCTGCGTCGTCGAGGCCTGGGCGCCGATCGGCGCGTTCACCTTCTTGGCCGCCTCGTCGGACGCGGAGTTCGACGAGTTGGAGAGCGCGTTCGTCCCTGCCGCAGACGCCGCGATCGCCCCGAGGACGATGGCCGTCTTCGCACCCTTGGAGAGGCCCGACGAGACTTCGGCGAGGTCCTCGCCAAGCGTGTCGACGAAGAACTTCTTCATGGTGTTGCGGATCTTGCTGAACATAGGTGTGCCTCTTCTTGGTGCGTGTGGGTTGACGTTGAATCGTGGAAATCGTGGAATCTGCGTTCGAGCGAGTCAGGTCAGCGCGGTTGGTCGAGCATGACGTCGTGACCCTTCTCGCTCTCCTGCGCGATGCGCGTCCCGGTGGAGCGCATCGCGAGCGACAGCGGGTAGACGAAGCAACCCATCACCGCGCAGACCGCGAGGACCGATTGAACGGTCATCCCTCGGCTGCGTGCTCGGCGGCGTGTCCTCTTCGCCTTCGCCATCGTGATTCGGGTAGTTGCACTCGTCGTGCCGACGTTCTCGGCGTCGTAACTGCGCGATTCCTGGCGGCGACTGCGGAACCAGTCGTTCCATCGCGGATCGGCGAGAACCGTTCGGCGAGAACCGTTCGTTCTCAGCCCGTGTGGTCCATCGCTTCGCCTACGGCTTGCCCGCGGGCCGGTTGGCCGACGGCGCGGGCGCTATCGTGGCGCTCGCCGTCGGCGACTCCAGCCGTGCATTGCGCCCGCGCATCCGGATCCGCGAACGCGCGAAGATGCCGAGCACCACGAGCGCGAGGCCGAGGATGAGGATGAAGAGCTTGTTGTTCATCGGCAGCCTCGGCCCCTCTCAGGGCGGAGAGACGCCTCGCGCGGTGTTCACCTGCACGCGGGCCTGAACCGAGCTCGGGTTCGCGTTCGTCGAGACGGCATCGAAGCCCGCATCGAAGAGCGCCTTGATTGCCGGGGTCGTCGACGCGTCCTTGTCGTACGTGAAGCTCCGGATGCCCGCCGGATGAAGGCGCGTCGTCACGAGCGAGCTGACGGCGATGTTCGGTTCGAACTCGTACATGAAGGCGCGCGGGTTCTTGATCGTGTCGAGGAGGGTGTCGACCTCGGCGAGGTTGCTGCTCACGTTGATGAGGTACCAGAGCTTGTTGTTGCTCGGGATCGGCGGGACGAGCGTCTGGAGATCGGAGGTCGAGATCTCGAGGAACGCGAAGTCCTCGGCGCCGGCCGCGAGAACCGCGGCGGCGATCTTCGCCGTGTCGACCTGCAGCTTGACGCAGACCTGGACGACGAGCTTGCCGCGCAGGGCGTTCAGGACCTCATCGAGCCGCTGATACGTCTCGGCCGGCGTCGTCACGCGGTGGCACTTGGTGACCTCGGCGGCGGTCATCTCCTCGATCTTCTTGTTGTAGCAATCGACGGACTCGTAGAGCTGGAGCGGGCTCGAGTGCGAGACGACGGCGACGTTGTCCTTGGTGATGCGAGCGTCGATCTTCACGCCGTCGGCGCCGTTGGCGTAGGCAGCCGCGAGCGCGGCGTTCGAGTCGTAGGCGTTGCCGCTGAACGTCCACTCGCCTCCGTGAGCGACGGAGAGCGCACGCTTGCAGGTCGCGTCCGTCCAGCAGACGCTGAGGGAGTTGCGGTACGTCTTGGCGTAACCGGCGTCGGGACCGCTGCCGTCCGCGGGATCTCCGGCGTCCGCGCCGCTGCCGGCATCCGAGCCCACGGGGGATGCCGCGTCTCGACCGGTGGAGGCCGCGGGCGCGTCGGTCGGCGGCGGCGCGTCGGGAGCGGGCGCCGCAGTCGAGCAGCCGAACGCGAGCAAGAGGAGGCTCAAGGTGCTTCGTCGCATGGCTGCCCGCTTCCTAGCACGCGGCGAGCGTCGTGACGACAGCGCCAGGGCTCGACGCATGGCCGAAAGACCAGGCGTAGAGTAGGGTCAGCCGATGCGGACGCCTCCTCGCTCCACTCCGTTCGTCGCGTGACGACTCACGCGATCCGCGGGGTGGTCGGGGTGACACTCATTGCGGCAGCGCTGCTCCCGAGCTGCCGCGAGACACGCGCGCTGCCCGCCTGCCACGAGCCCGCGCCAGCGAGCGGCGCGAAGCTGGATGCCGTCGGTGACCCTGTCGTCGTCGGAGCCGGTGACATCGCGCTCGCGAGCGACACGGCCGGCGCCGAGGCGACGTCGAAGCTGCTCGATACGATCGACGGCCACGTGATCACGCTCGGCGACAACGCCTACGAGAACGCGACGCTCGACGACTTTCTCGACGCGTATCACCCGACCTGGGGCAGGCATCGCTGGCGCACGCACCCTGCGGCGGGGAACCACGAGTACAACGTCCCGCACGCTGCTCCCTATTTCGCCTACTTCTGCGATGCGGCGGGCGCGCCGTTCAAGGGCTATTACAGCTATGACGTCGGCGCCTGGCACCTCATCGTGCTCAACAGCAACTGCGCCGAGACCGGCTCGGGCGCCCCGGACTGCGACGCCGGCTCCGAGCAGGAGCGGTGGCTCCGGGCCGACCTGGCCGCGCATCCGGCGAAGTGCACGGCTGCGTACTGGCACCATCCGCGATTCAGCTCGGGGAGCAAGGGGGACGACGCGACCGTGCAGGATCTCTGGCAGGCTCTCTACGAAGCCGGCGCGGACGTGGTCCTCAGCGGCCACTCTCACGTGTACGAGCGGTTCGGTCTGCAAGATCCGAAGGGGCACGCCGATCCCGACCGAGGCATCCGGGAGTTCGTGGTCGGCACGGGCGGCGCCGACCTCAGCGGGTTCGACGCGTCGCACGCCAACAGCGAGGCGCGTCAGGCGGGTCTCCACGGGGTGATCAAGCTGACGCTCCACGCGGACGCCTACGACTGGGAGTTCATCACGGTCGACCACGTCGTTCACGACTCGGGCCGAGGCGTATGTCACTGATGCGTTCGGTTCTCCTGGCACTTCCCCTCACCGCCTCTCTCGCCCTCGCCGCTCCGTGCGCGGCGGAGGAGGCTCGACCGAGGCGCTACCACGCGAGCGTCGCGCTCCTCAGCGGCTACGGCTTGCAGCTCGACTCGGTTCTCTCGAGCGGGCTGAGCGCGTATCGCTTCGGGTTCGGCACGCGCGCCGGGCTCACGGCTCCGTGCGGCGCCTACCTCGGAGGCACGTTCGTCACTCACCTCGGGACGAGCGTCGCAGGCACGCGCGACGGCGCGTCGGTCCTCGTCTCGACCGCGCGAGCGACCTACGTTGGGCCTGAAATTGGCTTCGATTTCGCGCTGTGGAACCTCCTGCTCCGTCCCTACGTCGGCACCGGTCTACTCGTCGTCGTCAGCAAGACCGCCCTTGGCTCCTCGGGCTTCGACGACAACCGCGCCCTCTACTACGTCGCGCCGGGAGGGCTCGTGGCCTACCGGAGGGGCGAGCTCCTTCTCGGCGTCGACCTGCGGATCCCGATCGTCCCCGCGCAATCGACGAACAAGTGGGCGCCCGCCGCGATGCTCACCGCCGGCATGCGCTACTGAGCGCTACGGGAAGAACACGCGTGCGCGCTCGAGCCGCGGCGGTCGCGAGCGAGACCGCCGTGAACGTGAGGAGCAAGCGTCTCGTCATCCCGTGAACGCCATCACCTGGATCGGCGCGCTAGAGGGCAACGAGCACGTCGAGACGCGCGTCCCCTGCCTTCGGCGCGATGCTGAGCGGTGGGCGCGCCGCCACGAGGAGCTCGAGCGCACGCCCCGCGTCGACGGGTCGCGACCAGAGGTAGCCCTGGCCGGCGGCGCACTTCATCGAACGGAGGAGCGCGGCTTGCTCCGCCGTCTCGACGCCCTCCGCGATCGCCTCCATGCCGAGCGCCGTCGCGAGCGCGAGCACGGTCTGCACGATGGACGCGCTCATCGGGTCGTCGACCATTCGCGACACGAACGAGCGGTCCACCTTCAGCGCGTGCACTGGCATACGCGTCAGGTAGCTCAACGAAGAGTACCCAGTGCCGAAGTCGTCCAGGTGCAGGCGTATCCCTAGCTCCGCGAGCCGTGCGCAGGTCTCGATCGCGCGCGCGCCCATCGTCGTGCGCTCGGTGAGCTCGAGGAAGATCGAGC
>JANXVA010000755.1 GCA_025351875.1 Myxococcales bacterium | reverse complement strand
CCTTGAGGCGGTGGGCGAGCCGCCCCAGACCGTCGAGATCGCGCGCCGAGGCAGCTGCGCGCAGGTCCTCGACGGACACGCCGCGGCCCAGGAAGTCCTCGAGCAGCTCGACGAGGAACGGCTCGTCGCCACCGGCGCGGTCGCGGAGAGACTCGATGTCGAGCACCTCGATCGCGAAGCGAGGTCCTCCCGGCGGACGAGAGTGTGCGTGACTGGCGGACATCGAAGACCTCCCTGGGCCGCGCACAGGCGCGACGTGGCCCGAATGAACGGCGGAGCGACTCGCGGATTCAGCGCCCGCGTCAGCGGCACCCGCTGGCACGCATCCCGCATGGCATCGCGCCAATGAGGACGTCGTCACGTGCGCGTGTGCTGGTCGTCGAAGACGTGGAGACGGAGGCGCGGCTGCTCATGCGAGCCCTTGCCGATGCCGGGTACACGAACCTCGTACACCGTCCGAGCGTCGAGAGCGCAGTCATCGAGATCGAGGCGAACCCGCCGCGCCTCATCATCAGCGACCTGCGCCTCGAAGGGCGGATGAGCGGCATCGACCTCGCCAGGTACGTCCGCCGCCTCGACTCGAGCAGCTACATCTACATGCTCATGCTCACGTCGGCGGGCTGCGAGACGGTCCTCGAGTCCTGCTTCGATGCCGGCGTCGACGACTTCGTCGAGAAGCCGTTTCGCGCGGACGAGATCATCGCTCGGATGCACGCGGGCGAGCGGATCCTCGAGCTCGAGACCACCCTGCGCGTAAAGTCACGCGAGCTGGAGACTGCGCTCCGCCGGATCGACATCGCGGCGACGCAGCGTGCGCTCGCCCGCGCCGCAGACGCCGTCGCGATGACGGTCGCGTCCGGGGCGACCCCGCTCGACGCGCTCCTCGGCACGGACACGTGGCGCGACGTCGACCAGCTGCTCACCGGCGCGATGACGGAGTTCTTCCAGCTGCCCTTCGGTCCGATTCGCACGCGGGAAAAGCCGTGCGATCCGTACGTCGCGGAGGTCTCCCTCTCGGAGCCGACCCAGCAGCTCGAGCTCGGGCTCTCCGTCGTCGTCGACACCGAGGCGATGAAGCGGCTCGGCGCTCACCTCCTCGGCGACGACGACCTCGAGAGCTCTCAGGCGCTGGTGCTCGAGGTCGCCAACATCCTGATGGGGACGCTGAAGACGGCCTTCACGTCGCACGGCTTCACGTTCACCGGCGGGATCCCGACGAACGAGACGTTCGACCATGCCCGCGCGACGTTCGATCGCTCGATGGTGCGCTCCCGCATGGCCATCGGCGCCGCCGAGAGCGCCCTCGAGCTCTGGATCCGCGTGAAGGAGAAGAGCAACACGACCATTCGCGGTCGACTGCTCCGCGAGGGCCTCGTGGTCGGAGAGGACATCCGCGATGAACGAGGGATGCTCGTCATCCGGGCTGGCTCGCGCCTGACCCAGACGGCGGCCGAGCGCATCGCCAAGCTGATCCCGGACGTCGACGTCACCGTCAGCGACCCCAGCCTGTGAGCGCCGGGCCGAAGGTCGCTCAGCGCGCGCGCCGCGCGGGGGCGATCGCGAGGGACGCGAGAACCTCGGCGAGGCGCAGGTGCCGGAGCCCGGACGCGCGCCGCTTCATGCCTCCCTGCGCCGGCACCTCCTCTTCTTCTGGCGGGGCAGGCTGGGTCGCACGAGCGCTCGGCTCGCGCAGCCCGGCGATGGCTTCGCAGAGCTCGTGAGGGAGGACCGGCTTCGAGAGCGTCTGGTCCACGCCCGCCGCGAACGCCCGACGAAGGGGGCTGTCGGCGATCGCCGTCGCGAGGATCTTGCGGGCGTTCCCGAAGGCCGAGTCGGGAAGCGTGCGGATCAGCTCCGCTAGGTTCGGCGTCGTGTCGTCGAGGAAGAGGACGTCGAACGGCGCACCGCTGTCGCTCGCGTCCCGCAGCTTCTCGTGCGCGAGCGAGGCATCGAGGACCGACTCGACCAGCGCGCCGAACCTGCGCGCCGCGACGGTTTGCACCCTCGCCGCGTGCTTGTTGGGCACGACGACCAGCACGCGGGTCTGGTCGAGCTCCCCGGATTGGTCCACCTCGTCCGCGCGCTCCGCGAGCGGCATCTCGATCTCGATGCCGCCCGCATCTTCTACGGTGTCGCCGCGCCGGACGGACACCGTGACCAGCACGGTGTCACTCGGAGCGAACCCGCTGTATTGCCGGGCAACCCGGACATGGACGTCGCCACCGCCGAAGGCGCTGCCGACCGCATCGGCTGCGATGCGGCCCACGACCTCCATGAACTGACGGCGGTCGCCGAGGACGTACTCACCGACGTCCGGCAGCACCTCACAGACGAGGTCGCAGTCCCGGGCGAGCGCTGCGGTCGCGAGGGGCCCCAGCGCGCGCTTCAGCGCGTGCTCGAGGGTGACGACCTCCGCAAGCAGATTCCCCGACGGCCCCCGGTAGCCGATTGGGCGTTCATGCCGCGGGGAGGACTTGTCACGCTGATCCTGTCGAGAGCGAAGCTTGTGTGCGGGCATCGAGACCTCCACCGGGCCGCAGCCGTTGGGCGCCGGTCATTCCCGCA
>JANXVA010000740.1 GCA_025351875.1 Myxococcales bacterium | reverse complement strand
CGGGAAGCTTGAAGCCGTAGAGACCCGCCGCGTGCGCGAAGCTCTGAAAGAGCGCGCGGACCGCGAAGTCGCCTGCGTGGCCGATGGCCATCTTCTGGAAGACGGCCATCGCCCCGCCGCCGCCGAGACCGTACTTGGCGGTGTCGTGCTCGCGGAGATCGGCGCGCTGCTTCGTGTCGTTCTTCACTTCCCAGAGCGTGTAGAGGATCCACGCTGCGAGCAGCTGGATGTCGCACTCTGCGCCCTCGTCTTCGAGGAACGTCTGGAGCTGGTAGTTGCCGTCGCCCTCGGTCGTCATCGCCCAGAACTCGCCGATGATGCTGACCTTCGGCTTCGCGAGAGTCTTGTCGACCTCGACCGCGCCGAGGATCGGCTTGCACTTCCAGAGCGCCAACATGATGTTGGTTCGCTGCTCGAGCGCCTCGTAGATGACCTTCTTGGCCTTCTCGAGAGCGATCGTGGTCGAGCCCTTCACGACCTCGTAGGGGCGCAGCCGGTAACCCATGGCGTTGATGACGTCGCCGGCGATCATGCCCTTGACGATGGCCCAGAAGAACGTCGGATTCAGCTCGAGGCCGACCTCGTCGCCCGTCGCCTGCTTGAGGCCGCCGGTCTGCTGGAAGAGCATGACGCGGAAACCGTCGAAGCCGGCGTCGCGGAGCGCCTTCCGGTACTCGGTGACGTACATGCCGAAGCGGCAGGGGCCACATGCGCCGGCGGTGAGGAAGACGAACTTCTCGACGACCTCCTTCGAGGTCATGCCGTGCTTGTCGCGCAGCGTGATGAGGTACTGCACCAGGTTACCGACGGTGAAATACGTCGGGTTGCACTGACCGCGGTTGCCGAACTCCTTGCCGACCTGGAAGCCCTCGGTCGTCGGACAGTCGAGCACCTGGACGGAGTAGCCGATGCCCTTCAGGCCTCCCTCGATGAGGTAGTCCTGCGCGACGGTGAGGCCACCGATGAGCAACGTGACCTTGGCGCGCTCCGACTTCTTGAAGCCGAGCCCGACCATGTCCTCCACCCACTGCTCGACGTGGTTGTCGAGGCCGAGGCGCTTGCGCTCGGACTCCTCGAACGCCTTCAGCTCGGCGTCGAGGTCCATGTTCTGCCCCGCGATGGGGAGCTTCTTCTTCGCTGCGGTCGTGACGGTCGTCTGGTTGGCCATGGTGTTCTCCGTCTCTTCTTTCACTCAGCGGCGCTGGTTGCAGCGTTGGACTGTTCTTTGGCCGGGACGATCGTCCCGTCCTTGCTCTTCTTGCCGAGCTTCACGATCCCCTTGGGGGCGGGCTCGGGCTCCATCGGGCGGCCGGCGTGCGGCACGTATGCCTGGAGCTTCGCGCGGAGCGCCTCGATCTGCGCGATGAACTCCGGGTCCTGCACGCGGGCGTCGCTCGCCTGCTTCGCCTTGAGCTCGAAGAGCTCGAGACGCTTCTCGTCGATCGCGTGCTCGAGGAGGTGCTCCTTCTTGCTCGAATCCTCGAGGCGTTCCTCGTGGAGCTTGAGCGCGTGCGTGTAGGTCTTCACGCGGATCTTGATCGAGCCGGCAGGCTTGTTCGCGTCGATGTCGTGGAGCGCCGCGTAGGGCGTCTTCGACTTCTCGATGATCGAGTCGATGAGCCCGTAGATGGGCGCATCATGACCGCACTTGAAGGAGGAGAGGTCGAGGACGACGACGTTCGGGTGGTGAGCCGCGAAGACCGCGCCCCAGACCTTCATCGCGCTGTTGACCGAGTAGTTCTCCGGCCACACGTGGTTCAGCTCGAGCGGCGACTTCATCTGCCCGCTCTCGAGCTCGTGCTTGAAGTAGCGGTCGAGGTACTCGCGCGACTTCGGGATGGAGCGGAGCGACAGGACGGGATACCCGCGGACCTGGAACTCCTCGGGGATGCCGTGGTTGAGACCCGGGTCCGAGTGGTACGGGCGCGCGAGGAGGAGGATCGCCACGCGGTCCTCGGCCTCGACGGTCTCGAGGATCGCGCGCCCCTTGTCCTGGAGATCGCTCTCGAAGATCGTGAGCGCCTTCCAGCCCTCGCGGCAGGCGTGATCGTTCTCGTCCTCGGTGATGCCAAGGCACGAGCCGAACGTCTCGAAGAGACGCTTCGCCATGAGGTTCGGCTCGACGAACGAGACGGCGGGGTCGATGAACTCGATGCCGCGCGTCGCGAAGAAGTCGACCTCCTTCGTGAACGCCGCCTTCATGACGTCCGGCGCGCCGGCCACGATGGGGCACGATGCGTTGTCCATCGTGTCGCTGACGAAGTTCGTCACGTGCGTGATGATCGGGAAGAAGATGTACTTGAGCGGCTTCTTCTCGGTGTGCTGGTGAAACAGCAGGTTGTGGATGTGCGCCTGCGCGACCTTCGACGGGTAGCACGGGTCAATCGAGCCATACTTGCCACCCTCGACCCACATCTCCTCGGTCGTCTCGTCGGAGAACACGACGTTCTGCTTCGGGATGCCGAGCGCCTCGAGGTACGTGCGGAAGAACGGAGCGGTCGAGTAGAGGTTGAGGACGCGCGGGATGCCGATGCGCGTGCGGCGGCGCTTCTCCTGCGCCTCCTTGGTGGAGCGCTTGAAGGGGCGCGTGATCTCGACGCGACGCTGCCCCAGGATGCCCTTCCTGACCTCGATGTCCTTGATGGGCGAGCCTTCGAGGGGCTGCGGCGCAGGCACGTAGAAGTGCATGAACGCGCGCTTGGCCTCGTAGTCGACCATGTTCGGGTACTGCTGCGCCGTCTTCTTACGGTCGGCGACCAGCGCGAGCATCTGCTCCTTCGACTCGACGGTGCCCTTCTCGCAGGAGAAGCCGGCGATGTAGCGGCTCGTGCGGCCGTCCTGGGTCTTCGTGTCGATGAACGTGCGCTTGCACTCGTTCGGACAGAAGTGGCAGACCGTCTCCTCGTCGTTCTTCGAGACGTACTCGAGCGCGATCGCCTGATCCATCCCGATGAAGGTGGACTTGCCCTTGCGCCTGACGACGCGGAGCGTCTCCATCGCGGCGCCGATCGCGCCTGCTTCGCCCGTGTGCGGGTGGACGAAGACCTCGCCGTTGGGAACGCGCTCCTTGATGTAGTCGACCTGCGCCTTGACGGCCGCGAGGTTGTACTGGGTGCCGCCCTGGAGGACGAACTTGCGACCGAGCGACGCGAGGCGCGGGATCTGGACGACGTACTGCCAGACGTTCTTCGGGAGGACCTGCGCGAGGCCGGCGAGCATCTCCTCCTTGGAGAAGCCCTCCTTCTGGAAGTTCACGCGGTCCGTCTCGAGGAAGACGGCGCAGCCGTACGAGAACTTCGGCGCAAGATCCGCCTTGAAGGCGACGTCCGCGAAGTCCCTCACGTCGACGCCGAACGAATCGGCGGTCGCCTGCAGCAGCGTACCGTTGCCGGCGGAGCAGGAGTTCGAGAGGCGGAAGTTGGCGATGTCGCCGTTCTTCATGAAGAGGACCTTGATGTCCTGCCCGCCGATGTCGCAGATGACGTCGACGTCGCCGAAGAAGTGAACCGAGCTCAGCATGTGAGCGACGGTCTCGACGATGTTCACGTCGCTCTTCACGCACTCTTCGAGCACGTCGGCGGCGTAGCCAGTCGCGCCGAAGCCC
>JANXVA010000735.1 GCA_025351875.1 Myxococcales bacterium | reverse complement strand
CTGACCGGCACCAGCTGCGGGGCGGGATGGCAAGCCACCCGCACGACCGGCGTCCTTGACACCACGATTTCGCTGAGCGGCAAGACATCATGCAAGGTCTGCGCGACGACGGAGGCAGGCGCAGGGGCCTACATCGCCTATCTCATCGAGACCCCGCCGCCGGGGAAATATAACCTCCAAGCCTACTACCATGCAGCACCGGACGGTGGTGCAGCGGTGACGGCCAACGTCCAGCTCGTCGCGTTGAACGCGGATGGAGGATCGTCGCCGATCACTCCCAACCCCGTTCGGGCAGGGGCGGACGATAGCTGGCGCGCCGCCCAGACGTCGCTGCGGTTCGACGCCGACGCCGCCATCACGGGTCTGCAGATCCGGCTCGGCACCTACAACCCGGCGGCGAACGATTGCGTGTCCTACGACGACGTTCACCTCGAGCACACACCTTGAACGCGCGCGCCGTGCGGCCGAACGTGTTCAAGGGCCATGCGCTCACGCACGGGGAAGCGAACGAGCTGAGGGACGATGACGCGCTACCCTCATGGCGATGAGGACCCCGGAGGAGCGCGACAAGAGGGCGCGGGCATTCGCGCTCGTCCGGAGGCGCCACACCGAGAACGACGCCGCGCTGACGCCGGAGGAGCGGGTCGCGATCACCGATGAGCTGATCCGATTCTGGAAGGCGCCTGACCTGCCCGCCGGCAACGCGCGGCCCACCGACGAGCCGATGGCGCTCTGGCGTGAGATGCGCGCCCGGCTCCGGGGAGCGCGGTGACGGAGACCCTCGCGGAGGGCGTGGCCCACGCCGCCGAGCTCATCGCGGCGTGGAAGAGGCCTTGCGCCGTGATCGGCGGAGCGGCCATGGTCCTGCGTGTTCGCGCGCGGCCGACACGCGACGTCGACATCGTCATCTCCGCGCGTCGCGAGGATGTCGACGATCTCTTGCGCCTCGGGCGCGACCTCGGATGGACGTGGGATGAGGATCCCCAGGCTCGCGAGCTCGCCGAGGAGGGGCTCATTCAGCTCTTCCGTCCCGGAGATCGACGAACGTCCTTCGCCATCGATCTCATCTTCGTCGATGGCCCGTTCCTCGAACGCGTCGTGGCGCGCGCGACCTCTTTGACCGTCGGCTCCGTCAGCCTCCCTGTCGCGACCGTCGAGGATCTGCTGCTGCTGAAGCTCGACGCTGGCCGCGGGATCGATCTCGACGATGCGATCGCGATCAAGGACGCCTTCGAGGAGACGCTCGACCGCACGTACCTCGCCGAGCAGGCCGACGCGATCGGCGTCCGTCGCGCGATCGAGAACCTGCTCGGTCCGCTCTGACGCGAGAGCGCGGGCGTGATGCTGGGCCGGCGCTCGAGGTGCCGGGGAGGGCGTCACGCGCCTCGACTTGCGACGGTAGAAGCTCACGTCGAGGCTTGTCGGTCGCGCGGGCCTCGGGTAAGCGACGCCATGCTCGCCAAGCCCGCTCGCGCACCCTCGATGCGTGACCGACTCTCGCACCTGTCGTTCGAGGACGCCTGCAAGATGCTCGGTCCGGACGGCAAGCGGCTCCTCATCCGCGGAGGGGGTCTGGAGCTCGCTTCGCGCGACGATCTCCGCATCGACGATCGCGAGGCGCGCATCGCGTGGGCGCCGGGGCCTGGGCCAGACGGGCTCTGGGCGCGGGTCTTCGTCGACCCCGCCGCGAAGGGCGGGCTGCGCGCGGAGTGCAGCGTGTGCACGACGTCGTGCATGCACGTCGGCGGGCTCCTCTCGATCCTCCTCGAGCAGAAGACCGATCTCGGGCTGGCCGCACCACCGGAAGCGACGCGGGCGGACGACGAAGCGCAGCTCGTGGAGCAAGCGCTCGCGGAGCGGGCCAAGCGCGCGAAGATTGAGCGCATGAAGGTCCGCTCCGCCGATCCAGAGACGCCGTGGACCGACTACACGGTGCTCAGCGAGATCAGCGGCAAGACCTACCGCGTCGCGCTTCGCGGCGAGGCGCGGGGCGAGTCGTATTGCGCCTGCCCGGACTTCAAGATCAACACGCTCGGGACGTGCAAGCACATCATGAAGGTGCTCGCGCGCACGCGAGCGTTTCCGGAGGCGGTGCGAAGGAAGCCGTATCGCCGGAGGCGGACCACGGTGCACCTGCGCTACGATGACGGCGTCGCCCTCGCCGTGGCGCTGCCGCGCACCCTCTCGGCGGAGGCGCGCGAGATCGTCGACCCCCTCACGCATGGCGCGATCGAGATCCCCGATCTGATGCGACGGCTCCAGCGGCTGGAGGCCGGCGGCCACGCCTTCTTCGTCACACCCGACGCCGAAGAGCTCATCCAGCGACGCCTGGTCGCCGCGCGGCTCGGAAAGACGGTGGCCGAGATCCGGCGCGCGCCCGCGACGCACCCGCTTCGAACGACGCTCCTCAAGGAGCCTCTGCTCCCGTATCAGCTCGACGGCATCGCGTTCGCGGCGGGCGCGGGTCGCGCGATCCTCGCGGACGAGATGGGGCTCGGCAAGACCATCCAGGGCGTGGGCGTCGCCGAGCTGCTCGCGCGAGAGGCCGGGATCCGGAAGGTGCTCATTGTCTGTCCCGCGTCGCTCAAGTCGCAGTGGCGGAGCGAGATCGAGCGCTTCTCGGGCCGCGGCGCCGACGTCGTGAGCGGCCCCGCCGCCGGCCGCTCCAGCGCGTACGCGGCGGACACGTTCTTCACGATCTGCAACTACGAGCAGGTCCTCAAGGACATCCTCCACATCGAGAAGGCAGCGTGGGATCTCGTCATCCTCGACGAGGGACAGCGCATCAAGAACTGGGAGGCCAAGACCAGCCGCGTGATCAAGGGACTCGCGTCTCGCTTCGCGCTCGTGCTGTCAGGCACGCCGCTCGAGAACCGGCTCGACGATCTGCACTCGGTGGCCGAGTTCGTCGATCCCCATCGGCTCGGACCGAGCTTTCGTTTCCTGCACCGCCATCAGCGGCGCGACGAGGAGGGAGCGCTTCGCGGCTTCAAGAACCTCGACGACCTCCGCGCGCGCCTCGCGCCGATCTTGCTTCGCCGCACCCGCGAGTCGGTCAAGCTGGAGCTGCCGCCGCGCACCGTCGAGATCGTGCGTATCCCGCCGACCGACGAGCAGAAGTCGCTGCACGACGGGCACATGCAGACGGTCGCTCAGATCGTGCGCAAGGCGTACCTCACCGAGATGGATCTGCTTCGTCTCCGGATGGCGCTCCTCATGTGCCGGATGGCAGCCAACAGCACGTTCCTCGTCGACAAGCAGAAGCCGGGCTGGTCGACGAAGCTCGAGCGCCTGGCGGAGATCTTCGACGGGATCGCCGCCGAGCCCGATCGCAAGGTCATCGTCTTCTCGGAGTGGACGACCATGCTCGATCTGATCGAGCCGCTGCTGAGGGCGAGGAAGCTCCAGTTTGTGCGGCTCGACGGCTCGGTCCCGCAGAAGAAGCGCCAGCTCCTGGTGTCGCAGTTCCAGTCGGATGACCAGACGCGCCTCTTCCTGACGACGAACGCGGGCAGCACCGGCCTGAACCTCCAGGCCGCGAACACGATCGTGAACGTCGATCTACCGTGGAACCCGGCGGTGCTCGAGCAGCGCATCGGCCGC
>JANXVA010000727.1 GCA_025351875.1 Myxococcales bacterium | reverse complement strand
CGATCGCGTTGACCTGGATGTTGTGCATCGCCCACTCGATGGCGAGCGTCTTCGTCATGTTCTCGACGCCGGCGCGAGCCGCGCCTGTGTGCACCATGCCCGGGAAGCCGCGCGCGACGTTTGCGACGACGTTCACGATCCGCCCGCGCTTTGCGGGGATCATGTGCTCGACGGCCACGGCCTGCGTCATGAAGAACGTGCCGTTGAGGTTGTTGCGCACGACCGCTTCCCAGCCGCGTGGCGAGACCGTCTCGGCCGTCGTCGGGAACTGACCTCCGGCGTTGTTGACGAGGATCGTCGCCGTCCCCAGCTTGTCCTTGACGCTGTGCGCGAAAGCCTGGATCTGCTCGACCTCGCGGATGTCGCACGGCTCGGCGAGCACCTCGACGCCGAGGGCGCGTAGCTTCAGCTCGGCGGCCTCGAGCTTCTCCTTCTTGCGCCCGCAGATCGCGACCTTCGCGCCGAGCTCACCGAGCGCGATGGCAGTCGAGAGTCCGATGCCACTCCCGCCTCCGGTGATGATGGCGATGTGTCCGTCGAACAGGCCTTTGCGGAAGATGGTGGGCATGGTGCAGGTGCATCTCTCGGGGCTACTGAGCCAGCTGGACGCGGCCTTCGCTCTTCACGAGGACACGACCGCAGGTGCAGGTGCCCTTGCCGGAGGCCTCCTCGAGCTTCACACGCTCGCCACACGAGCAGACCCACGCGACGAAGCGCGCCGGGTTGCCGAGCACGAGCGCGTGATCCGGTACATCCTTCGTGACGACGGAGCCCGACCCGACCATGGCCCACTTGCCGATCGTGATGCCGCACACGATGGTCGAGTTTGCACCGAGCGCAGCTCCCGCCTTCACGTGGGTCGGCGTTACCTTCCAGTCGTGAGCGCCCTTCGGGCTCATGTCGGCGTTCACGGCGCGCGGCACCTTGTCGTTCGTGAAGCAGACATGCGGACCGACGAACACGCCGTCGTCGATCGTGACGCCGACGTAGACGGAGGCGTTGTTCTGGATCTTGACGCCGTTGCCGATGACGACATCGTTGTCGACATAGACACCCTTGCCGAAGATGCAGTTGGTGCCGATCTTTGCGTTGTCGCGGACCTGGCAGAAGAGCCAGATCTGCGTACCGTCACCGATCTCGGCCTTCGGAGAGACGTCGGCGGTGGGATGAATGCGGACGGACATCGAGGCTCGAGAGCATAGTCACGAAGTGGGTCGGGCCGGAAGCCGAGAGGCCCTCGTCCGGACAGCTTCGCGGGCGAGCTCATCGGCGCGCTCGTTCAGCGGCACCCCGCTGTGGCCGGGGACGTAGACGATTCGCCAGCCCGATCGGCGCGCCAGTGCGACCTTGATGCCCGCGATGAGCTCCTGGTTGGCCTTCGCCTTCCAGCCCTTGGTCAGCACGCCAATCGCATACTGGCTGTCGGTGTGGACGACGGCGGCCTCGCCGTCGGGGACGATCTCCGCGGCGCGCAGGATCCCGGTGAGCTCGGCGACGTTGTTGGTGGCGACCCCGAGATACTCGAAGCCCTCGGCCACCGTTCCGTTCGGGGCGACGAGCACGATGCCGAGGCCCGCGGGGCCAGGATTGCCGGAGCAGGCGCCGTCTGCGTAGACGGTCCATGCGTGCGCAGGGACTGCGCCCGGCGCGAGCGCTGCTGCTGCCGCGGTGGCTTTTCGCTCCGTCGAGCGGTCGGCCTTCGCTTCCTTGTTGTCCTTGGACGGCGCGGCCTCGGCCGGCGCGCATGCGTCGTCCGGCAGGAGGGCCTCTCCGGCGATCAGCTCGAGGTTGCGAGCGGCTGCCTGGTACGCACGCCCATCGTTGGGCTTGTAGCGGACCTCGACGCGCCCGCCCACGGCGTCGAAGGTACCGTCGGGACGCGCCTTCGCGAGGACCTTCTGGCCACGGAGGAGTGCGCGAGCCCAGGGCACGCACGGGGAATACGGCATGTGGCCACGAGGCTCAAGGGCGGAAGGAGGAACGAGGGCGACCTGACGTTGGCGGTAGGCCCTCCGCCGCCGGACCTGCGCTATCGTCCTCGGCATGTCCGACGCCCCGAAGACAGAAGGAGCCCGCTCCCGCCCGCGCCCGGTCGTCCTCATGATCCTCGACGGTCTCGGCGAGCGCGCCGAGAAGGACGCGAACGCCGTACGCCTCGCGGTCACGCCCAGCCTCGACGCGCTGCACGCAAGCTACCCGAGCGGCGTCATCGGGACGAGCGGTCCCGACGTCGGCCTGCCGCCCGGACAGATGGGCAACAGCGAGGTCGGGCACCTCAACTTCGGCGCCGGTCGGATCGCGCTCATGGACATCATGCGGATCGACGCGACCGTCGCTGACGGCTCGATCGGCGACGTTGCGGTGATCGCCGCCGTGGTGGAGAAGGCCCGCGCGTCCGGCGGCCGCTTGCACCTCTTCGGGCTCGTCTCCGACGGCGGGGTCCACAGCCACATCCTGCAGCTGTTCGCGCTCGTCGACGCCGCGAGCAAGCGCGGGGTTCCGGTGGTCGTCCACGCGTTCCTCGACGGACGCGACGTGCAGCCCGGGACGGCTCCGGGCTACCTGCGCTCGCTCGAGGAGAAGCTCGCCGGCAAGGGCGTCATCGGAACGGTGAGCGGTCGCTACTGGGCGATGGACCGCGACAACCGCTGGGAGCGCGTCGAGAAGGCCTATCGCGCCATCGCGGAGGCCGCCGCTCCGCGCCAGCCTGGCGCTCTCGCCGGGACCGAGGCGAGCATCGCCGCCGGCACGACGGACGAGTTCGTCTTGCCGTTCGTCGTCGGTGACTACGCGGGCATCGACAGCGCGAAGGACGCGGGTCTCCACTTCAACTTCCGCCCCGACCGCGCGCGCGAGCTCACGCGCGCGCTCGCGTTCGGCGACTTCACCGAGTTCGAGCGCAAGAACGCCCAGCCGCCGCTCAGCGGGGCTTTCGCGTGCATGACCACCTACGACTCGAAGCTCGGTCTACCTATCGCGTTCCCGAAGGAGACGTACCCCGACATCTTCCCCGAGGTCATCGCGCGCGCCGGGCTCACGCAGCTTCGCGCCGCAGAGACGGAGAAGTATGCCCACGTGACGTACTTCTTCAACGGCGGGCGTGAAGAGCCCTTCCTCGGTGAGGAGCGGGTCATGATCCCGTCACCCAAGGAGGTGGCCACCTACGACCACAAGCCCGAGATGTCTGCGGCGGGCGTCGCCGATGCCGTCGTGAAGGCGGTCGACTCGGGCAAGTTCGACTTCGTTCTCGTCAACTTCGCGAACCCGGACATGGTCGGTCACACGGGCGTCCTGAACGCGGCGATCGAGGCGGTGCAGGCCGTCGACCTGGGCATCGGTCGCATCGCGGAGGCCGTCAAGAAGCAAGGTGGCGCGCTCATCGTCACCGCGGACCACGGCAACTGCGAGCAGATGGTCGACTTCAAGACCGGTGCGCCCCACACCGCGCACACGCTCAACCCGGTGCCGCTCCTCTACATGAACGACGCCGACAAGGGCGTGAAGATCCGGAGCGGTGGACGCATCTGCGACGTCGCTCCGACGATGCTCGAGATCATGGGGCTGCCCCAGCCCGCGGCGATGACCGGTCATTCGCTCCTCCTGCGATGAGCGAGATCCGGTTCGGCAACTATCGCGTCGTCGAAGTGCTCGGCTCGGGCGCGATCTCGACGGTCTACCGTGCGGTGCAGGAGCCGCTCGGGCGCATCGTGGCCCTCAAGGCCTTGAAGACGCAGATCTCGCCCACCTCGTCGTTCGGCGAGCAGCTCGATCGCGAGGCGAAGATCCTCCGCGACCTCGCGCACCCGAACGTCGTGCTCCTCCTCGACGTGGCGCGTACCGCCGCTGGCAGGCCATTCCTCGTGCTCGAAAGCGTCGAGGGGCCGTCGCTCGAGCAGCTGCTGACGAAGAAGCGCACCGTCCCGGTCGAGGCTGCGCTCGCCGTCGCGAGCGGCATTTGCGCCGGCCTCGAGCACATCCACGAGCGCGGCGTCGTTCATCGCGACATCAAGCCGGGCAACGTGCTGCTCTCGAGCGCCGGCGTCGTGAAGATCATCGACTTCGGCATCGCGCAGCGTGCGCGCACGGCGAGCGTGAGCGATGCGTTCGGCAGCGAAGGGATCACGCCGTCGGGGCGCATCGCGCCCGAAGGCGTGAAGGACGCCTTCGGAACCCCTGCGTACATGTCGCCGGAGCAGATCCTCGGCGACTTCGTGGACGGACGCAGCGATCTGTTCTCGCTCGGTGTCGTGCTCTACCAGATGCTGAGCGGCAGTCGCCCCTTCGAGGCGCCAGCGAAGGACTCGATGCGCCCGCCCGCCGGAGCTGATCGCAGCGCGGCGCAGCGCATTCGTCGCGACACGCCCACTCCTCTCCGGGAGCGCGCTCCGCACGTCCCGCGGGCCGTCGAGCGCATCGTGATGCGCCTCCTCGAGAAGTCGCCCGGCGAACGCTATACGAGCGCTAGCGACGTCCTCGAGCGACTCCAGCGGGAGCTCCGCGCGATGACCCGCGACGACCCCGCGTCGGTCGTGCGCGGTGCGCTCGTGCTCGCGGGGTTCGCGACCGCGGCGAAGCGGTCCGAGGGGGCCGGGCCATCCTCGTCGCGACGGCTCGTCGGAGCCCGCCGAGCGATCGTCGGTCACGCCGTCATCCTCCTCGGCTTCGTCATCGGTGTGCTCGCGATCGAAGGCGGTTCGGCCGCGCGCGGCACCCTCGAGCCCGGGAGCCGGCCGCTCGAGCTGATGCCTGCGGAGGCGGGAGGGCTACGTGTCCTGGCGACTCCCTGGGCCTACGTCCGCGTGGACGGGCAACAGGTGGAGACCACTCCGTTCGCCCGCCCCATCCCGCTCTCCGCGGGCAAGCACTGGATCACGCTGACTCACCCGGATGCACCGCCGGTCGAGCGCGAGGTCGTGATCATCACCAACGAGACGATCATGCTCGACGTGACCATGGCGGTCGGGCCCGCTGCCGACGCAGGAAAGGACGCACGATGATCAAGCGGGTCACGAGGGGAGCGGTCGGCGTGGTCGCGCTAGCCATGGCGCTGGTCTCGACCGATGCATCCGCATTCACGCACGTCGTCTCGCAAGGTGAGACGCTCGCGCAGATGGCGATCAAGTTCTACGGCTCAGCCCGGTTCGAGACCGCCCTGGTCGGAGCGAACGCGCTCGATGCGCACGGCGGAAGCGCGATCGTCGCGGGTCAGCCGCTCGAGATTCCTGCGCCGTCTCACCATCGCGTCGAGCAGAACGAGACGTGGGCGGAGCTCGCGCGCATCTACCTCGGTGACGCGAAGCGCGCAGAGACGCTCGCGCGCACCAACGGCGGCGTGTCCTGGGTGCAGCCCGCAGCCGGCCAGGAGATCGAGGTACCCGCGATCGTCGCTCACATCGCAGGCGACAGCGAGACGATGGCGGTGCTCGCTCTGCGTTACCTCGGCGACATGAACAAGGCCTGGGAGCTCGACGCCTACAACGGCCGGAAGGGTGACCAGAGACTCCTCCGTGGTGACATCGTGCTCGTGGCCCTGCTCGACGTGGCCCTCACCGAGGAGGGGAAGAAGGCCGCTCGGCTCGCCGCCGAGAGGATCCGCACCGAGGGGAGCGGCCAGGCCTACGAGGCGCAACGTCGGGCCGAGGCGGACATCCCGCCGCTGCTCGCCGACGTGCGCGCGGGCCGCTACCTCGACGCGGTAGCGAAGGGCAATCGGCTGCTCGGCTCGGGCGATCTGACGAAGCCGCAGCTGGCCACGATTCACCGTGCCCTCCTCGATACCTACGTGGCGCTGGACGCGCACGGGCTCGCCGCGCGGGCGTGCGTCGCCTGGCGGACCCACGCGAATCCCGCGGAAACCAGCCTCGATGCGCGGGCTGTGTCGCCGAAGGTCCGCGCGGCCTGCGGGTCGAGGTAGCATCGGGCTCGTGGACGAGGTCGATTCCCATTCTCGTCGGGGTGTCGCGAGCGGCGGCGCTCCCGCGTTGCCGGATGATCGCATCATCGACGGCAAGTACGAGCTGCGCGGAGTGCTCGGCGAGGGCGGCACGGGGATCGTCTACGACGCGATCCGCACGAGCGACGGCTCGCCGGTGGCGCTCAAGGTGATGCACCCGCAGCTCGCGGGTGATCGGCAGATTCGCGGACGCTTCCAGCGCGAGGCCACGATCCTCAAGCGCCTCGAGGGCGCTCATATCTGCCCGATCCTCGAGCTCGGGGAGGTGCCCGCCACCGAGGCCGGTGGAGACTCGCTCCTCTACATGGCCCTGCCCAAGCTGGTGGGGCCGACGCTCGAGCAGGTGCTCGAGAGCGAGCGTCCGATCGACGTCGGGCGCGCGCTCGACGTCATGCTCGAGGTCTGTGCCGCGCTGCGGACCGCCCATGCGCAAGGGGTCATCCATCGCGATCTGAAGCCTGCAAACGTGATCCTGGAGAGCGGGAAGAAGGCGGTCGTCGTCGACTTCGGGATGTCGAAGATCGTCACCGGCTCGGCGGGCGGGACGACGAATCTCACCGCGCACAACATGGTCTTCGGTACGCCCGAGTACATGTCGCCTGAGCAGGCGCGAGGGGACGAGCTCGATGCCCGCTGCGACGTCTACGCCGCGGGCATCATGCTCTACGAGATCCTCGCCGGCGCTCCGCCCTTCACCGGCTCGACGCCGCTCAACGTCCTGACGGAGCACCTCACCGGGGTCATCGAGCCCGTGAGCAAGCGTGCGGCACCCGGGCGCGTGACGCCCGCGCTCGAGTCCGTGGTGATGCACGCGCTCGCACGTGATCGTGACGAGCGATACCCCTCGGCCTCCGCGCTCGCCGCGGCGATCATGCACGCGCGCGCGCGCCCCGACGACGTCGCGTCGCTGAGCCCCGGCGCCTTCGCGACTTCCCCCGGGGGGACGGACGCGTTCGCGATGACCTACCCGTCGATCGCGACGCCTCCCGCGGACGGGAGCGGAGGGCGCGCGATCGTGAACCAGCCCACGAGCGATACGCTCCTCGCCTCGGGCCCTCCTGGTCCGTCGCCTTCGGTGAACCCTCCCTCGATGCCGTCGCGGCCACCGACGTCGCCCCCTCGCAGCGGCCCGTCTTCGAAGCCGACGTCCAACCGCGCCGCGCCTGCCCCGGTGGAAGACGGCAAGGCCATGTGGATCGCCCTCTGGATCCTTGCCGCCATCGTCAGCATCGGCTCCGGCGTGTACTTCGCCCTGCGCTGATCGCGTCTCGCGATCCGCTCACGTCCACTCGGCCGGCAGAGGCCATGGGGCCTGGCGCCACGTTGACGGCGGCTGAAGGGCCAGGGCGACTTCGCGCGCGGACAGCGACGGCGGGTCGCCCGCGACGAGGCCCAAGCCGCGGGCGAGGGGGCCGATGATCTCTTCCGAGGAGAGCCCCCGCTCGCGGAGGGAGCGGATCGTCGTCGAGCCCACGCGCTTGGCGAGACGATCGCCGGTCGCTGCGACCACCATCGGGACGTGCGCGTAGCCAGGGACCTCGCCCGCGGGAACGCCCAGGAGGCCCATCAGGAGGAGCTGGCGCGGGGTCGACGCCAGGAGGTCGTCGGCGCGGACCACGTGCGAGATGCGCATGGTCGAATCGTCGACGGCGACCACGAGCTGATAAGCGTAAACGCCGTCGCCGCGGCGGAGCACGAAGTCGCCGACCCTCTCGTCGACGTGCTGCTCGATGCGGCCGCGAACGAGATCCTCGAAGGCCAGCTTCGAGCCGTGCGGAACGCGAAGACGGATCGCCGGCGCGCGCTTCATCTCTCTCTCGCGCGGGGCGTCGCGGCAAGTTCCGGGATAGAGGATCTCCTCGCCCGCATGCGGCGCGCTCGCCACGCGCGAGATCTCCGCGCGTGAGCAGTCGCAGGGATAGGTGAGCCCGGCGGCATCGAGCTCGGTCAGCTTTGCGTCGTAGAGCGACGCACGCTCGGATTGTATGTAAGGTGCATGCAATCCGCCGACGCCGGGTCCCTCGTCCCAGTCGAGGCCGAGCCATGCGAGGTCCTCTGCGATACGGCGCGAAGCGCCGTGGACGACCCGCGGCGTGTCGATGTCCTCGACGCGGAGCACCGTGCTCCCGCCGGAAGCGCGCGCGAGCGCCCACGAGGCAATGGCCGTCCAGGCGCCTCCGACATGGAGATCACCGGTAGGGGAGGGAGCGAAGCGCGTGCGCAAGGTCAGAGAACGGGCCGTAGCTCGAGGACCGCGAACCTGCGTTCGCCGTCGAGCCACGCGTCGATCAGGTGGAGGCCGGCGCTCCGCGCGAGCCGCTCGGCGCCCGGGAGATCGTACTTGTACGAGCACTCGGTGTGGATCGACTCGCCCTCGGCGAAGCGGAACCTCTGCCCCGACACCGTGACCTCCTGCCTGCGCGAGCTCACGAGGTGCATCTCCATCCGCCCGCGAACGGGCTCGTAGAACGCGTAGTGAGCGAAGGCGTCGGCGTCGAAGTCGGCGCCGAGCTCGCGGTTCATGCGGGTCAGCACGTTGCGATTGAACGCGGCGGTGACGCCCTGCGCGTCGTTATAGGCGGCGTGGAGCGTTGCGGGATCCTTCTTCAGGTCGACGCCGAGCACGATCGTGCCGTTTGGCCCAGCGGCGCGACGGAACCTCGAGAGGAGGCGCTCGGCCTCGGGCGGATCGAAGTTTCCGATCGTCGAGCCCGGGAAGTAGATCACCGTGCTCGCGCTGTCGCTCCCCGGTGGCACGTTGAGCTCGGCGGCGAAGTCCGCCGCGAGGGGGGTCACCTTGAGCCACGGATAATCGGCGCGGAGGAGGGACGCCGCGTGCGCGAGATGCTCGCGTGAGATGTCGACGGGCACGTACTCGACGCAGCGCTCCGGGCCGAGCGCCTCGAGCACGAGACGGGTCTTGGTTCCACTTCCGGCGCCGGGCTCGACGACGCGCACCCGCGGGCCCCAGCTCGCGACGACCTCGTTCACGCGCGCTCGCATGATCTGAGTCTCCACGCGCGTGACGTAGTACTCGGGCAACTCGCAGATGGCGTCGAAGAGGAACGACCCGGCGCGGTCGTAGAAGTACTTCGGCGCGAGGCGCTTCGGCGTCAGGCCGAGACCGACGAGCACGTCGGTACGAAACCGCTCGCGCGCGGAATCGATCGGCTCCGCCGGCGTCGCTAGCTCTCGGCTTCCATCGGGCGGAGTCATGTATCCCTCGCGAGCCGTATGCCTGAGAACTGCCACTGTGCGTTCGGCGGGAAAAAGTTCCGGTAGGTCGGGCGCGAGTGATCGACGGGAGTGGCCAGCGAGCTCCCGCGAAGGACCTGCTGCCCGCTCATGAACTTCCCGTTGTACTCGCCGAACGCTCCCGCGAGAGCGCGAAAGCCGGGGTATGCCGCGTAGGAGCTCTGCGTCCACTGCCAGGCGTGGCCAAACGCTTGCTCGAGCTGAGGGGCGGTGACCTCCCACTCTGCTTCCGTCGGCAGCCGTGCTCCCGCCCATCGTGCGTAGGCGTCGGCCTCGTAGTGCGACACGTGGACGACGGGGTCGCCGTGCGCGAGCGGCAGGACGCCGCCGAGCGTGAGCTCGCTCGCGCCCTCGCCGTGCCAGTAGAGCGGCGCGCTCACGGCGTTGCCCTTGAGCCAGGCCCAACCATCCGACAGCCAGAGCTCCGGGCGCGAGTACCCGCCGTCGCGGACGAACGCGAGGTACTCGCCGTTCGTCACCAGCCGTGACGCGATCGTGAAGGGTGCAAGGTACACCTTGTGACGCGGGCCCTCGTTGTCGAACGCGAAGCCGCGCCCGTGGTGGCCGATTTCGTGGACGCCGCCCTCGTTCGCGCGCCATGTGAGCGCCTTCGTCTCGCTCGCCGGCCGCTTGTTCTCCGCCGCATAGGCGGGAAAGAGCGGGCTGCGCGAGAAGAGGTGCAGGATGTCCGTGAGGAGCAGCTCCTGGTGCTGCTGCTCGTGGTTCAAGCCGAGCTCGAGCGCGTCCTTCACCGCCGGCTCCTCGATGTGCTTCGAGCCGTCGAGGTCGGCAAGGCGAGCGTCGATGGCACGACGGTAGGCGAGCACCTCCTCCACGGATGGCCGGGTGAGGAGGCCGCGTGCGCTCCGCGGGTGACGAGGCCCGACGGCGTCGTAGTACGAGTTGAAGAGGTAGTCGTACTCGGCCTTGACGGCCGGTAGCCCGAGCGGCTGGAGCACGAAGCGATCGAAGAACCACGACGTGTGCGCGAGGTGCCACTTCGCAGGGCTCGCGTCGGGCATGGACTGCACGACCATGTCCTCGGGGCTGAGCGGCTCCGCGAGGCGCAAGGTGTCGCGCCGCGTACGAAGCACGCGCGAGACGATGCTGAGCGAATCACCCACCCTGACCGCATAGACGCCTGAGGCCGGGCCGACAAGGCTCAAAATGTCGCGGAAAGCTGTCGGGGAACGGACACCCCGCGTCAGGCGCGGCGTATCAAAGCACCCGAGGGTAGAGCCCTAAAAGGACAAGTAGGTGTGATCCTTGAGACCGCGCTCGTACTCGGCGAGGAGGCGCATGCCTTCGGTCGGCTTCAGGCGGTCCTGCTTGATGGCCGCGTCGACCTGGGCCTTCAGCTTCGCGGCCAGGTCGCGAGCGTCGTACTGGGTCATGTGGAGGACGTCGCCGATCGTGTTCGCCTCGATCGTCTCCTCCAGGTAGTAGCCGCACTCCTCGTCCGTATCGAGGAACACGTGGACCTCGTTCACGCGGCCGAACAGGTTGTGAAGGTCGCCCATGATGTCCTGGTACGCGCCCGTCAGGAACACGCCGAGGTAGTAGGGGCCCTTGCCGATGCGATGGAGCGGCATCGTTTCGCGGGAGTCCTCGATGCGGTCGATGAATTTTCCGACCTTGCCGTCCGAGTCGCACGTGATGTCGACGAGCGTTCCCTGGAGCTCCGGCTTCTCGTCGAGGCGGTGAATCGGAACGACCGGGAAGAGCGCGCCGAACGACCAGTGGTCGAGCAGCGACTGGAAGACGGAGAAGTTGCAGATGTGCTGCGTCGTGAACTCGCGCTCGAGACCGCGAAGGTCGTCGGGGACGTCCGTCGGGTCGAGCAGCGCCGCCGCCGAGCGGATCAGCTGCGCGACGCGCCAGAACTCGGCCTCGACGCTCGCCTTCACGTCGAGCTCGAGCAGACCGAGGTCGAACATCTTCTGCGCCTCCTCCTTCGAGTGGAGGAGATCATGCCACGACTCGTTGAGCCCGCGCTCCGGGAGGTTGCGCGTGATGTCCTCGAGGGCGGAGAGCAGCTTGTGCTCCTTCGCCTCGTGAACGAGCTCCGAGTCCGGGGAGGGCGCGCGCTCGATGGCGCCGAACGCCTCGACGACGAGCACGCAATGGTTTGCGACGATGGCGCGACCCGACTCCGACACGATGTGCGGGTGCGGGACCTTCTCCTCGTCGCAGACGTCTGCGATGTTCCAGACGACGTCGCGGGCGTACTCGTCGACCGAGTAGTTCATCGAGCCGTCGAACGTGGAGCGCGAGCCGTCGTAGTCGACGGCGAGACCGCCGCCCACGTCGATGTAGTCGATGGGGTGGCCGGCGCGGCGCAGCTTGGCGTAGTAGCGTGCGGCCTCGCGGACCGCGCGCTTCACGATGAGGATGTCGGGGATCTGCGAGCCGATGTGGAAGTGCAGGAGCTTGAAGGCTCGCGCCATCCCGGCGTCGGCGAGGATCTTCGCGGCCTCGAGGATCTCTCCCGTGGAGAGCCCGAACTTCGCGCGCTCGCCCGAGGACTCGGCCCACTTGCCGGCGCCGCGCGCGACGAGGCGTATGCGCATGCCAATCTCGGGCTGGACGTTCATCTCGGCGGCGAGGCGAACGATGGCGCGGACCTCGGAGAGCTTCTCCGCGATGAGGATGACGCGCTTGCCCAGCTTGTTCCCGAGGAGCGCGGTGCGGATGTACGCGTCGTCCTTGTAGCCGTTGCAGATGATGAGGGAATCGTTGTCGGTGTGGAGCGCAAGCCCGGCGAACATCTCGGACTTCGAGCCGACCTCGATGCCGTAGTGCCAGGGGCGACCGGCCTCGACGATCTCCTCCACGACCTCGCGGAGCTGGTTCACCTTGATCGGGAACACGCCTCGGTACAGCCCGCGGAACTTGTTCTCCTGGATCGCCTTCGCGAACGCCTCGTTCAGGACGCGCACGCGGTGGTGCAGCATGTCCTGGAAGCGGATGATCAGCGGAGCCTTCAACCCCTCGTCGCGGATCGCGGCTTCGACGACGTCCATGATCTTCACGGTGCCGCCGCGTGAGGCGAGCGGCGCGACGGTCATCTTCCCGTCGGGCGAGATCCCGAAGTGACCCGCACCCCAGCGATCGATGAGGTAGAGCTCTTCGGCGTCCTCGATCGTCCACGGGGCTGGCGCGGCTTGGAGGCTGGGCTGCGAGTCGGGATGCAGCTGCGGTGAGGGAGACGCGGTGGCGTCACCAGCTTCGGGAAGTTTCATCGCTGACACGCGTCCAAGCTAGTCGATCATCGTTCCCGGCGCGCAAGATCTGAACCGCCTGCGTCCGGTCGGGCTCGTGACGGACCGGTGACATGAACGGTACGTAATCATGGCTGGGCTTGTATGGGCGCCGGCGGGCACGAAGACTCCAGGCATGCACCCGCTCACGCTCCGCTCCGCCACCCACGCCGACGTCCCTCGGCTCGTCGCCCTGAACGCCGCAGCCTATCCCGAGCTCCTCGCCGATGGCGTCGTCTTCGACGCCTCCCAGCTGCACGCGCACGGCCACGTCTTTCCAGAGGGCCAGGTCGTCGCCGAGGAAAACGGCGTGATCATCGGTGCGATCGCCACGCTGATCGTGGGCAGCAGCGCAGCGCTCCAGGCGCACGCCTGGACCGACATCACGAGCTTCGGCACCTTCGCCGGCCACGACCCGCGCGGCGACGCGCTCTACCTGGCCGACGTCTACGCCGATCCCGCGGTCCGCGGGCGCGGGGTCGGAGCTGCTCTTTACGGCGCCCTCTTCGATCTCTGCAAGCGCAAGAACCTGCGTCGGGTCGTCGCCGGCGGCCGGCTCTGGGGCTACCACGAGCTCTCGTCGCAGCTCTCGCCGGCGGCGTACGTCGACGAGGTCGTCCGCGGCGTCCGCAAGGACCGCGTCCTCACATCCCAGCTTCGAGCCGGCTTCAGCGTGAGGTCCGTCCTCGAGGGCTACCTCGAAGACTGGCGCAGCGCCGGCTTCGCGACCCACCTCGTCTGGGAGAATCCGACGCTCGTGGTGCGAGAGACGCGCACCTCGGGTGTGCCGCTCGGGAGCTGAGCGAACGTCGCGCAGCGCTCCGATCGGGTACAAGAGCGAGAAGGCCGATGGACAAGCGTGCGCTCCGCACATGGCTGGCGATCCTCGCGGCCGTCGTCCTCGTGCCGTCGCTGCTCTACGCGCTCCTCCATCGGCCGTTCCCGCCGGACACCACGCCTCGAGGGGCGTACATGCGCGTCGCGCGCTCGGTGGGCGAGGACGACCCGCGAGCGTTCTTCGCGTACCTCGAGACGGAGGCGCAGTGGGCGTGCTTCACGATCCACGACATGCGCGCCAAGGCCAGCAAGCGCGTCGAATCGAGCTATCCCGAGCCGCAGCGGACCGAGATGCTTGCACAATACAAGGAGATGACCGACGCCGCCGAGGGCAGCTTCGTCTTCGCGCTCGTCTACCGCGAACGCGGCTGGGCGAAGCGGCTGCGTCGCGACCTCTCGGGCGTCGCGAGCGTCGACACCGAGGGGGATCGCGCGAGCGTCGTCACGGCGCAGGGCACGCGCTATCCGTTCCGCCGGCGCGACAACGGAATCTGGGGGCTCACGATCTTCACCGCCGAGCTGCTCGCGGATGCCGAGAAGGCCACGCGCGACCTCGAGGTCGTGAGCGCGGCGGCGGACGACTACGACCGCGCGAGCGGCAAGAAGTAGGGCGAGCGGCGTCGAGCCGCGCGTTGCAGGGGCGGTGAGGACGTCGCCCGTTGTCTGCCAGGGTAAGGCGACAACGATGCGCTTCGCTCGCCGCGTCATGCCCGGGGTCTATGCGGTGCTGCTCGCGCGGTGTGCCTCCGGCGGCGCGAACCTCCCTGACATGGCGGGTTTCGATGCCACCGCGCTCCGCACATGGCTGGTCAAGGCGAAGACAATGTCCTTGAGGGATCCGAAGGCAAGGACGCAGCTCGCTGAGCTCATCACCATCCCGGCCGCAGCGCGAGCCCCACGGTCGATTCCCACCCTTGAGCGCCCTGGCTACCGCGGTCCATGGCTCCATTCTTCCACCTCGCTGTCCCACGGGGCCGAGGGAGGAGCGCGTAGAGCAGCGACGGCACGAGGACGACGGCCGCGAGGATCGCCAGCCATGTGCGGAGCGCACGCTTGTCCATCGGCCTCTCGCTCTTGTACCCGATCGGAGCGCTGCGCGACGTTCCCTCAGCTCCCGAGCGGCACACCCGA
>JANXVA010000715.1 GCA_025351875.1 Myxococcales bacterium | reverse complement strand
CGAGAATTTCTCGGTCATTACGCGGCGCACCCTACCCGAAATCGGCGGGCGCCGCCAAGCGCGGGTTCCACCGCATTTTCGGGACGGTCGCAGACCCGAGTTGTGGGCCGGCCGCCCTCGGCGTAGGAGACGCGCATGCCGCGCCGCGCCGTTCCCGCACTTGCGTTCGCGCTCGCCGCGTTCCTCCCGAGCGCGGGCTGCGCGGAAGACGCCGAGGAGGCCCCCTTCGAGCTCCACGGCTCCGAGGCCTCCGTGCGTGTCTCTCTCGAGCCCTTCGAGCTCACCATCCTCGATCCCCGCGGCAACGCCGTGCTGCGCACCCTCACCGGCGGTGCGACCGATCCTTACGGGAGCCCGAGCGCGACGCGGGACGACGGCATCGACAACGTGAAGGTCATTCCGGGCTGGGACGCGTTCGTCCCCGACGAAAAACCGTGGGCCCATGCGAGCGCCGCGACCCTCCTCGAGCGCACGAACGCGAGCGCTTCTTTCGAGCTCAGGACGGACGCGGGGACCATCACGGTAGCGGTGAAGCTGGAAGCCGCGAAGGTCACGCTCACCACCACGTGCCGCTCGGGCGATCCGCACTGGAACAAGACCTCGCTTGCCTTCGCGCTCCGTCCTGACGAGCACTTCTTCGGCCTCGGCGAGCGTTTCGGTAGCGTCGACCACCGCGGCCTCTCGCTGTATTCGTGGGCCGAGGAGGGCGCGCTCGGCGGCGGAGAGGGCAAGCCCCGCGACGAGGTCACGCCGTACCCGAACGGCCCCTCGATGACGTATTTCCCCGTGCCGTTCTTCATGTCGAGCGCGGGTTATGCGATGCACCTCGCCACGACCTACCGCACGGAGACGCACTTCGGCAGCGAGCGTCCCGACGCCTGGCGAGTGGCCGTCAACGACACGACCCTGGAGACCGTCGTGTATGTCCACGCAGATCCCTTGCGCTCGCTCGACGACTTCACGCGCGACACGGGCCGCTCGTTCGTACCGGCGACGTGGGTGTTCGGACCACGTCGGCGCGTGAGCAACGGACAGATGTACATGGGCGTCGACGAGCCCGTGCTGCTGCGGCAGAAGAAGGTGCCGACCACCGGGCTCGACGACGCCGTGCACCTCCTGCCGGGTCGCTCGGAGCTGGGTCGCGAGCCCGAGCTCCGCCAGTGGATCGAACGCGGTCACGCCGCAGGTTTCAAGGTGATGGCCTACAACAACCCGTACGTGTCGATGACGATCGACCGGTCGGCGGACGACCTCGCATACGGCCGTGAGCACGGGCTGTTCGTGCTGACAGCCGAGGGGAAGATCGCCGAGACCTTCTTCATCTCGGGCCAGGCGCAGACGCTCGCCACGATCGACCTCACCAAGCCCGAGGCCGTCGAGTGGTTCCAGCAGCTGCTGCGTCGGTCGCTCGCGCTCGGCTACGACGGCTGGATGCACGACTTCGGCGAGTACGTCCGCCGGCCGTGGAAGTTCGCCGACGGCAGGAGCGGTGAGGCGGTCCACAACCAGTTCCCCGTTCTCTCCGCGAAGGCGGCGCACGATCTGCTCGTGGCCGAGAAGAAGGACGACTTTCTCTTCTTCGTTCGCTCCGGCTACACCGGCACGGCGCAGTACGTCCCCGCGGTGTGGGGCGGCGATGCGGAGGCGACCTTCGACGACACGCAAGGGATCCCGTCGGCCCTTCGCAGCGGCCTCAACCTCGGCATGAGCGGCGTCCCCCTCTGGGGCAGCGACATGACGGGCTACAAGTGCCTCACTGACTTCCCGCGCGACAAGGAGGTCTATCTCAGATGGGCGGAGCTCGGAGCCGTCTCGCCGATCATGATGGAGCAAAACGCATGCTCCAACCCGATCGGCGCGGCGCGCACGAAGTGGGTCCTGTGGAACGATCAGGAGACCATCGACGTCTACGGCGCCATGGCCCGGCTCCACACGCGGCTGGCGCCCTACTTCGACGTGCTCGCGCGCGAGTCGCACGCGACGGGTGCGCCCATCATGCGGCATCCGTTCCTCTATCACCCGCGCGAGCCCGAGGTCTGGGCTGCCGAGAGCTCGTTCTATCTCGGCCCTTCGCTCTTCGCGTCCCCGGTCGTCCAGCGAGGAAGTACCTCGAAGGACACATGGCTTCCCGCGGGCAAGTGGGTCGACATGGACGATCGCACCGTCTACGAGGGCGGCAGGCGGGTCGCGCTCCCTGCGCCGCTCGCGAAGCTGCCGCTTCTCCTGAAGGACGGCGGCATCGTTCCGATGCTCGACGCCTCGATCGACACCCTCGCTCCGGCGACGGATCCGTCGGTGGTCACTCCGGCGACGGTCGCCGACCGGCTCGACGTGATCGTGGCGCTCTCCCCTGGGAAAGAAGCGCGCATCGCGCTCGCGGACGGCACCGAGCTCCTCGCGCGCCGCAGGTCGGGTGCGACCGCTGCGAGCGGCTACCCCGTCGTGACGGCCGAGCAGATCGCGATGTGCGCCGGCAAGCCCGGCGGCGAGGGCTGCCTCGTTGCGAACGAGGAAGGCGGCGTCTCACGACTCCGCATCACGACGCCGCTCGCAGCAGTCAACGAAGTCGCGCACGAGGACGTGGAGCTCTCGGCCAAGGGCCCGCTCGCGCGCCGCATTCGCTGGGACATCCTCCGCATGAAGTGAGCGGCGGATCATGGTGGGACCACGGGTCCTCTCACTCGTCGGCGTCGCTGCCCGGGTCCGAGTCGCGGCTGAACATGCGGCCGATCGTGTTGCGTCCGATCTCGAGGCGCCGCGCCGCCTCCGCCTTGTTTCCGTCGCACGCCTCGAGCGTCGCCGTCACGTAGCGACGCGTCGCCTCGTCGAGCGTCAGCCCGAGCGGAAGCGACACGCCGGGTTCCGTCCCCAGGGCTGCGCCCGGGGCGGCCGCGGCCGTGACCGCGATGCCGACCGCCTTCCGCGCGCGCGGAAGGTGCGTCGTCCCGATGCGTCCGTCCGGCGCGAGCACCACGGCGCTCTCGATCCAGTGCTCGAGCTCCCGCACGTTGCCCGGCCACGTATGGGCACGCAGCACGTTCATCGCGTCGACCGAGATCTCCGGCGCGGGGCGCTTGTAACGGCTCGCGTACATGTCCGCAAAATGCGCTGCCAGCTGCTCGATCTCGGACACGCCGCGGGTGCGCAGCGGCGGGATCTCGATCTCGACGACGCGGATTCGGTAGTAGAGGTCCTCGCGAAATTTCCCCTCGGCAACGAGCCGCTCGAGGTCCTGATGCGTCGCACACACGACGCGAACGTCCGCGCTGAGCGACTGCCTTCCACCGACGCGCTCGAACGTCCGCTCCTGCAGAAAGCGAAGCAGCTTGCCCTGCACGTCGTGCGGGAGATCGCCGATCTCGTCGAGGAAGAGCGTCCCGCCCTGGGCCGTCTCGACCTTACCGGGGACGCGACGGTCGGCGCCAGTGAACGCGCCGCGCTCGTGCCCGAAGAGCTCGCTCTCCACGAGCGCCGCCGGCAAGGTCGTGCAGTCGACCGTCACGAACGGGCCCGCCTGGCGCGTCGAATTGACGTGGATCGCCCTGGAAAACAGCCCCTTTCCGGTCCCGGTCTCGCCGCGGAGGAGCACGGTCGCGTCCGTCTGCGCGGCGAGCGTCACGCGCTCGTACACCGCGCGCAGCTCGTCGCTGCGACCGACGATGCGGTTGAAGGGGCCGCGCAGGGTCAGTCCCGCCGTGGAGGGCTCGGCGGGACGCAGCGTCGTAAGCGAGAAGGCGCGCGCGATCTGGGTCGCGAGCGCGACCAGGTATTGCTCGTCCTCGGCGTCGAAGCTGCCGATGCCGCCGTCCACCGGCGGCGCGCGATTGAGCACCTGCACGACGCCGCGCACGGGCCCACCTGACTCCTCGCGGATCGGCACCGCGAGGATCGCACGCGTCGTGTACCCCGTGGCCTTGTCGACCGAAGAATCGAACCTCGAGTCCGTCGCGGCGTCCGCGATGCGAACCGACTCGCCGGTACGAGCGACCCACCCGGCGAGGCCACGGTCGAGCGGCAAGCGCAGCGCGGGGAGCTCGGGCAGGAGTGCGACGCGGCTCACGAGATCACCGTGCTCGGCGTCGACGAGCCAGATCGTCGCGCGCTCGGCCGCGAGCGCCTCGGCGACGCGCACGCACGCGGTCTTCAAGAGCGCATCGAAGTCGACCTCGCGCGTCAGGA
>JANXVA010000696.1 GCA_025351875.1 Myxococcales bacterium | reverse complement strand
GCGGGTTCAAGCCCCGTCGGTCACCCCAATTTTCCAGGGGTTTGGTAGTTCGGGGGGCTGCTTCCCCGGAAGCCGAGCACCTTCGTGCGCTCGGCTTCCGAACCCGCGGGTGGGGCAATCAAGCCTGGAGCACCGCGCCGCGCGCTCTTCGTCCACGCCATGCCGCTGGAGGCCATAGAGGACTGGTTCGGTCTGACCACGGCGGAGGTGAAGGCCATCACGACGGACCTGCGCGAGCCCGTGATCCGCATGTGCTGGACGGCCGGGATCTCGATCCCTGAAATTGCGGATCGCCTGGAGGAGCACCCCGCCGCCATCGTCCGCGTCGCGCGCGACCTCGGCGCGACAATCGACGATCGCGCGCGCGTCAGGGCCTTCTACAGGGCCGGCATGCGAACCCGCGAGATCGCGGCGACGCTCCATGGTCATCACCTCTTTGTCGCTCGGGTGACGGTCGAGCTCGCACGGTCCCCGCGCGGCGGAGCGCGAAAGAAACGAAAAGACGCTGGCGCCACTTCGTTTCATTTTTCACCCCCGATCCCCGACTCCTCACTTTGCGTTCTTGTAGCGGATCGGTCGGAATTTGCGGCCGTCGGAGATCTGGAGCGTCGTGGTGTCGACGACCTTGAACACGGAGATCTTCTCTGCGGCGGTGGTGCCGCAGCGCGACTCCTGGAGGATCGTCGCCTTGCCCGCAGCCTTGTCGGCCCATCCGCCGAACAGCATGACGTGGCCGTTACCGTTGAGGGCATCGCCGGGCTGAAGCTCCTCGACGGTGATGAGCGTGCTCACCGTCGTCTCGTAAGGAGCGAGCGTTCGCGTCGTCTCGCCGGGCGCAGCCAGGCCCCAGGACCAGGAGACGAACCCGGAGCAGTCGCTTCGATACTCATCCCACGCGGCGCTCTTGGCGGCACCCGAGCGGGTGCACGTGCCGCCGCAGATCACGTCGTTGCCGCCGTTAGGACCACCGCAGTAGGGCATGTCGGCGTCGATCCATTGATGCGCGCGCGTGAGCGTGCGCTCGGCGAAGGTCGCGTCATGCGGAGGAGCTGGGACGGTCGCCGCGGCCGGGGGAGGGTCTACCGCGTCTGCGCCTCCCGGATCTCCGGCGTACGGGTTGGCACCCTGGGACAACGACCCTGGATCATCATCGCTGCACGCAGGAACCAGGCTGAAGACCGCCAAGAGTGGGAAAATGTAGCGAAACGTATGCACGGTGCCCTAACCCGAGCATTCTCCGTGCCGTCGGGCAGCGGTCCCTGCGCCGACTACGCGAGGCTTTTCCACGTCCGGTGAGCCACGAGGCTCGCGCGCGTGATGTCCTCGCTGTCGGGATCGCGCGCGATGTCGACGGCCATCCCCTCGACCATCCCGCGGGTCGCCGCGAGCAGCCCGGACTCGAGCGCCACGAGGTCGTAGCCGCCTTCGAGCACCATGGCGATCCGGCCCTCGGCGCTCTTGTCCGCGACGCCGCGCAGCGCCCGCGCCATCCAGCCGAAGGCGTCGGCTGACAGGGTCATCTCGGCGAGCGGATCGCGGGCCGACGCATCGAAACCCGCGCTCACGAGCACGAGCTGCGGGCGGTACTCCTCGAGCACGGGCAGGATGACCCGCTCGAACGCGGCCCGATACACGGCGTCGCCACCGCCCGCCGTGAGGGGCACATTGACGGTGAAGCCCGTGCCTTCGCCCTCGCCGGTCTCGAGGACGGCGCCAGTACCCGGGTAGAACGGGAACTGGTGTGTCGAGACGTAGAGCACGTTCGGGTCGTCGAAGAACGCGTCCTGCGTGCCGTTGCCGTGATGAACGTCCCAGTCGACGATCGCCACGCGCTCGAGCCCGCGCGCCCGCGCGTGCGCGGCGGCGATGGCGACGTTGTTCAGCAGGCAGAAGCCCATCGCGTGATCCGGTCGCGCGTGATGTCCGGGCGGTCGCACGAGGGCGATGCCTCGCTTCGAGGGCCCGTCGAGCAGCGCGTCGACCATCGCCACCGTTCCGCCGGCGGCAAGCTCGGCGACCGCGACACTCTCCGGTCCGACATACGTGTCGGCGTCAATGTACCCCTGCTCCCCGTTGAGGGTCCGCAGCCACTCCACGAACTTCGGGTCGTGCACCCGGGCGAGCTCCTCGTCGGTGACCGGACGCGGCTCGATCGGCGTGAAAGACAGCTCGGATCGCTCGATCGCAGCCCGTGCCGCCTCCAGGCGCTCCGGACGTTCGGGGTGGTACCCGTTCGAGCGGTGCCGAAAGAACCTGGGGTCAGAGAGGAGGACGGCGTCAGTCATGAGTTGCCGCAGTGAACGCGGCAATGATAGCGTCACCTGGCAGTTTCACTGAAACGTTCCGAGGGCGGAATGCGAAACAAAATCATCGCAGTCAACGCCGTGATCGTGCTCATCGTGGGGCTGCTTGCCTTCGCGATCGTTCGCACGCAACTCGCGGCAGAGACAAGCAGCACAGATCAGCTCAAGAGAAGCGCTCAGCGTGACGTGGCGGGAGCCGCGGCGCAGCTGCAGCTGGACGCCCTGCGCACCGAGCGCTGGCTCGCCATGAAGGCGCAGGAGCCCGCGACCCGCGCGGCGCTCGGCAAGGCTACCCCCGAGGCACGCGGCGACGCCGCGAGGCAGCTCTGCGATCAGATCGCCAGCGCCGCGTCCGGCGCACTCGGAGCCAAGCCTTCGATCGTCGCCGTCGTCGACAACGCAGGCAAGATCGTCGGCCGGAACGGCTCCGACCTGAACCGCGGTGACGACATCGGCTCGGCGTACCCCGCCTTCAAGGACGCCACGAAGACGGCGCTCCCCGGTTCGGACGTGTGGACGGACAAGGGCCGCGGCGATCAGTTCATCGCGTCCTATGCGCCGGTTCGGGACGAGAACAGCGCAAAGGGCATGCTCGTCATCGGCATCGCGATCAACGACGCGCTCGCGCGCGTTGGTGACATCACGACCGGCCGCGGCGTTCTGCTGGTCTCGGCGGCCGGCGACATCGTCGCGAACTCCGGCAACGCCGGTGAGGACGTCAAGAGTGCCGTCAAAGCGAGCGCTCAGGACGTCAAGAACTCGCTCTCGACGGGCAACATCGTCGCGAGCGCGGCGGGTGACGTCATCTTCGCCTCGGCACCGCTGGCCGGCATGGGCGACGGAAAGCGCACGGCCATCGTCGCCGCGGCTCCGCCGTCGCTCCTTCCGGCCGCGAATGGCATTCCGCTCTCCATCCTCGGCGTCATGGCGCTCGGGCTCATCCTCGTCGTCGCGGGCGGCTGGTTCCTCGGAAACTACGTCTCGCGTCCGATCGCCGCTCTCGAAGAGGGGCTCCTCATGATCCTCAACGGTCAGACGGACAAGCGCTTCGAGCTCGATCACGCCGAGCTCGGCGGCCTCGCCTTCCGCATCGATCAGCTGCTCAACCAGCTGATGGGCGTCGAAGAGGACAACACAGACGACGAAGGTCGCGTGTCGAAGGCGCCCACCGCCGCAAACTTTGGCGATGCGCTCTCCGTCGACAAGAGCGGGGGCAGCAGCACCGCGGGCGGCGCAGCCGTGTCGAACGTCGACGCCGCGAAGCTCGGCGCCGAGCCGGTCGACGCCTACTATGCGCGGCTCTACCGCGAGTACATCACCGCCAAGAAGGCGCTCGGCGAGCAGGTCGACCACATCTCGGACGCCGCCTTCAAGACCCGCATCCAGGGGATGGAGCAGGATTTCACCGCGAAGAACGGTCGGCCTGTCCGTTACCACGTGCAGTCGAACGGCAAGGAAGTCGTCCTCCTCGCCGTGCCCCTTTAGGGGCTTCGCCGCTCGGGCTTCGCCTGAGCCTCCCCATCGCTCGACCTGGCCGGCGTGATTCGCCTGCGGCGAACGTCGCCGCAGCGGCGCCGGGTTCACGCCTCGAGTGAGCGACACTGGCAGCGTTCCACGGACCACGTGATCGAGGTGTGCTCGCGCGGGCGGCCAGTCTCTACCTGGTCCTCTCCGCTTCGGCGAACGCTCGCAAAAAGCATGGCGGACGGGGCGGATCGCGCTTAAGAAGGGAGGCTCGACATGGGCCTCTTCGATCTGTTCAAGGGCAAGAGCGGCAAAGACGCGAGTGGCAAGGACGGCGGCGACAAGAAGCCGAGGTCCAACGCCGCCGCGAAGTATGCCGAGGCTGCGGGAAGCAAGCGCGCGCAGGCCTACGATCGGCAGGAAGCCATCGCCGAGCTCTGCAAGATGAGGTCGGCCGACGCGGTCGAGGCGCTGCTCAAGCGCTTCACCTTCGCGACAGACCCATCGATCACCGACCAGGAAGAGAAAGAGGCCTGTTTCGAGGGCATCGTCGCGGCAGGCCGCGAGGCCCTCGAGCCGGTGCGTGTCTTCGCGGCCAAGGCCGAGAGCGTTGCGCTGCCCATGCGCGTTCTGAAGGAGCTCCTCCCTGAAGACGAGCTCGTCGCGGAATTGCTCATCTGGCTCAAACGCTGGGATACCGAGTACGCGAAGTTCATCGACCCCAAGCTCCAGATGCTCCAGATGCTCGAGGAGTATTCGCACCCCGACGTCCGTGAGGCCGTCGAGCCGTTCCTGCAGGACGTGAACGAGCCCGCGCGCTTCTATGCCGTCGCTGCCACCTTCAAGCAGAAGGATCCGTCCGCCATCGGCCCGCTCCTCACGCTCCTCCTCGACGAGGAGAGCGTTCGGGTTCGCGCGAAGGTCGCTGACGGCTTCGTGGCGCTTCGCTGGGAGGTCCCCGAGGAGCAGAGAGACGCCGTCCGTAAGGTCCTTCCGCCCGCCTATACGGTCGACGGCGAGGGCCACGTCACGAAGCGCGGCTGAGGGTCGCCCTCGCCCGCACGGGCTGTCGCGTCCGCCAGGGTGTCCGCGCCTGCAAAAACGAAAAAGGGAACCGCGCCTGAGCGCGACTCCCTTTCTCTGTGTTTCCCGTGAGGGAGGCGGCGTTGGCTAGTCGCTCAGCTTCGGAGCCGACGGCAACGAGAAGCCGACCGAGAGGCCGACCATCTGGTTGAACTTGAACGTGCGGTCTTCCTTGTCGATCTTCGTGTCCGGGAACGACGCGTCCGGCGGTGCTCCCTTCGTGTCGAAGCCACCGCGGTTCCACGAGAACGGGAAGGCGCGGTACTCGATGTTGAAGCTCACGAGGCCGTGGGTGTAGAGCGTGAGGCCGAGGCCGAACGTCGGCGCGATCGCCGTACGTGTGTCCGTCGTGAACGACGCGAGCTGCGTGCAGTTCGTGCAGTCCTTACGCTCCTCGACGCCGACGAAGGCGACGCCGCCGTGGATGTAGAGGTCCGTGTCGACGAACAGCTTCTGGAAGAGCGCGAGCTTCCCGCGGAACGGGCTGAACGTGATCTGCGGCGCCGCCATGTACTTCAGCTTGCCGACCTGGTCGGTGTACTTCGGTCCGGTGAAGCCGCCACCCGCCGCGTTACAAGCCGGCGGCGAGCAGATGTTCGTTCCGACGCGGTTGTTACGCGGCGCGGTGTCCTGCACCTTGTCGGCGAGGTCGGTGCTGAGGTTCAGCGCGCCGAAGCCGCCGTACACGCCGACTCCGAGCCAGTCGAAGACGTTGTACTGGAGCCGCAGCGTCACGAAGGTCGTGCGGTTGTACTCGTCGAGCAGCGTCTGGCCGATGCCGGGGGCGATCTCGAAACGACCCTGGCGGTAGAGCCGCAGCTTGCGCACCGAAGGTGCACCCGCGAGCGGGCCGGTGAGCTGAATCTCCTGCGCGCTTGCCGTCGTCGGCATTGCTGTCAGGGCGCCGATCGCCGTGACCGCACCTGCGAGAATGGTTCGCATGGTTCGCATCGCTCCGTAGGAGCGCCGAACGCGAGGGGAACGGATGCTTTGCTTCATGGCCGTCCTGGTGCGGGGCATCACTTCGGGAGCCGATATTCCCAGCTGAACGGCAAGAACATGCTGATGCCGATCTGGGCTTGAACGTTGTTGGTAAGGGGCTTCTCGCCGAACCAGGTGTCGGGGTTCCGCTGGTCCGTCTGCGTCTTGGCGACCGACGTGGCCTCGAGCTGCTCGATGTAGATGTAGTCGCGGAGCTCGCCGGTCACCGCGAACCAGCGGTTCAGGAAGACGCGGAGGCCGATGCCGACGGACATCGCGAGGCGCCAGTCGTAGTCGAACTTGCGGTTGTCGGGGTCGATGACCGCGATGGGCCGCGTGCGAAGTGCACCGACGCCACCGACGATGTAGCCGTCGTAGTGGAAGATGAACTTGTCGAAGCCGGAGAATTTTCCGTACATCGGAACGTACGTGAAGTTCACCGTGCCGGCGGCCTGGTACTCGTTCAGCGGAACCGCGAGGCGCGTCGCGCGACGGTTCTGGAAATTGAAGTCAGAGTCGCCGTTGAACGGCTGGTGAAACGTGCCGTTGAAGCCGATCGCCAGGACGTTCGTCAGGTAGTAGTTCACCCCGAGGCCGGGGCCGAGGTGGCTGACGAACTGATCGTTGAGGCTGAAGCTCCAGTAGGGCATCAGCTCGACGCGGCCGCGGCGCAGCGCGTAGATCTGCTGGACGGCGTAGACGTCGGCGCGGACGTTCTTGTTCGAGAGCGCCTGGATGTCGCTCGCCTTCGGACACGCCGAAGGATCGATCTCGCAGATGCCACCGCTGCTTCCTGTCGCCGGCGCGCCCGTGTCACCACCCGCAGGCGGCAAACCGGTGTCGCCACCCGCAGGAGCGCCAGCGGGCGAATCGATATCGCCCAGGTCACCGCCTGCGCCTCCAGCCGGCGGTGCCGTCGGCGGCGGCTTGGCCGGTGCCGCAGGCTTTCCACCCGGCTTCTTCGGCTGCGCCAAGGCAGCCTGTGGCACCAGCATCGCTGCTGCCATGAGTAGCCAGAATCGAGCCTGCTTCATCGAGAGACCCCTTCCGTTTCGACGTGCGCAACCACTGCCATCACTCCGTTCACTCTTTTCGTCCGAGTCGTGCCGGTCGTGCGATTTTCGGGGCGGTCCACCCTGAGGTGCACGGGGTGGTGAGCGCGGTCTGCGGTTCGGTTGGTGGTCACGAAAGTGGCCTAACGCTTGAGAAAAATTGGGGATTCAGGCTCACGGCGAAACCGCGTGGCACGTTATCACGATTTTTTTCAGCTGAGCAATGTCTAAATTGCAGCATACACGGAGGCGTCACGCGGCTGCCGCCTCGTCGTCGTCTCGACCGAACAGAGCCTCGACGAAATCGACGGCAACGAACTCCCGTAGGTCCTCTGCGCGCTCGCCGAGACCGACGTAGCGGACGGGCAGTTTCAGCTCGTCGCAGACACCGAGGACCACGCCGCCTTTGGCCGTGCCATCCAGCTTGGTCAGGATGAGGCCCGTCAGCTCGAGGGCCTCCTTGAACAGGGCGGCCTGGGCGAGCGCGTTCTGGCCCGTCGTGGCGTCGAGGACGAGCAATGTCTCGTGGGGTGCGCCATCCATCGCCTTTGCGATGGTCTTCTTCACCTTCTTGATCTCGTCCATCAGGTTTACCTTCGTGTGAAGGCGGCCTGCGGTGTCGACGAGAAGAATGTCGGCACCGAGCTCGGCGGCCTTCTTGGTCGCCTCGAACGCGACTGCGCCCGGGTCCGCGCCCTCTTTCCCCTTCACGACCTCGGCGCCGACTCGCTTGCCCCAGACCTCGAGCTGCTGGACGGCGGCGGCGCGGAACGTGTCCCCCGCGGCGAGGACGACCTTCTTGCCCTCGCCGTTCCACTTCGTCGCGAGCTTGCCGATCGTCGTGGTCTTGCCGACGCCGTTCACGCCCACCATGAGGACGACCATCGGCTTGGCCTTCGAATTGGAGCGAGGCTCCGCCGGCCCGATGTCCAGAATGCGCGTGGCCTCGGCGCGAAGCGCGGCCCACACGGCGTCGGAGTCGGCGAGCTCGTTCTTCTGGAGCTTCTCGCGGATCCTCTCGAGGATCGACTGCGTCGTCTTCACACCGACGTCGCTCGAGATCATGATCTCTTCCATCTGCTCGAGAATGGCCGGATCGATCTCTTTCTTGCCGGTAAAGAGCGCCTTCAGGCGAGCCATGAAGCCGCCGCGGGTGGCCGCGAGGCCCTTGCGCAGGCCGGCCACATCCTTCTTCGAGGCAACGGGCGGCGCGGCAGTCGTCGGCTCGACGACGAGCGCCGGCACCTGACCCGATTCGTCAGGCAGGACGTCGGTCGACGGAATCGACTCTGGGGTCGGCGGCTTCGGGGTCGGCCCGAGATGACGCGCTTCTTTGCTCGTTTTTCCAGCGGCAGGTGGCTCGCCGGCTCGCGGCTCGACCGCGCGCTTCCCGGCGGCTGTCTCCGGAAGCGCCTTCTTCCGGAAGAACAGGACGTAGACGAGCAGCGCCACGGCGGCGACGATGACGAGGACGATCGGCAGGTTGTCCATCGCGGGGCACCCTTATATGGAGGGCGCCACCAGCGCGTCAACGGCGCTCGTCTTCTTCTGGCTTTCGCGGCGCAGGAAGGCCTCCTGCGCCGTCTCTTTCCGGGGGTACGCCCGCCCGCGCGTCGGTGGGAATCATCCGTTCGATCTCCCGCTCGGCTCGCGCGTCGACCTCGCCGCCCCCGAAGACTGCCTTTTCGACCGCATCGGCCCAGCGAGCGGTCTGGAAGTCCTCGCCTGCGGCGCGGCGGACATGGCCAGGCGTCGGCTCAGGCTTCAGATCGAACGGCCGACCGCGCTTGCGCGCCCAGCCCACCAGGCGCGCGAGGAGGGCGCGTCGCCTGAGCACCAGCGCAATCGACAGCTCGCCCGCCGGGGGAAGTGGCTGGACGAGGCGCGTGTGGAGCGGCGCTTCGACGGCGATCTGCTCGTCGCCGACGAGGCCGGCGATCGGCGGCAGGACGAACGACCCGGCGGAGTCGGTGCCGACGCTCGCGAGGACGCTTCTTCCATCGAACGTCCCGCGGTCGACCCATACGCGGGCACCGGAGACCGGCGTCCCCTCGTGCGCGTCGACCACCTGACCGCGCCACCCCACTTCGCCCGGCGCCGCCGCTCGCACGACCTCGAGGCGAGGGCTGCCGACCTTCGCCTCGGCCTCCACGATCGCGGGCTCCGGCTCGGGCTTGTTTCCCTTCGAGGCCACGCGCCCGACGAGGAAGAACGCGAGCACCGCGAGGCCGGCAAGGACGATCGGTGCCTTGGCGGCGAGGCCCGGGCCACGGATCGGCACCTTCACTGTCGGCTCGCCCAGCGCCTCGAACCATGGCGCGCTCGGGACGTAGCGGAGGCGCACGAGCGCTTCGCTGCCCTCGGCGGTGAACGTGAGCGTCAGCCGCGCAAGGCCGCGTTCGACGGGGGCCGCGCCGACGACCACATCGCCGACGTGCGCTTCGACGCCTCCCTCGGTGACCGGACCGAGGGTCGACGCGACGTCGACGACCAGCGAGATGCCGTCCTCCGGCACCTGCGCTGTCAGCTCGCCGCGTTCGACCGCAGGCACGCGGAGTGTGACCTTCACGCGCCGCTCAATCTCGGCGACGTGCACCGCGAACGCAGTCTGCGTGTCGCCGGCGAACGACACACGGAGCGAGCCGCGCCCGGGTGCACCGAGCTTCGCGCTCTCGACGGTGAATCGCACACGCCCGGAGGCGTCCGTGATGCCTCGTCCGAGCTCGGCGCTCGTCTCGTTCGCCAGCACGAGCGCGAGGCCGGGCTTCGCTTGCGTCGTCCCATCGTCCTCGACGAGCGCGGCGGCTTCGAAGGTGACCTTCGGCACGTCGAGCGACACGATGCGCGGCGTCGGATCGAAGCGCAGGACCAGGCCCTGTCGCGAGAGGTCGAACGCGAGATCCGCGTCGGCGGCGTCGACGAGGCTCGAGCCCCTCCACGACAGGTGTGCCAGGTGCCGATCGGGGACGAGCTTCGCGCGAAAACAGAAGCGCCCGCCCTCGTCGGTGATCGCGACCACGTCGGGTGCGTCCGTTGGGCCTACGACTCGGACGCCGTAGGCGGTCGGCGGTCGATCGGTGCTCCTGTCGCATGACCGGGCTGCCCGCAGACCTTCGATCACGTTGGCGTCGCGCGGGTCGCTCTCCCTGACCACGTGAATGGTCACGCTCTCCGCAGAAAGAGGCTGGCCCGCGTCGTCGACGAGTGACCCACTCAGGATGAGCTCGCCCTGATCCCGGGAGGCGTGCGCGACGAGCCTCGCAGTTCCCCGTACGTGGATGCGTATGCCCTCTGCCCATGCAGGCGCCGACAGTGGAAACGCGACTGTCCACGCGAGGATCGCGAGGCAGAGCGCCCATCGGACGAGAAAGCTGGGAACGATGGCGCGGCTCAAGGGTCCACCGGAGAGTGTCGTGAACGACGTGAAGTTTTGGGCTCATGCGCTCGTCGATCGATCGACGCGCTACCCGACAGAGAGAACGAGTGCGTAAGAGGACGATGGGAAGGCTAGCGAAAAGGGACTGCGGGGGCTCGGGCAATGCGTGATACGTTTTCAACGTCTATGCGTGTCCGGGGCTCTGGGACTGGCCTGATAGCAAAGATGACGCGCGGCGCGATGTTCGCCGCAGCGTTGGCGGGCACACTCGTCTCGGGCTCGCCGCGCACGGCGCACGCCGATGCCGATCGCGTGAAGTTTCTCGCCGACAAGCTCAACTCCGACGACCCTCGCGTGCGCACGAGCGCCGCTCTGGCGCTCGGGGCTAGCAACGAGGACGGCGCCGTCGATCCGCTGTGCGGCGCCCTCAAGGACTCGGCGGAGGTCGTTCGTCAGGCGTCGGCTGTCGCGATGAAGCGCCTCGGTCGCGCAAGCGCCGTTCCCTGCTTGCAGGCGCGCCTCGAAAACGAGGGCAACGACGGCGTGAAGATCGCGATCGGCCGCGCCATCGAGTCGATCTCTGCGGCCCGCGGCGGCGGCGGCGGCGGCGGCGGCGGCGACGACAAGATCAAGGACAACGCGAGCGCCAAGTATTACATCTCGCTCTCGACCATCGCGAACTCGACCGGCCGCTCACAGCCCGAGGTGGAGAGCGTCGTCGTGAAGGCGATCAAGACGAAGCTCGAGGCCGCAGGCACCGTGCAGCTCGCTCCGACGAAGGAGACCTCCGACGCCGCCAAGGAGACGCTGAAGAAGCGCAAGATGAGCGGCTTCTACCTCGCGATAGCGGTCGACAAGTTCGACTACTCGAACGGTAACCTCCGCGTGAAGGTGAAGATCGGCGTCTTCACTTACCCGGGCAAATCACTCCTCGGCAACGTCGACAAGGCGCTGACCAAGGAAGGCGTCTCGAGCGGCGACAAGTCGTCCGAGGACCAGTTGTTGGACATGGCGGCCGGGCTCGCAAGCGAGCAGTTCGCACAGAACGCGAGTGCGTTCCTTTGAGCAATTCCTTGAGGGCATGACGATGACGACCTCTGTAGCTCCGGCGCCGCAGGCACGACCCAAGTACAAGCGCAGCTTCAAGAACTACCTGCTCGATCCCCGCTTCCAGCTGAAGTGGACGGGCATGATCATCACGGTGGCCTTCGTGATCAGCGCGATCATGGGCGTCTTCCTCTACCGCACCAGCAGTGAGGTGACGGCGCAGAGCCAGAAGGTGATCGGTCAGGGCCAGGAGCTCATCAAGGAGAGTCAGAAGAACTCCGACCTCGTGAAGATGCAGATCAAGAAGGAGTATGGCGACGCCCCCGAGCTCGCCGACACCTTCAACAAGAGCACTCAGGAGCTCGACGCTCAGCTCGAGGCGAAGCAGAAGGCCTTGCTCTCTCAGCAGCAGGCGACGATCTCGCAGCAGACGACGATGCTCACGTCGCTCGTCGCGGGCCTGGCGCTGCTCGTGGTCCTCATCGGTATCCTGGGCATCTACTTCACGCACAAGGTCGTCGGCCCCATCTACAAGATGAAGCTGCTGCTGAAGCAGGTCGGTGACGGCAAGCTGAACTTCTACGGCAAGCTGCGCAAGGGCGACGAGCTCCAGGACTTCTTCATCGTCTTCGAAGCGATGGTCGAGAAGCTGAAGGAGCGTCAGCGCCGCGAAGTGGCCGAGCTCGAGGCGGCGATGGACTCGGCGAAGGAATCGGGCGCAAGCGAGGATGCGATCGGCAAGATCCGCGTCGTCCGCGACGAGATGGCCGCCGCGCTCGACCTCTGACCTGCGTTCCCGCCCAGGACGCGCGCGCCTCAGGACGCGCGCCTCAGGACGCGCGCTGCCGAGGACGCGGGCTACGCGTCATCCTCGGTGAAGGCGCCGGCGATCCACTCGATCGTCATGGCGCCTCCTGCATCCCGCGTGACGGCAGCCACATCGATGCGTACGCGCTTCACGTCCGGCATCTTCGAGATGCGTCCCTTCCACAGCGCGCGCACGCCACGCAGCAACGTGCGTCGCTTCGTTCGAGAGATGCTCGCGAGGGGCTTCTCGTAGGAGCCGGGACCGCGCGCACGCACCTCGACCACGACGACCAGATCGCCCTTCTTCGCGACGAGATCGAGCTCGAGCGCACCGATCCGCAGGTTCTGCCAGAGGAGCTGAAAGCCGTTCGCCCGGAGTTTGTCGGCCGCAGCCGCCTCGGCTTCGCGGCCGTGGAGAGAAGCTACGCGCGCTCGCGCGCCGTCACTCGCCACACTTGTTCGTAACCGGGTCGCAGTCGCCCTGGTTGCAAGCAGTGTCCTTGTTGTACGCCGTGTTGTCCTTGATGCAGTACGAGCCGGTGAGGCCTTCGTTACCTGCACCAATCGACGTGACGAGCGGCGTGCACGTGAAGCTGTCGGGGCAATCGCAGAACGTCTGATCGCTCGGCTTGTCGCCGTTGATGTCGGCGCAGCGGCACGAGCAATAGACGGTCTTGTCGGCGGCGCGGTCGCGGCACTGCGCGGGGACGAACGCCTTCTTCTTCGGATCGCGGAAGCTGTCGGGCTTGGCGGGGTCCGTGAGGCCGGAGATCTTCTCCTTCGTACCGGGCACGCTGCAGCCGCCCGACTCGTCTGCGGCGTGCTGGGACGGCGCCTTCGCTGCCGCGAGGTTCACGCCTTCGCCGCTCTGCCCGTAGGAGCACGATGCGCGACCTCGGAAGTGATTCACGAGGCAGATTCGCGTGCGGCACTGGAAGCTCTTCGACTCGACGTTGACTTCCTTTTCGTCGAACCCGATGAAGCTCGGATCGTACTCCTGCTCGGGAGTACACGGGTCTCCGACGCCCTGGTCCTTGCAGCCGGGCAGCCCGCTCGCCACGAGGAGGCCCATTCCAACGAGCAAAGACGTCAAAATCACACGCTTCATTCTGGGGCGGGACGGTAGACGTTCGGCAAGCAGAGCGTCAAGCATGTCCTTCACCTCATGGCCGGTCGCGGGTCCGTCCATCGCGTGCATCCTGGTGCATCTCGCGCACGCGATCGTCTCGAACACGTCCCCGGCTCGGCGGTCGCGCGTCCGCGGCCACCTTGAAGGTGAGCGTCCTCGCGGAGGTTGCGACGAGTAGCGTCCCAAGGCGACGGCGTTCGGGGGGTTCAGTCGACGTGGATGGGCAAATCGCCTTGACAAAACAGATTTAGGCTCCGTAACATTCCGCGGCCCACCGGGATTATCTTTGTAATTTCATTCAGCTTTTTGACTTACAGCTCAGCGGGGTCCGGCCGCTGGTTCACGAACTTCGCGGCGTAACGAGAATCGGTCACGGGAAACGCGCAGAAAAACGTCGCGCGGGCACGGTCTCACTCACTCACTCTCTCTCTCCCTCACGAAGGCGAGGATCCTGGAATGCGTCACTCGATCGTTACAAGCAGCGGCGTTCGCAGCAGCAGCTTGCGCAAGCTTCTCATCGCATCAGGCGCGTGCCTGCTGTCGCTGTCGCTGGTGAGCTCGCAGGCCTCTGCGCAGAAGCCGAAGCCGAAGCCGCCGACCGCGAAGCCCGCAGGCAAGCCGGCGGGTAAGCCCGGGGCCAAGCCCGGTGGCAACGAGTCGATCGAGCTCGACGAGCCCGCAACGCCCGCCGGTGGTGCCAAGGCGGCCGACACCGGTCCCGCGCCCGTCGCCGGTCAGATGACCGAGCAGGCCGCGCAGGCCAAGCGCCTCTTCGACGGCGAGAAGTGGGGCGACGCTTCGCTTGCGCTCTATCGCGTCTACAAGGGCGAGACGGGCGACGACGAGGGCAACAAGCAGCTCTCGCAGTACCACCTCGCGATCTCGCTCTACCGCCTCAAGTTCTATCAGGCGGCCTACGGCATCTTCTCCGAGATCGCCGACAAGCCGAACCACCTCAAGTTCAACGAGACCTTGCTGTGGCTCGCGAAGCTCGCGACCGACCTGCCCGAGCCCGCCGACATCGTCGAGCGCGTCGGCAAGTACAACGACGCCGCGATCGAGAAGTTCAACAACCAGAACCAGCGCGAGCTCTACTGGCAGCTGAACTACCTGCTCGGTCGGTACAAGTACCGCAACCGCCAGTACGAGGACGCGCTCCGCCTGTTCTCCAAGGTGAGCCGCGAGTCGAAGTACTACATCAAGGGTCAGTTCTTCTCGGGCATCTCCAACGTGCAGGTCCGCAAGAGCGTTCCCGCCGTCCAGTCGTTCCAGAAGATCGTCGGCGCCATCGACGAAGGCGTCGAGGGTCTCGAGGACGAGGAGCGCATGAGGGACCTCGCGTTCCTCTCGATGGCCCGCACGTACTACTCGGCTTCTGTTCGCCTCGACGAGAACAACGCGCCGACGATCGACAGCTCGAAGCTCAGCGCCGCCGTCAAGTACTGGAACAAGGTCGACGTCGGCAGCGAGTACTGGCTCGACGCGCTCTTCGAGGAGTCGTGGGCCTACTTCATGGCCGGCGACTACGCGCACGCGCTCGGTAACGTGCACACGATCCAGTCGCCCTACTTCCCGAACTCGTACTACCCGGAGGCGGACATCCTCAAGGGCGTCATCTACTTCGCGAACTGCCAGTACGACGACGCCGAGATCATCGTCGCCAAGTTCCAGTCGAAGTACCAGCCGATGTACGACGACCTCAACAAGGTCCTCACGCGGTTCAAGGGCGACGAGGCCGACGAGCCCTTCTACAAGTTCCTCAAGGACGTTCGCGACGACAAGGCGGACCTTCCGCCGCGCATCAAGATCGTCGTTCACAACGCGCTCTCCGATCGCCAGCTCCTCCGCCACCTCTCGTACGTCCAGGTCCTGGACGACGAGGGCAAGCGCTTCGGCAAGGCGCCTGCGAGCTTCCGCGACTCGCCGCTCGGCAACGACGTCAAGGACTCGCTGCAGCTCGCGCGCGACATCGCCGTCCGTAACGCCGGCCAGCTCGCTCGCGAGCGCTACCAGCGGAACCTCGACGAGCTCAACGAGCACCTCCGCGACAGCGCGAAGATCCTCATCGACATCAACGCCGCCAAGCGCAACCAGCTCGACGCGGCCATCGCTGGCTCCCAGGTCACTGCCCAGGAGTCCCAGCGCAACATCGTGAAGCCCGACGAGGAGCACGTGGTCTGGCCGTTCGACGGCGAGTACTGGCGTGATGAGCTCGGGTTCTATCGTCAGACCATCACCTCGAAGTGTGGGAGGTAGGTTCCTCATGAAGCGTGTTCTCCAAGTAGCGATCCTCGGCACCCTCGTCGCGGGCGTCGTCCCGGCAGCATGGGGCGCGGACGTCTGCATCGACGACAAGGCGAAGGCCTCTCTCAACGCGTGTGGCGGAAACGGACCGAAGGAGTTCGACGTCGGCAAGCACGGCAAATCTCCGCAGGTCAACTTCCACTCGGCGCCGCCCCCCGCGGATCTGAAGAAGCGCGATCAGCAGGTCAAGCCGAGCAACCCGTCGCTCCAGGATGCTCCGCGCGACGAGCGCAAGAGCCGCCTCCAGGCGCGTCAGCGCGCGCTGCTCGTCACCGAGATCGCCGGCCTCGAGCGCCTCTTCGAAACGACGAAGAAGAACGCTCCGGACCGCCCGCAGCTCGGCCGTCGCCTCGCGGAGGCGTACGTCGAAATGGAAGCCGCCGCCTTCCGCGACAAGACGGAAGCGGAGATCAAGCGCGACGGGTTCAAGAAGACCAACCCGCAGGCCGCAGGCCAGCAGCAGACCCAGGCGAATCAAGCCGATCAGGTCATGAAGCTCGCCCGCAAGAAGGCGATCGAGAACTACACGCTCATCGCGAACGACTACCCGACGTACGGGCAGCTCGACGAGGTCCTCTACTACCTCGCGTACGAGTACGAGCAGGCGAGCGATCTCAAGAACGCGCGCTCCGTCTACTTCGACCTCATCAAGAAGCGCCCCGACTCGAAGTACATCCCCAACGCGTACCTCGCGTTCGGCGAATTGTTCTTCAACGAAGCGCAGGGCGATCCGTCGAAGTGGGACCTCGCCGCGCAGGCCTACGCGGAGGTCATCAAGTACCCGCCGCCGAACAACAAGGTCTACGGCTACGCCTGGTACAAGCTCGCGTACGTCTTCTGGAACAAGGGCGAGCTCGACAAGTCGCTCAACGCCTTCAAGAAGACGATCGAGTTCGGTGTCGTCCACAACCAGCTACCGGGAGCTGCGAAGCTCGCCGACAGCGCGCGTCGTGACGTCATCCCGGTCTACGCCCTCAAGGGCGACCCGGCGCAGGCCTACAACTTCTTGCACAACATCTCGGGCGATGCCTCCGGCACGAACGAGAAGACGTACAAGATGATGGACGACCTCGGTAACAACTACCTCGACACGGGTCACTATCCCGAGGCGATTCTCCTCTACCGAGACCTCATCGGTCGCGACAAGTCCGGTCATCACTGCGTCTATCAGGCGCACATCACCGAAGCGACGATGGCGATGAAGTCCGGCAACAAGGAAGTCATCGTCAAGGAGGTCGACAACCAGGTCAAGGTCGCCCAGGAGTTCAAGAACGGGAGCTACTCGTCCGAGCTGAAGCAGGAGTGCGCCAACAAGAGCGCGGCTCTCGCGACGGAAACGGCGATGGCGTGGCACCTCGAGGCCGTCGGCTCGCAAGGGCAGCGCGGCACCGGCGACCTGAAGACGATGGGCGCGGCCGCGTCCCTCTACAAGAAGGTCGTCGACACCTGGAACGCCCAGGAGTTCAGCACGTTCGTCTTCCCGCGCGTCGTGAAGGAGGACTGGCCGAACATCTACAAGATCAAGTACGCCATGGCCGACCTTCTGTACTTCCAGAAGGACTGGGCGAAATGCGGTCCGGCGTTCGACTCCGTCGTCGCCGAGAACCCCACGGCTCCCGAGGCCCCCGAGGCCGCGTACGCGTCGGTGCTCTGCTACCAGAACATCTACGAAGAGACGCACAAGGGCGGCGCCGACCGTAAGGGCTCAGGCAACCTCCCCGGCGCCAGCAAGGCGGACAAGCCGGAGAAGGACAAGGCCAAGCTCGCCGAGCAGGAGCGCGAGAAGCTCAAGCCGAAGGACATGACCGACAACCAGAAGGGCATGGTCCAGGCCTTCAATCGGTACATTTGCTACATCAACCCGCCGAAGAGCGACAACGCGGGTCAAGAGCAGCTCGTCGAAGTGAAGTACGCGCGCGCGCGCACCTACTTCGAGTCCCAGCACTGGGAGGAGGCCGCGATCGGCTTCCGCGACATCGCGCTCAACAACTCGGATCGCGATGTCGGCATCTATGCGTCGCAGCTGTACCTCGAGAGCGTCAACGTCCTCGGTCAGCACTTCTCCAAGACGGCTTGCTTCGATGACATGGAGCAGGACGTTCCGAAGTTCATCGAGCTCTACTGCCAGGGCGAGAAGGCTGCGAAGAACGCCGAGGCTTGCACGAGCCTCAACAAGATCCAGGTCGACATCCTCCGCATCAAGGCCCAGAAGCTGGTCGAGCGCGCGGACAAGGAAGGCGGCAGAGAGGCCCTCGCTCTCTACGAGAAGGGCGGCGCCGCGTACTTCGAGATGTTCCGGAAGTACTGCCAGGATCCGGTCGCGAACAACGCGGCCCCGCAGGCCGAGAAGTGCGACGAAATCGCGTACAACGCGGCTCGCGCATTCCAGGCTGCACGCCTCGTCGCGAAGGCGATCACGGCGCGCAAGTCGCTCCTCGCCTACGACGAGAAGCTCAAGCTGAACTCGCCGCTCGCCAAGAAGGCGACGTACGAGATCGGCGGTAACTACCAGGCCATCGCCGTCTACGAGCTCGCGGCCGACTGGTACGAGCGCTACGCAAAGGCGGACCCGAAGGCGCCGGACGCCGACAAGGCCCTCGCCGACGCCGTCATTCTCCGCCTTGGTCTCGGCCAGGAGGACCTCGCGATCGCCGATGCGCAGACGTTCACGAGGAACTACGGCGGCGCAAAGCCGGCGCAGACGGCCTCGATCGCGTTCGCGGTCGGCGCCCACTACGCGGAGCAGCAGAACTGGGACAAGGCGCGCGGCGCGCTCACCGGGTCGATGGGCGTCATCGACAAGGCTGCGCCGGACGTCCAGGTACAGGCTCACGCAACGCTCGGTCGCGTGTACCTCCAGGGGTACAAGGGCACGGGCGAGGCACAGGCGAAGGGCGAGTACGCGAAGGTTCGCGGGCTCTGGAACGACCCGGCAAAGGCCGAGGCCGCCATCCGTGCCGCGTACCCGACGGAGGACGCCGGCTCGCAGGATCGTCGTCTCGCGAAGGCGCTCAACGCCGTCGGCGAGGCGTACTTCTTCGCCGCCGAAGAGCGTCGCAAGGCGGAGGTCGAGACTGTGAAGTTCCCGGCCTACTCGGGCCCGGGCGACAAGGCCACGGTCATCAAGCACATCCAGACCAAGGTGAAGGACTGGTACGAGAAGAAGAAGGCGGCGATCGAGAAGGTCGAGCCCGAGTACATCAAGATCCTCGAGCTCAAGCCCGTCCCGCCGCCGAAGTGGGTCATCGCCGCCGGCTCTCGCGCCGGGCTCATGTGGGGCGATCTCGTCGACGACTTCCGCCGTGCGCCGATCCCGGCCGCGTGGAAGACGGACGCGGAGCTCCGCGGTGTCTACTACGACAGCCTCGACGCAGCGTCCGAGCCGTTCAAGGTTCGCAACGCGAAGCCGGCGCTCAAGAAGTGCCTCGATCTGTCGGTCAAGTACCAGTACTTCGACGAGTACTCGCGTAACTGCGAGGTCTGGCTCGCGAAGAACTACAAGTCCGAATACCACGTCGTCGACGAGCTTCGCGGAGCGCCCACGCTCTCCAACAGCGGTCTCGACGAGAAGTCGCCGCCGGTCCTCACCGACGGTACGTTCTGGCACCCGCCGGCAGCTGCTCCGGAGAAGACCACCGTGTCTACGACGGAGGAAGGCGGCGGAGCGGCGGAACCCAAGGGCGGCGGCAAGCCGGCGTCCAAGCCTGCAGCTGCTGCTGCACCCAAGGGCGGCGCTCGTCCGCTCCCGGGCGGGAAGAAGAAGTGAGGACTGCCATGAAGAACCGAATCACGACTCTCCTCTGCTCCTCGCTCCTCGCTGCGGTCGTCGCCTGTGGCGGCGGCGGCGGCACCGAAGGCCCCAAGGTTCCCGGTAAGCCAGGTGCAGGCGGCGCACCGACTCCCGACGAGGTCTCGAAGGACGCGCAGGCGAAGTTCAACGCGGCCCTCGATGCCTTCGTCGAGCACGACAAGGCGAACAACTGGGACGACGCCGCGTGCGGCTCCGTCGCCAAGATGTTCGACGACGCGGTCTCGTCCCAGAAGGGCCGCTTCCCGCAGGCGACGTTCAACGCCGGTCTCTCGTACCAGCGCTGCAACGACGACAAGAACGCGAAGGCGAAGTTCGAGCAGGTCCTCAAGGACGACCCGAAGTTCCACCACGCTCGCGCGCAGCTCGCCCTGTACCAGT
>JANXVA010000691.1 GCA_025351875.1 Myxococcales bacterium | reverse complement strand
CGCGGGACGCTGAGCGCTGCGGAGTGCGCGCGATCAGCGTCCCGCGCGGGCTCCCGGGCAGGGCGGGCAGATGAATGACCCCAACGAGCATCGCCATGCCAGGCGGTCTAGCACGCATGGAGGGCATCGAAGATCCGAGATCACAGGGAGGCTCGGAGGCTCGGAGGATCTGGGGTGGTCCTGCCGAGCAGCCGACGTCGTCGCGACCCGGAAGATCGCGGCGGCGGGGTGGCTCCGTGGCGAACCAGCAAAGAAACCTCCGAGCCTCCGAGTCTCCGTGTGAACTCCCGGGGCGTGGCGGCGGCTACTTGAAGTTGAAGCCGCCGCTCGAGCCGCCGCTGAAGCCCGGGGCGACGACGCTGCCGCCGCCCGACGGCTGGGGATCGGGCTTCGCGAGCGTGCCGCCGATCTTCAGGCCGTAGAAGCCGTCCGCCGTCTTCGACTTCGCCATGCGCGGGTCCATCTCGAGCATCGGCTTCTCTTTGCCGCCCGGAGCGCCGAAGAGCATCTTCGTCTTGTCGTTCGTGTTGCGGTACGCGTCGTTGATCTTGAACTTGAGGTTCACGTCGAGGTGGGCGTCCGTCGCGACCTCGCGGAGCTGGACTCGCCCCTCGCCGTTCACGTCGACGTCACCGCCGGAGGCGGAGGCCTTCGTGATCTTGAGCACGCCTTCCTTGGCGTCTCCGGTGACCGTGAAGGTGCCGACCTTGAGCCGCGGCAGCGTGAACGGACCGAGCGGCGTCTTGACGGTGAGCTCCTTCGCATTGCCCGCGAACATGTCGCGGATCTCGAGGTTCACGGTGCCGTTCCCCTTCGAGGCCTTGCCTTCGGGGAGCTGCAATTTCAGGGTTCCGAAGAGCTTACCCTCCAGCGGGAAGCCAGCATTCGCGGCGATCGCGTCGATCTTGCTCATGTCGACGCCTTCGAAGGTCACGTCGATGTTCCGCTCCTTGCCGCTGTCCTCGAAGGTCCCCTTGATGCTCCCGTCGAAGGCATCGATGCGAAAGCTCACGTCCTTGTTGCCGACGAGGAGGCCGAGCAGCGAGATGCGCATTCTGGCTTCGTCGATCTTGATCTCGGTCGGCCCCTTCGTGGGGTCCGCGGAGGGCGAGATCAGCTTCACGCCCTTCGCTTTCACGCCCGTGAGCCACGAGGAGTCGAGCTCCTCGATCTGCAGCTCGGTCGGGGCCGTGGAGTTCCGCTGTTGCCCGTTGAAGGTCGTGACGATCCGCTCCTTCAGCTTGTCGTACGGAAACGTCCACGACAGGAACAGGACGAGCGAGAAGAGATAGAAGAGCGGGTAGCCGACCTTCGGGGCGATGCGCTTCAGGCGCTCCTTCATGGCCTCGCTCACGGCTTCTTCTCCGGCGGCGCCGAGGAGGAGACCGGCGGCGTGGTCTCGGTGCGGTCGTAGGCGGAGACGCCAACCTCGACGTCGTACGAGTCGGGCTCCCCCGCCCGCTTCCGGATGTTGAGTCGCGAGACCGCCACCGGATAGCCGCTCTTCTCGATGGCCTCGAGGAACTTCGCGATCGACGCCATCCCGGACTTCTTGAGGTGGATGACGGTGTTGCGCTCGACGTACTTCTTGCCGTGCGGAACGTCGGGACGGTCGACGGAGTCGGTGACCTGGAGCTTCTGGGCGCTGGCGCTCTGCTCGAGGAAGCCGGCGAGCTGGGGCGCCTTCTTCCCGTAACGCGCTGCGAGCGAGCTCTTGCGGTCCTGACGCTCGCGGATCTGCCCGCGCGCGTTGTTCACGGAAGCAAGCGCATTCCGGAGGTCGTCGTTCTCGCTTCGGCGGCTCGAGACGAGCGTCTGGAGGCCGATGGGCACGGCGAGGAGCACCATCACGCCGACGACGATGACGGCGATGCTCGCCATCCGCTGCTCACGCGGGTTCAGACCCCAGCGCTCGAAGATCGGAATGATCATCACTTACCTCCCGTGGGTTGAGTCGCCGCGCTCGATGCGGCGGCGCCCGCTGCCGCCGCGGGCTTCTTCGCTCCGCCTTTGACGTCCTCGGGGCACTTGATGTCGAACTCGAGGACGTACTTCTGCGCGGTGCCGCCGACCTGCGCGGTCGTTCGGGTGATCTTCGGGTCGGCGAAGCAGCGCTCGCTCTCGAGCGACGTCTTGATCGCCTGCGCGTCGGGGATGCTCCCGACGATGCCGTGCACGATGACGTGCTGCTTCTGGATGTCGAGCTCCTCGATGTCATGGGTCATCGACGGCGGAATGAGCTCGGAGAGCTTCACCATCACGTCGAACGAGTCGGCGTGGGGTAGCGGATCGTCGTCGCTGAGGGACGTCTGCGAGGCGAGGAGCTCGTTTGCGCGGCTCGGGCTGGAGGTCTCCTCGTTGAGCACGTCCTTGGTCACCATCGAGAGCGCCTTCTCGAGGACGGCCTTGTCCTTCGACTTCGCGTAGAGCTGCGCCCACGCGGAGAAGAGGAAGCTCACGAGGATCACGGCAGCGAGCCCGGCGAGCAGCGGCACCTTCTCCTTCACCCACGCGAAGCCGCGCTCGAACGCGAGCGGTCCCTTGCGCAAGTTGAAGCCCACCGAGCGCGGGCCGAGCCCGAGCGCCAGGCCGATGGCCTTGGAGAATCGTGCCAGCGCCGCGTGGTGCTCCGGCGAGACGCTCACCATCTCGAGAGCGGGCGTCGGGAGGACCTCGACGGGAATGTCGAGCGCGCTCGAGAGGAAGGCCTCAGCGCCCGACACGTAGGCGCCGCCACCGCAGAGGAGGAGGCGCGTCGGCGGCTCGCCGCCCTGCGAGCGATGCGCTGCGATGGTGGTCCGGAGCTCACGCGCGAGCTTCGCGGCGGTGCCCGGCAGGCCCTTCGTTCCGAGCGCTACGGTGCGCGCGAAGAGCGGTTCGCCGCCCTTCATGACGAGGACATCGCTCGAGACCGTCCCGAGATCGACGATCGCGACGACGCCCTCGCCGAGCACCGGCACGTACGGAAGCAGGTTGGCGATCGGGAACGCACCGATGCCGACGCGCTCCGGCTCGGCCGAGAGCGCGCCCTTGATGAGATCGATCCGCGCGGCGACGTCGCTCGTCTTGGCGACGCCGACGAGCACCGCGAGCTCTTCGCCCTTGGTCTCCCGAAGGCCGGGCAGGACGCGGTAGTCGTAGACGGCCTCCTCGATGTCGAACGGGAGCGCCGATTCGAGCTCGAACGGGAGCACCTCGGCGATCTGCTTCTGCGCCGAGGCCGGCAGACCGACGACCTTGACGGTGCCGCGCTGGCCCTCGAGCGAGATCGCGATGGCGTCACCCAGCCCGCCACGCTCACCCATGACCGCGCGCGTGGCCTGGACGAGCGCCTCGGTGACGCCGCCGGCCTGCGCGACCTCGACGCTCGCGAGGCCGAGCAGCTGCACCTTGCGGTACGCGGTGCGGACTGCCGCGACCTTCACGGCGGTCGTTCCGATGTCGATGCCCAACCAGGTGCTCATGAATGGTCCTTCTCTATTGCACTCGGTAGTAGACGATGGTGCCGCCCGTGCTGGGCGCGTTGGCGGCGGCGATGGCGTCGGCGTTGGCCGAGGCCGACGTGGCGGCCGCGGTGGCCGCGGCGGTCGGAGGGGCCGCGGCGCCCCCGAGCGGGTTCGCGGTCGGCGCAGGCGCGGCGAGGCTCGGTGCGTTGCGGAAGTCGACGACGGCGTGGAGCTGCACGCGCGTCTCGCGGCGGTAGCCCTTCTTCACGCCGACGGCGTAGATCGAGAACATCTTGCTCTCGGTCGTGATGCTCTTCTGGAACTCGGTCTGCGACTTGAAGACGACGGGCTTCATGCCAATCGACGCGAGCAGCGGGCCGAGCTGCCCCTGCCCCGACAGCGCCTGAACGAAGTCGCGTGTGTTGCCGAACATCGGAGCGCCCATCGTGATTCCGCGCGCCATCGTCACGCCGGTGAGAAAGAGCGCGGCCTGGTCGGCGTTGGTGCAGATCTCCGCCGTCGGAGCGCCGGCGCACACGACGCCGAGGAGCGTCTGCGCATTCGCGGTGTTCACGTTGACGGCGCCCTGCCCCCACACCGTGACGACGCGCTTCTTCGGGTTGGTCGGGTCGGGGTCGATGAAGGTCGACCAGAAATCCTCGCTGATGCCGCGCACCATGTGGAGCTCTTCGAGCGAGTCGTACGGCGCGTTCTTGCGGCGATAC